>NZ_JYJG01000244.1 GCF_000955955.1 Lentzea aerocolonigenes
GGTCGCGCAGGTCCCGCAGCAGACCGAGGATCTCGGCCTGCACCGTCACGTCCAGCGCGGTGGTCGGCTCGTCGGCGATCAGCAGCGACGGCTCGTTCGCCACCGCGATGGCGATCACCACGCGTTGCAGCTGACCACCGGACATCTCGTGCGGGAACGCCCTGAACCGCTCCTCGGGCAGTCCGACCAGCCGCAGCAGCTCGAGCGCCCGTGCCTTCGCCGCGGAACGCGAGACCGAACGGTGCACCCGCACCGCCTCCACGATCTGGCTGCCGATCGTGAAGACCGGGTTGAGGGCGCTCATGGGTTCCTGGAACACCATGCCGACCTCGTTGCCCCGCACCGAACGCAGCTCGGCCGGCGACAACGAGTACAGATCGCGCCCGGCCAGCAACGCCTTTCCCGACACGGAAGCGCTCGCGGGAAGCAGGCCCAGCAACGACATCGCGGTCACGGTCTTGCCGGAACCCGACTCGCCGACGACGGCGAGGACCTCCCCGGTGGCCAGCGAGAAGGAGACCTCGCTGACCACCGCGGAGGAACCGAACTCCACCGAGACGTTCTCGACGGACAGCAGGTCACTCACTTGGTGAGGCCCAGCTGCAGGTAGTTCGGGTAGGCCGGGAAGTCGGCGATGAAGAAGTTGCCGACCTTCGAGCCGTGCAGGAACGAGTTGCGGGTGTAGATCAGCGGCACCACCGGCGAGTCCTGCAGGATCCGCTTGTCGATCGCGGCCCACTTCCTGCCGGCCTCAACGGGGTCCACAGTGGACTGCGCTTCCCCGATCAGCTTGTCCACCTCGGCGTTGGAGTACCGGGAGAGGTTGTAGCCGCCCCTGCCGATCTCCGACGAGGCGAAGAGCGGCTGGATGTTCGAGTTGGCGCTGGGGAAGTCCGGCTGCCACGACGCCAGCGTGAGGTCGTATGCCGGGTTCTCCGCGAGGTTCGTCTCGGTCTCGTACGCGTCCGTCTCCAGCGACCGGATGGTGACCTTGATGTTCGCGCGGGCCAGCGCCGCTTGGATGGCCTCGGACTTGTCGGTGAGGTTGTTGGACTTGTTCAGCACCAGGGTGAGGTTGTCCAGGCCGTTCGGGAAACCGGCCTCGGCGAGCAGCTGCTTCGCCTTCTCCGGGTCCCCCTCGGGCTTCGTGGGGTAGAGGTCGAACTGCTCGCGGCCCTCGATGCCCTGCGTGATCAACGTGGAGGCGGTGTCCCCGGCGAGCGCGGCCGAACCGGCGGACGCGACCTGGTAGGCGGCCTTGTTCACCGCGTACTGGAACGCCTGGCGCACCTTGACGTTGTTCAGCGGCGCCTTCTGGGTGTTGAGGCCGAGGTACGCGACCGCGCCGGACTTCGACGTCACGAGCCGGGACTTGGCCGCGGCGTTGCCCTGCAGCTGCGCGAGCTGGGCGGGGGAGACGAACGACGCGCCGAACGCGAACTTGTCGTCACCGGAGTCGGCGGCGAGACGCTGCGAGACGACCGAGGCCTCCTGGCCGAGCTGGATGACGACCTCGTCCGGCAGGCCCGTGCGCACCTGGTCCTTGGCGGCCTCCCAGTGCGGGTTCCGGGAGAGCTTGACCTCGACGCCCTTCTGGTAGCTCGCGATCTGGTACGGGCCGGACGCGATGGCGTGCTCGGCGTAGTCCGCCTCGGCGCCCTTGCCCTTCGGCACCGGCGCGAACGCGGGCGTGGACGCGATCCACGGCCAGTCGCCGTACGGGCGGGTCAGGGTGAAGACGATGGTCTTCTCGTCCGGGGTCTTGATGGAGTCGAGTTCCTTGCCCTCGAACGGTCCTTTGTAGTCACCGCCGCCGAGCAGGTCCTTGTGGTAGCCGAGACCGCCGCCGAACGCCGGCGCGAACGAGCGCTCGACGCCCCACTTCACGTCGGCGGACGTGATCGGCGTGCCGTCGCTGAACTTCAGCCCGTCCTGCAGGGTGAACGTCCAGGTCCTGCCGCCGTCGGTGGTCTTGCCGGTGTCGGCGAGGTCGGGCACGACCTTCGCGGGCTGGCCGACGGCGTTCTGCCAGCCGGTCAGCCTGCGGTGCACCAGGGCGAGCTGGGTGATCGCGAGGTTCTGCGACTTGGCAGGGTCGAAGTTGATCGAGCGCGACTCGGACAGGATGCGCAGCGTGCCGCCCTTCTCGGGCTTGGCGTCACCGGAGGCCTTCTGGTCGTTCGCCCCGCACGCGGAGACCCCCAGGGCCCCGAGCAGCACGACGGCAAGAAACTTCTTGCGGTACAACGGACTTTCCTCCCTCAGGTGAGCCGTGCTCGAGGATCGAGCAGGCCGTAGGACAGGTCGACGACCGCGTTGGCGACGACAACGAGAAAACCGGCGAACAACGTGCAGCCGAGCAGTGTCGGCAGGTCGCGGGAGTGCACCGCGTCGATCAGCAGACCGCCCAGGCCCGGCAGGCTGAACACGCGCTCGGTGATCACCGCGCCACCGAGCAGCGACCCGAGCTCGATACCGGTCAGCGTCACGACGGGCAGCAGCACGTTGCGCAGCGCGTGTTTGCCGACGACCGTCCGCTCGGGCACGCCCTTGGCCCGCGCGGTGCGGATGAAGTCCTCGCTCATCGTCTCGAGCATTTGAGTGCGGGTGAGCTTGACGTAGAACGCGCCGTGCGCGAACGCCAGCACGAACCACGGCAGCACGAGCCCCCACGCCCACCGCACCGGATCCTCGGAGAGCTCGGTGTAGTTGCCGACCGGCACCACGTCGAGCTGGAACCCGAGCACGAGGATCCCGAGCAGTCCCACCAGGTACACCGGCGCGGACACCCCGATCACCGACCCGGCCACCGCGGCGCGGTCGAACCAGGAGCCCTTGTGCAGCGCGGCGTACACACCCACGGCCACGCCCAGCACCACCCACAGCACCGCGGCGCCGACGGCGAGCGAGACCGTGACCGGCAGGCGGCCGCCGATCAGCTCCAGCACGTCGGCGTTCTGCTGGAACGAGTAGCCGAAGCAGGGCGCGGTGCAGTGGATCGCGGTCGGCCCGGTGCCGAACGTCCGCCCGGTGAAGATCCCGCCGAGGAACGTGAGGAACTGCTGCCACCACGGCTCGTCGAAGCCCATGAACTCCCGTGCCAGCGCGAGGTTCTCCGGCGTGCACGGCTTGCCGCACGCCATCAGCGCCGGATCCGAGGGCACCAGGTAGAAGACGATGTACGTGCAGAACGCCACGACGAGCAGCACGAGCACCGTGCCACCGAGCCGGGCGGCGGCGAACCTGAGCGTTCTCACCGGCGCACCCCCGACTTCGGGTCGAGGGCGTCGCGCAGCCCGTCGCCCAGCGCGTTGAACCCCCAGGTGACCGCGAACAGCGCGAGACCGGGGAACAGCAGGAACGCGGGATCCACGGCGACCCAGTCGATCGCGGCGCTGATCGACCGCCCCCAGCTGGGCGTGGGCGGCAGCACGCCGACGCCGAGGAACGACAGCGCGGCCTCCAGCCCGATCTTGCCGGGCACCGACAACGTTGCCATCACCAGCACCGGGCCCCAGAGGTTCGGCAGCAGCTCGGTGCGGAACACCTGCCACGGCGACGCCCCGAGCGTGCGGGCGGCCTTCACGAAGTTGCGCTCCTTGAGGGTGAGCACCTGCGACCGCACGATCCGCGCGGTCGTCGGCCACCCGAAGAACCCGATCACGATGATCAGCAGCAGTGCCCGCGGGAAGTCGGCCGGCACGACCGCGCCGAGCGCGATCATGAACACCAGGTACGGGAAGCCCAGGAACACGTCGGCGCTCCAGGTGATCACCCGGTCCACCCAGCCGCCGAGGTAGCCCGCGGCCGCGCCGATCAGCACGCCCAGCCCGATCGACACCAGCGTGGCCGCGAGACCGATCAGGAACGACGTGCGCGCGCCGTGCACGACGATCGCGAACAGGTCCCGGCCGGTGAGCGGCTCGACCCCGAACCAGTGCTCACCGCTCACGCCGCCGAACGACCCCGCAGGCAGCCCGTTCGCGGGATCGAGCGCGGTCGAGTCGTAGGTGTACGGGTCGTGGCCCTCGATGGCGGTGAGGACGTCCGCGAAGATCGCGACCAGGCCGATCACGACGACGGCGACGGTGCCGGCGAGCGCCCAGCGGTCGCGGGCGAGCACCGATCTGACCGCGGCGGGCACGGACCGCGCGACGGGAGATGACAACTTCGTGACCTGCTTCTTCGGGGCGATCTCGGGAGATGATCGCTGGCGCTGACACCGTAGGCCGACCAGGTGACATCGAGATGTCGTGTCCACAAGGTGAGAATTCTTCAGTGCTATTACTTCAGTGCTGACAGAAATTAGGTTGCACGAGGGTGGCAGGGTGGATCTTCATGGGGAACGAGAACGACGTGAAGACGCTCCGGGAGATGGCCGGTCTGGTCACGCCGATGGCATTGCGGGTCGCGGTGACACTGGGCCTGCCGGATCGTTTGAGGGCCGGCGGGGCCGCGGCCGTCGATCACCTCGCCGAGGAGCTCGGCGTCGACCCAGGAGCCCTCGAGCTGCTCCTCGGCCACCTCACCACCCTCGGCATCGTTGAACGGGTCGGTGACGGCTACCGGACCACCGGCTTCGGTGCGAACCTCTGCGCGGACGCCGGCACCGGCCTGCACAACCTCCTCCATCAGGACACCGCGGCCGGGCGCGCCGATTTGGCCTTCGTCGATCTGCTGCACAGCGTCCGCACCGGCGAGCCCGCCTACCCGCTGCGCTACGGGCAGGGCTTCTGGGCCGATCTCGACGAGCAGCCGCACCTGCGCGAGGCGTTCGACCGGCAGATGACCTGGCGGATCCGCCAGCGGGTGCCGAAGTTCGTCGACGCGGTGGACTGGGCGCGGTTCGGGTTGATCGTGGACGTCGGAGGCGGGCCAGGCGACCTGCTCGCGGCCGTGCTCGCCGCGCACCCGGACGTCCGCGGCCACCTCGTCGACCTGGAGGTCGGTCCGGCCCGGCAGAACCTGGGCGACCGTGCCGAGGTGACGCAGGGCAGCTTCTTCGACCCGTTGCCCGCGGGCGGTGACGCCTACCTGCTGTTCGACATCCTGCACGACTGGGACGACGACAGCGCCGGTCGGATCCTGGGCCGCTGCGCCGAGGCCATGCCGGCAAGTGCAAGGCTGGTCGTGGTCGAAGGCATCCGAGGTGTGGGCGCCGCGACCGAGATGGATCTGATCATGCTGGTGCACTTCGGCGGACGTGAGCGGAGCGTCGAAGAGCTGACGAAGCTGGCAGAACCGCACGGATTGACGCTCGGAGGGGTAACAGAGGTTCCGGGTGACCACTCGGTGCTCGAATTCCGCAAACATCCGATCTAAGGTGAGGACCGCCGCCGCACTGACGAAGGGACTCCCATGCGTCGAGCAGCGGTCGTCGCGGCCCTGTTGATCCTCTTCACCGGCACCCCCGCCCAGGCCGCGCCCGGCGTGGGCGTGCGGGTGGATCCCACCAGCAAGAGCAGCGTCGGCAAGGACTTCGCCGGCTTCAGCTACGAGAAGGACCGGGTCGGGGCGCGGATGTTCAACGCCCGCAACGCCGACCTGGTCCGGCTCTTCCGGCTGCTCGGCCCGAGCCTGCTGCGCATCGGCGGCAACCTGGTGGACATGACCACCTGGAACCCGTCCGGCACCGGCGGCAAGCCGACCGAGGTGACGGCTTCCGACATCCAGGAGCTCTCGCTGTTCGCGAAGGCCACCGGGTGGAAGATCGTCTACGGCATCAACCTCAAGACCAACACGCCGGAGGCCGCTGCCGACGAGGCGGCGGCTGCCACGCGGATCCTCGGCAGGGACCTGGTGGCGTTCGAGATCGGCAACGAGCCCAACGTCTACGTGAAGACGTGGCCGGAGTACGAGGCGCTGTTCGGCAAGTACGCCGACGCGATCAGGGCGAAGGTGCCGGGCGCGAAGTTCGACGGCCCCGGTCAGGCGAACAGCAGCTCGTGGGCAGAGGACTTCGCCCGCACGCAGAAGGACAGGGGTGCGAGCATCCTGTCCACGCACGTCTACATCGCGAAGAACACCGAGGCGAACATCCCCGGCATGCTGGCGTCCAACTCGTCGGGCCGGCTGCCGAACATCTCGGCCGCGATGGAGAAGGCCTGGTCCGCCAACGGGATCGTGCAGTGGCGCGTCACCGAGGCGAACAACTACTTCCACGGCGGCGCGGACGGCGTGAGCAACGTGCAGGCGGCGGCGTTGTGGTCGCTGGACTACATGTCGGGCGTCGCGGCGCGGCAGGGTTCGGGCATCAACTTCCACGGCGGCACGTCGACGCAGTTCCCGCTGCACTACTCGCCGATCCGCTACGACGGGCTCGATCCTGCTGGCGTGCAGGCGGTCTACTACGGCGAGCTGTTGTGGAAGCTGGCCGGGCCCGGTGCCTACCACTCCGCGACCGTCTCCGGTGCCACTGACGTCACGGCGTGGGGCGTCGGCGACAACGTGTTCGTCAACAACAAGGGCACGAGCGCGATGACGACGACGATCACGTTGCCGAAGAAGGCTCACAGCGCCAAGGTCTACGTGCTGACCGCTCCCGCGCTGGACTCCAAGGAGATCACCATCGCGGGGTCGAAGGTCGGGAAGAACGCGAAGTTCACGCCACGGCCCAAGAACGCGAAGGTGACCGGCACGACGACCACGGTCGACGTGCCGGCCAGCAGCGCGGTCCTGGTCGTCACTCGCTGAGTGCGGCGATCCGCTCCTGGGCCTCGGCGAGGTCGTCGGCGGTCGGCGCGTCGTCCTGGGTGAGGGCGCGGCGCCAGTAGCCGGAGAACTCGATGTCCTTTTTGGACACGCCGAGTCCGGCGAAGTGCCTCCGCAGTGCGCGCACCGCGGAGGCCTCGCCGCCCAGCCACACCCAGGTCGACGACGGCACGTCCTGGGCCGTCACCACCGAGACCAGGTCCTCCCCGGCGCTGCGATGCACCCACCGCACGCCGGGGATGTCCTGTTCCTCGGCCGGATCTTCGATTTCCACGAACACCAGCCGCCTCTGCCCGGCGGGCAGCAGTTCCAGCAGTGAGGCGATCGCGGGCAAAGCCGTTTCGTCGCCCGCGAACACCAGCAGGCCGGCGTTTCCGAGCGGCCGGGCGTAGTCGGCGGACGGCCCGAATCGGCCGATGACGTCGCCCGGCTTGGCGTGAGCTGCCCATTTCGAGGCGGGACCGTGGTCGCCGTGCAACACGAAGTCCACGGTCAGCACGCCGTCGACCAGCGAGCGGACGGTGAAGCCGCGCATCCACGGCCGTTCGGGCTCGGGCATGGCGAGGTAGGCCTGGTACCAGACGCCGACGTCCTCGGAATCCGACACGAAGGCAGGCCCGTTCGGCTTGGGGAACAACAGTTTCAGCTGCTGGTCAGGCCAGCTCCCGACCTCAGCGAGGCCGTCGCCGGTGAACGTCATCCGGACCATGCGCGGAGTCAGCGGGACGACCGCGGTCACCGTCAGCAGGCTCATGCCAAATACTCCTTCAGGTGCTGGGCGGTGAGAGTGGTCGACTGAGCGACCAGGTCGGCCGGCGTGCCGGTGAACACGACCTGGCCGCCGTCGTGCCCGGCGCCCGGACCCATGTCGACGATCCAGTCGGCGTGCGCCATCACGGCCAGATGGTGCTCGATGACGATCACGGTGTTGCCCGCGTCGATGAGCTGGTCGAGCAGGCCGAGCAACTGGTCGACGTCGGCGAGGTGCAGGCCGGACGTCGGCTCGTCCAGCACGTAGGTCGACGCCTTCTCGGCCATGTGGATGGCGAGCTTGAGCCGTTGCCGCTCGCCGCCGGACAGCGTGGTCAGCGGCTGGCCGAGCGACAGGTACGACAGGCCCACGTCGTTGAGGCGGCTCAGCACGGAATGTGCCTGGCCGGACGGGAAGAACGACAGAGCCTCGGCGACGGACATGCCGAGCACCTCGCTGATGTTCTTGCCCCGCAACGTGTAGCGCAGCACCTCTGGCGTGAACCGCTTGCCCTCGCACTTCTCGCACACCGTCGCGACGCCGGCCATCATCGCCAGGTCGGTGTAGACGAGTCCGATGCCCTTGCAGTTCTCGCAAGCGCCTGCGGAGTTCGCGCTGAACAGAGCCGCCTTCACGCCGTTGGCCTTGGCGAACGCCGTGCGGACGGAGTCGAGCAGCCCGGTGTAGGTGGCGGGGTTGGACCGGCGCGACCCGCGGATCGGCGACTGGTCGACGGTCACGACGTCGGGTCGCTTGCGCAGTGACCCGTGGATCAGCGACGACTTGCCGGAGCCCGCCACGCCGGTGACGACGGTCAGCACGCCGAGCGGGATGTCGACGCTGACGTCCTTGAGGTTGTTGGTCCGAGCGCCTTGGATCGTCAGGAAGCCTTGCGGGGACCGGAACTCCGGCCGCAGCTTGGCGCGGTGGTCGAGGTGGCGCCCGGTGAGCGTGCCCGAGGAACGCAGCCCGGCGACGTCACCGGAGTAGCAGAGGTGGCCGCCGTTGACACCCGCGCCGGGGCCGAGGTCGACGACGTGATCGGCGATCGCGATGGTCTCCGGCTTGTGCTCGACGACCAGCACGGTGTTGCCCTTGTCCCTGAGCTGCAGCAGGAGGTTGTTCATGCGCTGGATGTCGTGCGGGTGCAGGCCGACGGTCGGTTCGTCGAACACATAAGTGATGTCGGTGAGCGAGGATCCCAGGTGCCGCACCATCTTCACGCGCTGCGACTCGCCGCCGGACAGCGTCGCGGACTCGCGGTCGAGCGACAGGTAGCCGAGGCCGATCTCGACCAGCGAGTCGAGGGTGCTGCGCAACGTGGCCAGCAGCGGTGCGACGGACGGGTCGCCGATGCCGTGCACGAACTGCGCGAGGTCGCTGATCTGCATCGCGCAGCAGTCGGCGATGTTCACGCCGCGGATCTTGGAGCTGAGCGCGGCCTCGTTGAGCCGTGCGCCCCGGCAGGCCTGGCAGGTGGCGAACGTGACGGCCCGGTCGACGAACGCCTTGACGTGCGGCTGCATCGACTCGCGGTCCTTGCTCAGGATCGTCCGCTGCAGCTTCGGGATCAGGCCTTCGTAGGTGACGTTGGTGCCGCCGATGCCGAGCTTCGTCGTCGGTTTGTGGAGGAAGTCGTTGAGCTGCTGCCCGGTGAAGGTGCTGATCGGCTGGTCGGCGGGGTAGAGGCCGGAGTGCGCGAGGACCTTCCAGTACCAGGTGCCGACGCCGTAGTTCGGGGCGTCGATCGCGCCTTCGTTGAGCGACTTGGACTTGTCGACGATGGCGTCCACGTCGATGGTGGTGACCTTGCCCAGGCCCTCGCAGGCCGGGCACATGCCCTCGGGCAGGTTGAAGCTGAACGCGCCGGACGTGCCCACGTGCGGCGTGCCCAGGCGGCTGAAGACGATCCGGAGCATGGTGTGCGCGTCGGTGGCCGTGCCGACGGTGGAGCGGGAGTTCGCGCCCATCCGCTCCTGGTCGACGATGATCGCCGCGCTGAGGTTGTGCAGCGCGTCCACGTCCGGGCGCCCGATCGAGGGCATGAACGACTGCAGGAACGCGGTGTAGGTCTCGTTGATCATGCGCTGGGACTCGGCCGCGATCGTGCCGAAGACCAGCGAGGACTTGCCGGAACCGGACACGCCGGTGAACACGGTCAGGCGGCGCTTCGGGACGTCGAGCGAGACGTCCGCGAGGTTGTTCTCCCTGGCGCCGCGCACCTGGATCACGTCATGGCTGTCGGCAGCAGTCACACTTCCCCCTGTGATTCTTTATGCCGTAAAGTATCGGCCGACCAGGTTACTTTACGGCGTAAGGAGTGGCAACTGTGGTCGTCTACGCAGGTCAGGGTGACCCGCGCCGGTCCATCGAGCTGCTCTGGCGCGGCTCTGTCGTCGAATCCCGTCCTGGCCCGAAGCCCGGTCTGAGCGTGGACGCGATCGTCGACGCGGGCATCGCGGTCGCCGACGAGCAGGGAATTGCGTTCTCGATGCGCGCGGTGGGGGAGCGCCTCGGCCGGACCGCGATGGCGCTCTACACCTACGTGCCGGGCAAGAACGAGCTGGTCGACCTCATGTACGACCGCACGATGTCCGAGCTGCCCGGGGCGTATTCGTTGGACGACGGTTGGCGGCCTGCGGTGACTCAGTGGGCGCACGACATGTGGGAGTTCTACGGTCGTCACCCGTGGGTGCTGCAGGTGTCGCAGGCCCGTCCGGTGCTCGGCCCGCACGAGTTCGCGGTGATCGAGGCCCTGGCGGCGATCCTGGTCTCGACCGGCCTGCCGGGACGCCAGCTGCGCGGCATCGTCGGGGCGATCAACTACTTCGTGCGCGGCGCCGCCCAGACCATCACCGAAGCCCGTGCCGCCGGTGGCGCGACCGGTGAGGCGGACGAGGAGTGGTGGTACGCGCGGTCCGCCGTGCTGATGGAGCTCGAACCGGAGCTGGACAAGAAGTTCCCGATGCTGCACGTGCTGGAGAACGATCGAGAGCCCATCGATCCTTCGTTGCCGTACCTGGAGAACGACGCGTTGGAGAACTTCCGCAGTGGTCTGCTCGTCCTTTTGGACGGCATCGAGGCTGCTGTGGCAAAACCGTGACAATTTCCGGACCTTCATGGCACATGGACCCGATGGGATCGTGTCCATGTCGATCGGCAGACTCCTGGTGGCCGTCGCGTGTGCGATGGTGCTGACCGCGCCGAGCACGGCGGCCGCCACCTCGGTGCGGCACCACCGGCCCGCCGTCATGACGATGGAGTACTCGGTCGGCGACCTGCGCGCGGTGGTCCACTCGCCCCGCACGCTCGTCGGCACCCGGCCGCTGGTGTTCCAGTTCCACGGCTACGACGAGGTCGCGGAGTCGTTGGCGCGGCAGGGATCCGTCGTCGTGCTGGTGAGCGACCGGACGGCGGTGGACCGGCATCTGGAGCTGTGGCGGTCGTTGAGCAAGGCGGAAGGGCCTTTGGCGGAGCGGTTCCGGGGGTTCGCGGGCCACTTCACTGTGGCAGAACCGTGACACGGTCCGCACAAGACCCGCAAAAGTGCTCGGTTGGATCACCGCATGGCATTCGGCAAAGCCGCGGCCGCCGTCGCGTGTGCGATGGTGCTGACCGCGCCGACCACCTCCGCAGCTCCGGACAACAGCGTCAGAAGGGTCGAGTACTCGCTCGGTGATCGGGCCTTCCAGGTGCCCGGCTTTCACACCGAACCGGGCGGTCCCGTCGCGGACCTCGAGCTCACCGCGATCGTGCACGCCCCGCGCACGCTCGTCGGCAAGCGGCCGCTCGTGTTGCTGGCGCACGGTTTCTGGAAGCCCTGCCAGGGCGAGCAGTGGGCTTGGCCGTGTCCGGCCGGGGACGCGTTCCCGAGCTACCGCGGATACGACTACCTGGGGGAGGAGCTGGCGCGGCAGGGTTTCGTGGCCGTGTCGGTGAGCGTGAACGGCGTCAACGCCGGTGAGATGGGCGAGATCGCGGACGTCGCGCGAGCCGCGGTGATGAGCAAGCACCTGGAGATGTGGCGTGACCTCAACGACGGCAAGGGGCCGCTCACTCGCATGCTCAGCGGTTTCAAGAACCACGTGGACCTGACCAACGTCGGCACGCTCGGCCACTCCCGCGGCGGGCGGGGCGCGGTCTACCAGGCTTCGGACAAGCACATCGCCGCGCTGCCGCGAGGTGTGCGGATCAGGGCTGTTCTTCCGCTGGCCCCTGCCGGCTACTACGCGCCGGACCCGGAGGCGCCGGAGAACCTCGACTACCGCATCACGAAGATCCCGTTCGCGGTTGTGGCCGGCGACTGCGACGCCATCGCCGGGCAGGCTGCCGGGTACGTGACCAACGCCCAGGGCCGCAACCTGGTCCCGATCCACCTGGTGACACCGAAGCGGGCCAACCACAACTTCTTCAACACCGAGTGGTCCTACGACCACGACAACCACTGTGCGGACGGCCCGACGCTGACCCAGGAGGAGCAGCGGAAGGTCGCCACCAGCTACATCCCGGCGTTCTTCCGGCAGTACCTCCTGAATCGGCGAAACCCGATCGTCAGCGAGGGCTACCAGGGCGTCGACGTCGTGACACATCAACCGATCGGCTAAGCCTGAACGCGACTTTAAGTGGTCGCGGCCCCCTTCCACCACTGCCAAGGTGGTGGTGGAAGGGGGAAATTCCATGCTCAAGACAACTGCGCTGCTCACTGCGGCGCTCATAGTCCTGACCGCCGGACCCGCCACCGCCCGCAACAACGGCGACTGGGCCGGATGGCAGAAGGACCTCAACGGTTCGAGGCACAACGCGGCCGAGTGGCGCCTCAACCAGAACAACGCGAGCAAGCTCAAGCTGAAGTGGGCGTTCGCCTACCCGAAGGGCGAGGTCGAGTTCGTCCGCAGCCAGCCGGCCGTTGTCGGCGACACGATCTACTTCGGCAGCCCGGACGGCAAGTTCTACGCGCGCAACGCCCGTACCGGTGCCGGCAAGTGGGAGTTCGAGCTCCCGAAGGCGAGCAGGGCCACGTACAACTCCGACGGGCCGACGGTCGCGGACGGCAAGGTGATCTTCGGGGACAGCGCGGGCAGGTTGTTCGCGCTCGACCAGCGGACCGGGCGGCAGCGCTGGCAGGCGCAGCTGGACACCACCGTCGCGGCGATGACCACCAGCTCGCCGATCGTCTACAACGGACTCGTGTACGTCGGGACCTCCAGCAGCGAGAACGTGTTGCCGCGCGACTTCCCGTGCTGCACGTTCCGCGGGCACATCGACGCCTACGACGTCGACACGGGTGCGTTGGTGTGGCGGCACTACACGGTGCCGGAGCCCGTCGAGGTGGGGACGTGGCCCAACGGCGTCAAGCGGTTCGAGCCGTCCGGCGCCGGGGTGTGGAGCTCGCCGGTGATCGACCGCAGGACCGGCACGCTCTACGTCGGCACCGGGCAGAACTACACCGGCAAGGGCGGCGAGTTCGACTCGTTGCTGGCGCTCGACACCCGCACCGGACGGGTCAAGTGGACCAACCAGGTCACCGACGCCGACACGTGGCGCGGGGCGTGCAACGAGCCGGATCCCGAGGGATATTGCCCGGGGCTCAAGGACAACACCAACCTCGACTACGACATCGGCTCGATGCCGAACCTGTTCGAGGTGGGTGGCAGGCAGCTCGTCGGTGTGGGGCAGAAGCTGGGCGTCTACCACGTGTTCGACGCGAAGACCGGCCAGGTCGTGTGGCGGCGGCAGCTGGGTTCGCCGTGGCCCAGCGGCGGTATCGGCGGCATCCAGTGGGGTGCGAGCTACGACGGCAAGCGGCTCTACATCGCCACCTACGCCGCCGATCCGGGCAAGCTGTTCGCGGTGGATCCCGCCACGGGCAACGTCCTGTGGGAGACGCCGGCACCCGCTGACGGCTGCGACACGGGTGGTGCGGCCGGGCAGCCGGGATGCGGGCCCGCACATGGTGTTCCGGTGACCAGCACGCCCGGTGTGGTGTGGCTGGGCGCGCAGGACGGCAAGTTCCGCGCGTACAACGCGAAGACCGGCAAGATCCTGTGGACCTACGACACCATCCAGGACGTGAAGGGTGTCAACGGGTTGACCGGAAGCGGCGGCAACCTGGCCGGTCCCGGCACGGGTGCGGTGGTGTCGGACGGCATGGTCTACGTCCAGTCCGGCTACTTCGCGCCGTACACGAACCCGTACGGGCACGTGCTACTCGCGTTCGGCCTCTAGTTTCGCGCGGACGGAATCAGCAGAAAGTCCTGCGCCGACTCGCAGTTCGAGCGATTTCTGCCAGGCGAGGCGAGCAGACTCGGCGTCACCCGCGGCCGCGTGGGTGTCGCCGAGCTGTTCGTAGGCCGCGGCTTCGTGCGGGAGGTCGCCGCCGAGCCGGAAGCACGCGGACGACTGGGTGAACGCGTGCACGGCGCGCGGGAAATCACGCAGCCCGAGGTAGGCGGTGCCGAGGTTGTCCCACGTCTCGCCCTGGCCGAACAGGTGGCCCATCGCCTGCCACATCGGCATGACGCGCTCGGAGTAGGAGACCGAGGCGGCGTAGTCGCCGATCTTGCCGTAGCCCCACGCCAGTCCGGTCAGGGCGTTGGCCTGCCCGTACTGGTCGCCGCTCTCCTCGAACAACACGAGCCCGCGCCGCGTGTACTCCATCGCCTCGTGGATCTGGTCGTCGGTGCACAGCATCGCGATGTTCAGCAGCACACCGGCCTGCCCGGCCGCGTCGCCCTCGTACACCTCGAACGCCCGCTCCAGCACGGCCCTGGACTCGCCGAGCCGCTTGAGCCTGCCGAGCCCCCGGCCGACGTTGATCAGCGTGCGGCCGATCCCGTCGGTGTCGCCGAGTTGTTCGACCGCGGCGAGCGCGAGTTGCTGGGACGTCAGCAGATCCTGGTAGCGCGCCTGCCGGTCGAGGACGTCCGCGAGCGACCAGCCCATCAGCCACGTCTGCTCCGGCGTGCCGAGGGGCAGCGCGGCCATCAACGTCGGGTGCTCCGCCATGAGCCACCTCAACGCCTCCTCGCGCGTGCCCATCGGCGGCACGACCACGCCGGGACCCGGTTCGGGGGTGATCGGGCGGCGGCGGGTCGGGGTGAACGCGACACCCGCCTCGACGCCGGTGAGCGCGAGGTGGTCGAGCAGCCGGTTCAGCGCCTGCTCGCCCTCGTCGTGCTGGGCCAGTTCGGCCGCGTAGTCGCGCAGCAGGTCGTGGCACGTGAACCGGCCCGGCTCCGACTTCTCGATCAGGTTCGCCCTGGCCAGTTCCGCCAGCAGCGTCTCGGTCTCCTGCACCGGAAGCCCGGCCAGGGATGCCGCGCCCGCGAGGCTGATGTCCGAGCCCGGCATCAGCCCGAGCAACCGGAACAGCCGCAACGCCGCCGGGCTGAGTGCCTTGCAGGAGTGGGAGAACACCGACCGCAGGTCCGCGGTGACGTCATCGTCGTCGGCGAACGCGTCGAGGTCGGCCAGCTCGTCCGCCAGCGCTGCCAGCGGGAACTCCGGCTGCGTCGCCGCCCGTGCACCAGCGACCGCGAGGGCCAGCGGCAGGCGGGCGCAGCGGCGGACCACGGTGTCGACGGCCTCCGGTTCGGCCTGCGCGCGGTCGTGACCGATGCGCGCGGCCAGCAGCTCGCGGGCGTCGTCGGGCGGCAGCAGGCCGAGCGACAGCGACCGCGCCCGGTGCGACGGCTTGAGCGCGGTGCGGCTCGTGACCACCACGTGGGTGTCGGGCGTGCGCGGCAGCAGAGGTTCGATCTGGTCGGCGTCGGTCGCGTTGTCCAGCAGCATCAGGACTTTCTTGCCGGCCAGCGCGTCCCGCAGCAACGCCGACTGCCCGGCCAGGTCGTGCGGCACCTTCGCGCGCGGCACGTCCAGCGCCGACAGGAACCGCAGCAGCGCGTCACCGGGGCCCAGCGCCGCACCGGACGGCCCGAAGCCGTGCAGGTTCACGTACAGCTGGCCGTCCGGGAACCGTTCCGCGGCCCGGTGCGCCCAGTGCACGGCGAGCGAGGTCTTGCCGACGCCGCCGGTGCCGGTGATCACGACGACGCCGTTCGGCGCCTGGTCCAGCTCGGCCAGCTCCACCGCCCTGCCCGTGAACGGTTTGGGCGCGGCGGGCAGCTGCCGCGGCGCCGAGGCGGTCTGCAGCCGCCGGTGCAGGGTGGTGAGCTGCCGGGACGGTTCCGCGCCCAGCTCGGTCGCCAGCCTGGCCTTGAGCACGTCGAAGTGGGTCAGCGCGTCGGACGTGCGACCGCTGCCGTGCAACGCCTCGATCAGCTGGGCCGCGACGCGTTCGTCCAGAGGTCGTTGCGCCGCAAGCGTGTGCAGCTCGGGCACCACAGCGCTGTGCTCGCCCGCGCCGAGCCGTGCGTCCACGTGGTCGAGCCGGGCCGCGAGCAGTTCGTCCGCGAAACCGGCACGCTGCCGGCGCGCCCACGGAGTGTCCAGAGTGGACAGGAGGTCCTCGCCGGCCAGGGCGAGGGCCTCTGCGGTGCGGCCGGTGCGCACGAGGTGGCGGAACAGGTGCAGATCGATCTCCAGCGGATCGACCCGCACCACGTACCCGCCCGCCTCGCGCTCGATCAGGCCGGGCAACGTCTGCCGCAACCGGGTCAGCCACGTCTGCGTCATCGCGCGGGCACGGGCGGGCGGCGCGTCCCCGAGGACGCGTTCGACCAGCTCGTCGGCGCCGACCACCCGGCCGGCGTCGACCAGCAGCACTCCCAGCAGGGCTCCCAGCCGCGTCGGGCCGAACTCGGTCGTGCGGTCGCCTGCCCGCGCCGAGACCCCGCCGAACACCGTGAACCGCACGTTGATCACCGTATCCGTTCCCGCGGCCGGTCACACCGCGTGGACCGGTTTCGCCGGGCAGCGAAATTCTAGAGCTTTTCTCAGGGTGCTGACAGCAGACTCCTAGGCACGCGCGGCTTAGTGGAGTCAGGGAGGTCGCCATGCTGATCGATCGCACCATGCCGCTGGGCACAGCGCTGACAGTCACGTACGCCTCGGAACGCGGCCCGCGCACGCACAACGCCGACGCCTACGCCACCAACGGCCGCCGCACCTTCGTGGTCGCCGACGGGGTGGGCGACTCGCAGGCCGCCGCCGAGGCTGCTTGGGCCGCCGCTCAAGCCGCAGCCCTGCTCACCGACCCGGTCGCCGCGATCCTGGCCGCGCACGACGCGCTGCAGGTGCACAGCGGCGACGCCGTGATCGTGGTCGCGGTGGCCCGGCCGGACGGGGGCTTCGACATCGCGTGGGCAGGAGACGCCCGCGCGTACGCCTCGGCCGGCGACGACCTCGTGCAGCTCACGAGCGACCACACGGTGGCCGAGTACTTCCGCGAGCGCGGGGTGGTGCCGGAGCCGCGGCTGGAGCACGTCGTGACGAACACGGTCCGGCACGCCACCGCGGAGAACATCGGGCGGGCGGCGACACGGGCCGCGCGGCTCGTGCTCGCGTCCGATGGCGTCTACGGGCCGTTGGGGCACGACGGGATCGAGGCGATCATGGCCGGACACGCGTCGGCGGAGCGGCTCGTGCGCGCGGCTTTGTACGCGGGCGGGACGGACAACGCGACGGCGCTGGTCGTCAGCTGACCGTCAGCCTGCCTTCTTCTTGCCCCGCTTGCTCTTGCTCGCCTCGACGCTGCGCTGCAACGCCTCCATGAGGTCCACGACCCCCGTGGCCTCGGGAGGCTCGGCCTCGACGACGACCTCACGGCCCTTCTGCTTGGCCTTGATCAGCTTGTTCACGCGCTCGGTGTACGTGTCGCGGTAGTCCTTCGGGTTCCAGTCGTCGGCCATGGACTCGACCAGCGACACGGCCATGTCGAGCTCCTTGCCGCGCGGCGCCCGGCCCTCTGGCATCTCCAGCACGTCCTTCGGCTCGCGGATCTCGTCCGCGAAGAAGAGCGTGTGCACGGCGAGGATCCCGTTGTCCTCCTTGAGCGCGGTCAGGTACTGCTTGCCGCGCATGACGAACACCGCGATCCCGGCCCTGTTCGTCTTCTTCATCGCCTGCGCCAGCAACAGGTACGGGCGGGAGAACTCCGGCTTGGCCGGGCCGAGCCAGTAGGTCTTCTGGAAGAACACCGGGTCGATCTCGTCGAGGTCCACGAACGCCTCGATGTCGAGCGTCCGGGACCGGCCCGGCGCGATGTCGTCCAGCTCCTCGGGTTCCACGATCACGTACTCGCCGTCGCCGGCCTCGTGGCCCTTCACGATCTTGTCGTAGGGCACCTCGCGACCGGTGCGCTCGTTGACGCGCTTGTACCGGATGCGGTCGGACGTGCCGCGCTGGAACTGGTTGAAGTGCACCGTGTGGTCCGTGGTGGCGCTGTACAGCTCCACCGGGATGCTCACCAGCCCGAAACTGACCGACCCGCTCCAGATCGCTCGTGCCATGCGGGTCAGGTACCCGCTTTCACCCGCACCGAATCACGGGCTTCGTGCAGCCTGCCGTCCACCACGACGCGCGGCAGGTGCGGCCCGCTCGTGGTGTACGTGTGGGTGACCTGCCGGCCGCCCGCGGCACTGGTTCCGTCGCCGAAGTACCAGCGGAAGTCGCTGCCCGCAGGTGCCTGCAACGTGACGGTGTCGCCGCTGCGCTCGACGCCGATCGTGGCCTGCGCGGAGTCGAGCCCGAACCACGCCCGCAGTTGCTGGTTGCGCAGGAAGTTCTCGGCGTACTGCCGCGAGCCGGTGGTGTCGGGATGGGCGACGGCCGCGGTCAGGCATTGCACCGCCGTGGCGCTGTACCGGGGGCATGCCTGCTGTCGCAACGAGAACTGCTCGTCCTCGTGCGGCAGCTGCCAGACCTTGCGATCCGCCGCGAACGCCGCGTTGTCCAGCGTGAACAACCCGTCGCCCACCACGGCGAACGGCCCGTCGGCCGAAGCAGCGTTCGCCTCCGCGACGGCCGTCCGGTAGGCCTCGGCCGACTCGCGGGTGAACTGCTCGAACCGCTGCGGGGCCCGGCCGATGTTCTGCAGGCACAGCTGTTCGTTCCGGGCGGAGAACCCGCGGTCCGTGCAGAACCAGCGCGGTACGAAGCTCGCCCGGCTGAGCGCGTAGTAGAAGTCGACCACCAGCACCTTCGGCCGGCCAGGCAGGGAATGCGCTTTCTCGATCGCGTCCCGCATGCCCCGCCCGCCGTAGCCGACCTTGGCGCCACTGAAGTAGGGGACGTCGCGCGCGGGGTTCGTGGGCGCCGCACCGACACCGCCGCACTCGCGCCGCACCGCCGCCGGGACGTCCTCGGTGCCGGGCGTGATGCCCAGCGGGATGCCGAGCAACGGGTCCATGTCGTTGATGCAGCCGTTGATGATCACCAGGTCGGTCTTGGCCTGAGCAGCCTCGTCCAGCTGGCAGAACACGTCCGGCAGCTGCGCGGTGACCTCGCCGAGCTCCATCTCGCCGTCACCGTCGGGGTCCTGGACGTACTCGCCGGGGCAGGCCACGTCCGGGGCGTCGAGCACGGCGCCCGAGATCGAGTAGTCGCGGTGCACGAACCCGCGCCCGGTCGCCTTGCCGAGCAACGACGCGGTCAGCCGCGGGAACTTCTGGTGCTGGTCGACGCCCTGGTTCCACACCACGGAGTCGCCCACCGACACGACCCGCACGGGGTCGCAGCCGTCCGGGACCTCGTCGTGCCACACCTTTCCGTACGCACGGCCCGGTTCGCGCGCGTCCACCAGGAACTCGCCGCGGCCGGGCAGCGCGAAGTCCGTGCCGGTGCCGGTGATCACCGCGCCGTTCTGTCGAATCCGCCATTCGACGTTCTTGTTGGCAGGGTTGAAAAACGTGACTCGTCCCGTTGACGGTTGACCGCACACGGCCGTCACGTCGACGTCGAGGATCAGCGGGTAGTCAGGAGAAACTGCTGCTACGGCGGGGGTTGAGCCGGAGATCAGGACCGCGGCAACCACTGCGGGGAACGCCCTCATGGGCCGTCAGTTTACGGTACGGCAGCGTCTCGTTAGTCGGTCGTGCAACCCCAAATGTGTGAGGTGCGTTTCCTGCCCATGATCGACGAACCACTGGGAGGACGTACATGAGATTCGTACTGGGGATGCTGCTCTCCGCGGCCGCGCTGGTCGCGGGATCCGGTGTGGCACTGGCAGATGTGCCGTTGCCGCCGTACCCGACGGTGACGACGTGGGCCGACGTGAACGTCCGCACCTGTGAGGCCACGTCCTGCCCGATCGCGTGGACGCTTCCGCCCGAGACCAGCACCATCGGCATCTGCTGGACGCGTGGGGAGACCGTCCACGCCTACGGCATCTACAACAACATCTGGATCAAGGTGAGCTCGATGGACGGTGGCCGCTACATGGCCAGCGCCATCTTCTTCAAGGGCAACGAACGCGCGAACCTGCCGTACGAGAACGACTGCGGCGGCCTCTAGGGGCACGGGGCGTGGCCGCCTGCGCATGCACGGCGGCCACACCCCGAGTTACCGTCTGGGTGTGAGAGTCGTCGTGCTGTCCGACACCCACGCGCCGCGGTTCTGGAAGCGGTGCCCACCGGCCGTGGCCGCGCATCTGCGGTCCGCCGACCTGATCCTGCACGGCGGTGACGTGTGCGTCGCTCCTGTGCTGGACGAGCTGGCTGAGTACGCGCCCGTGGTCGCGGTGTGCGGCAACAACGACGGGCCCGACGTGGTGGCGTGGGGTGCGCCGGAGACGGTCGAGCTCGAGATCGAGGGGCTGCCGGTCGCGATGATCCACGACAGCGGTCAGAAGACCGGCCGGCTCGCTCGGATGCGCCGCCGGTTCCCGGCTTCCCGGCTCGTCGTGTTCGGGCACTCGCACATCCCGTGGGACGAGGAGCAGGACGGGTTCCGCGTCTTCAACCCCGGTTCGCCCACGGACAAGCGTCGTCAGCCGCAGGGCACGATCGGGCTGCTGGACGTTGTGGACGGTGTCCTGCTGGACGCGCGGATCGTGCCGGTCTCCTGAGCCCATTCAGCGAGTCGCGGCCCCAGCAGCTCGTAGACCAGCGGGTCGAAACCCATGCCGGTGTGCGTGCTGTGCACCTCGACGCACTCGGCGTACGGGTCCTGGCACAGCTGCCACGGCACGATGGCGTCCACTTTGGAGAAGACCGAGATCGCGGGTACCCGCAACGGTTCGGCGAGCGTCTTCACGTGCTCGTCGAAGCACGGTCCCCGCATGCAGTCGTCGTCGAGCAGCCCCGGCACTCCGGCGGCGGCGAGCCGGGTGAGGAACCGGGCGATGCGCATGACGTTGGGGTGCGCGCCCATCGGGTCGAGCACCGGACTGCCCAGCATCACCAGGCCGTGCACGAGCTCGGGATGCCGGGCGGCGGCGAGGCGCGCGATGCCGCCGCCACGGCTCTGGCCGAGCAGCACCACCGGACGACCGGTGCGCTCGACGTGCTTCTCGGTGGTGCGCAAGACCTTTGCCAGCAGTTCCGCGGTGCAGCCGACGGTGAACCCGACACCGGCGGCGGCCGGCCGGTAGCCGCGTGCCCGCAGCCACGAGGCGGCCGGTGACAGACTCATCTCGCCCGCGCCGAAGCCCGGCACGAGCACGACGCCCAGACCGTTGCCCTGTCCCGGATCGGCGGTTCGCCACACCGGATGACGCAGCAGCCTCGGCACGTCCCACAACGCCCTGACCACGCTTTCGCGTGCAGTGGATCGCAGCCCGTCGAACATGCCATTGGTTTGCCAACTATTCAGGCGCTAAACCATCTCCTCGTTCATCAGCAGGAACGCACCCAGGCCGTGGAAGTCGTTCACCGCACGGGGCCGGCGCAGGTAGTAGGCTTCGTCGCCCACGCTGGTGCCGACGCTGATGTCAGTGATGGCGGTCCGTCCGTCAGACCCGATCGAGACGTTGCCGAGCACTCCCCGATAGCCGCGACGGGCGACCGGCAGGTACGACGGGCTCAGCACGTGTTGTTTGACCGCCCGCGAGATCGTGTACGCGTACATGCTCGAACACGACGTCTCCAGCCAGTTGCCGGACACCTGCGGCTTGAGGGGAAGCTGGAACCACAGACCGCTCGCGTCCTGGAACCGCCGGTACCCGTCCGCGAGGTGCCGGACGATCTCCACGAGTGTGGCGCGGTCCGGGTGGTCGCGCGGCACGAGCCGCAGCACGTCCACGGTGGCCATGCCGAACCAGCCGACCGCGCGGCACCAGACCTCTGGCGACTGTCCGGTCCGCTCGTTGTAGGCGTGCCGCAGCAGGCCTTCCGGGTTCTTCAGGTGCTGGTAGTACAGGGAGAGTTGGTGGGTGGCGGTGTCGACGTCGCCCGCACGCGCGAGGAACGGCTGAGCCATGAACACCCCGTCGGCCCAGAGTTGGCCGGTGAGTGCGACGTTGTGGATCAGGCCGCCGTCGGACGTGCGCGGGTAGGTGGCGATGCGGTCGCGGATGCGCTGGGCGGCCAGGCGGTAGCGTTGTTCGCCGGTCGCCTGGGCGAGGTCGAGGAAGATGTTGCCCGCCAGCATGCTGTCGAGGTCGTTGTACGGGTTGCCGGTGCTGCCGTCGGCCCGCACCCGCGCGTCGCCCCACGCCTTGAGGTAGTCGAGGTAACGGCCTGTGCGTTGGTGCACCAGGTACACGCTGTGCAGGAACAGCGTGTCGGTGTAGCCCAGGCCGAGCGAGGTCGCCGGACGGGTCGCGATCGCCGAGTCGACGACGGCCGTCGACCAGTCGCGCGGGCTCGGGGCGTTGATGGAGTTCACGACGGTCAGGGAGTCGAGGTTCGGGCCGCCCTCGGCCGTCGTGGCGGTGGCGCGGATCGTGTGGGTTCCTTGCGGCAGCTCGAGACTGAGTGTCCTGGTCGCCCACGTCGTCCACGCGCCGGTGCTCTCGAACGAGACAGTGGCGGGCGTGCCGTCGACGGTGATCTCCAGCGGCCGGTCGGCTGTCGTTCCGTTGGCGTAGCGGAAGACCAGGTCGTGCGCAGCGGTGTGCGCGGTGTAGGCGGTGAACTCGACCGAGCTGCCGATCACGTTGTCGTAGTTGACGAAACCTGTTCCGGTGTAGCCGTCGTGGTTGGACTCGACGACTCCGCTTGTCCGTGCGGCGTGTTCGGCTTCGTAGATGGTGGTCGCGGCATTGGCCACCGGTGTGGCGAGGGCGGTCAGGGTGAGCGCGACCAGCCACACGGCTTTCTTGTCAGCCAACGGGATCCCCTTCGGTCACCGAGATGCTCTTGAGCGACGCCTGTCCTGGCCGCCATCCGGTCGAGACCGCCACGTACCTGGCGGTTGTGGCCGGTCCGTAGGTCCTGCCGTCTGCGCTGTACGTGACGGTGTGCGGCGGCACGGGTCCTTCTGTCCACTTCAGACTGACCTTGGCGCGGCGCACCGCGCCGAGGTCGACGACCATCCGGCCGTTGCGCCCTGGAGTCCAGGCGGTCTGCGGCGAACCGTCGACCGCCGCGGCCGGATCGCTCATACCGGGTGGCAGGACCGAGTTCGGGAACGTGACGCGGCCGAGCGCGAGGTCGTTGAACGGAAATGCCTGCGCGCCGGGCATGGTCACCGTGCGTTCGGAGCGCCCGAGCACGATCGCCAGCGTGGCGCCGTCGCGATGGGTCAGGGTGAACCGGGCAGGGCCGCCGCGGAACGTGACCCGTCGTGCGTCGTGCACCACGGCCGTGATGCCTGCTGGGATGCCTTGGGCGGTGAACCACGGCGCCTCGACCCTGGCGGTGGCGGCGGGCAGGGTGAGCGCGTACTCCGTGCCGTCGGACGTGGTGACCTGGGTGCCCCGGTACAGCCGGGTGCCGCGCAGCCGGACCGTTCCGGTGACATCGGTGTCCGACAGGTTGAAGAGGCTGAGGAAGCCGTCCGCGGTGCTCGCCCGCACCCGGGGCGGGCATTCCGGTACCGGTTGCGACGAGATCGACCGCAGGTCGGCCCGCACATAACCCTCGACGACTCCCGGCGGCAGGATGATCGTGTCACCCTGCACCGTGATCGGCTCGGACGAGCGGGCGACGAACCCCGCCCGTCCGTCGACGTCGAGCCAGCCCGCCGTGCTGAGGTCCGGCCGCGGGTACTCGGCCACCGTCGTCCACGTGGTGCCGTCGTTCGACGTCTGGATCCGATACGCGCCCGCTGCCGCAGTCTCCCAGCGCAACCGCGCTCGGCCCACCTTCGTGGACGTGCCCAGGTCGACCGCGAGCCAGCTGTCCGCACGGCCGCGTTCGGCGCGTGCGACCGCCCAGCGCGTGGCCGGATCGCCGTCCGTGGCCTTGGCCGGTTCGTAGCCGGTGTCGAACGACGACGCCGTGGTCCGCACACCGCGTGAGCCGTCCACTTCGAAGTCGAACAACGAGTAGCCGTAGGTGGGATGCGGCCGCACCCCGACCATCCGGACGTGCCGTGCATTCACCGCCGGAAACGTCAGCTCGTCGACCCGGAACGCCTCGCGCGCCTTGACCACGACCCTGCCCGCGGCACCCGTGTACGTGCGAGCACCCGTCAGTCCGGACATCCCGGCCATCGCGAGGTTGTGCACGTCCACCCGTCCAGGCCGGGGGAGGGCGCACACGACCGTGCCGGTCGGCAGGGTGGCGGTGCCGGCGAACCCGTCCGCGAACGCCAGCAGGCTCGCCGTGCCGTCAAAGCCGTCTCGAACCCCTTGGTACACAACGACGTTGCGACCGGTGACAGCAGCGGACGGCAGCAGCATCGGCGTGGACCCGCTGATCTTGAACAGCCAGTCGTCGTGCGCGGGCTGCCACGCGAACTTCGTGAACCCCGGCTTGGTCACCGTGCCCGCCCACGCGGCGGCGGACTGGTGGGCCAGCAGACCGGGCTCGGCGCCGTGGTCGATCGCCAGCGCCGCCCGTGCGAAGAAGTCCGGCGCAGGAGCGACCGGCGGGCGCAGTTCGTGCAGGAGATAACTGATCGCGAGCTCCGCGCGGGCTTCCGGCTCGTACTTGGCCTCGCCGGAGAACTTCGCGAGCCGGTACTGCGGCGGATGTGCCTGGTAGGCGAGCAGCCGGGACGCCAGTGCCGCCTCGGCCCACGCGGCCATCGGGTCCCGCAGCACGGTCGAGCGGAACGCGAGCGGGATGACGTCGCGGCCGTACAGGTGCTCGCGGTCGTCGACCATCGGCATCAGCGGCTCACCGGCGTCGCTCATCGTCGCGAGGATGGTGCGCCACAGCAGTTCCCCGTTGGGCTGCTTGATGAGCACCTCGGGCAGAGGACGACCCGCGAGCAGGAAGTGGATGGCGTTGCGGCCGGACGTGCGCCACAGTTCCGACTGGTAGTGCGGGCCGAACGAGCCGTGGTTCTCGACGATGAACGTGCCGTGGAGGTTGGCCGCGGTGTTGACCGAGATCGGCACACCGTCCACTGTGGATGGGTTGGCGAGGTCGGCTGCCGGCAGCCCGGCCTCGTTGCGGCTCCAGCGGCCGAACGCCTCGCGCCAGCCTGGTCCGTCGCCGTGCCAGGCGAGACCCGGTGCGAGCGACTGGGCGTAGACACCCATCTCCTCCAGC
The DNA here is from genome assembly GCF_000955955.1 of Lentzea aerocolonigenes. Lineage (GTDB taxonomy): Bacteria > Actinomycetota > Actinomycetes > Mycobacteriales > Pseudonocardiaceae > Lentzea > Lentzea aerocolonigenes_A. The sequence goes on from NZ_JYJG01000244.1 coordinate 24,964, forward strand.
TTGGTGTCGCCGCGATAGCCGCCGGCCAGGCCGTTCGGGGTCCAACTGCCCGAACGCGGGTCGTTGCCGGTGCCGAGCGACGTCGTGTAGTCGGCCTGGCCACGCGCGATCGCCTCGACGTTCGAGCGGGTCGCCGCGTCCAGTTCGGTCCAGAGCAGGCGAGCGGCGAGCACGAAGTAGGACTGGAAAGTGGTGTCCCAGAACAGGGTTTTGCCCCACTCGGTGCCGCCGGCCAGCACGTTGCTCGCGGCGTAGTGCTTGATCGTCGCGAGGGTGTGCTGACGCAGCACGTCTTTCTCGACGCCCGCCAGCGTCGCGTCGTAGGTGCCGCGCGTGAGCAGGACGGCGTTGCCGAGCACGACCGCGAACCCGAAGTCGGTGCGCCGGTACCGGCCCGCGACCGGGTCGTACTGCGTCTCGGCCCACCTCGTGTGCCGCAGCAGCACCTCGTAGTAGGTGTCCTTCACCTGAGCGAGCGCGATGCTCGGTGCGGCGGCCAGCAAACCCGTGGCGTACAGGAACTGCCTGCGGTTGATCAGCACGTCAGCGCCGCCTCCGCCCAGTCCGCGTGGTCGAAGTTCCGACCGTCCCCGCCGTCGGTGACACGCAGGCTCAGCATCCGGACTCCCGTCACGTCCACGTCGATCGGCGCCGCCGCGCCCTTGCCATGCAGCACACCGCTGTCGTACAACGGTTTGTCGTCGCCGAACACCTGGAACGCCACCGAGCCCGGCTCCCTGGTCTCGTCGTCGAGGCCGATCCTCGCGCTGAACCGCGCGCAGTCGCGGCCGAGGTAGACCGAGACCTCGGACGGCGCGTGCACGCCGAGTCCCTTGGCATACGTGACACCACCGATGGACAGCGCCGTGCCATCGCCACCGGAGTTCTCGCCGTTGGAGCGGTCACGTTCGACCGGTCCCCACCCGTTGGTCTCGCTCATGAACGGCAGGTCGCTGACCCGCGCGCCATCAGCCGGGACCGGGGGAGGCACGAACGCCTTGACGGCCTGCTCCACGTGCACGCCTTGGCCGAAGGTCGCGACGATCGGCACGTCGACCGGCCCGGTCGGACCGTCGGCCGTGAGCTGCCAGCTGCCGTTGATCGACTCGCCCGGCGCGAGCTTGCGCCGCTGCACCGCCGGTCCGGTCACCGTCCAGCCCGTGGGCGCGATGGCGGTCAGCTCGACGTCACGGATTTCGGTGTCCCCGTTGGTGAACGTGCCGGACACGTCGACGGCCGAGCCGGGCGGGACGTCGGCGGAGGCTGGTGTGACGGTCAGCGTCGTCTTCGGGACCTGGCGGATCGGCTGGTCGCACGTCGGCCCGTTGCGGCAGATGATCGCCGCGAACCCGCCGTTGCGCCGGACGGGAACGCTGAGGGTGTCGGTGTTGCGCAGGACCTGCCGGTCACGCACGACGTCGGCGCGGGTGGCCGGGTCGCGGACCGTCTCGACCAGCCACTGCCCGCCGCCGAGGAAACCGAGCTGTGCCTTGAGAGTGCGCTCGTCGGTGGCGATGCCGCCGACGAACCACCGGTCGCCGCTGCGCCGGGCGACGACGGCGTGCGTGTCCGGGTCGCCGTCGAGCAGCCGCGTCTCGTCCCAGACCGTCGGCAGCTGGTCGAGATAGCGCAGCGCTTGCGGATGCCGTTCGTACGCCTCGGGTTTGTCCGCGAAGTGCGTCCAGCCCGACTCGTACACGACCGGCAGTGCGGTCTCGTGCGCGATCGAGGCTTCCCTCGTCCCGACTTCCAGGGACACCGGCGTGTAGTCCATCGAGCCGGCGACGTTGCGGGTGAAGAACTGCACCGGGTTGTTGGCGGCGGGCGGCATGTTCTCGGCTCCGCGCACACCCTCCATCGTCATCACGTGCGGCCAGGTGCGGGCCAGGCCGTGCGGGATCGTGGAGCCGTGGAAGTTGACCATCAGCTGCAGATCGGCCGTCTTGCGCAGAACCGCGTCGTACCAACGGTAACGGTCCTGCGAGTCGGACTCCATGAAGTCGAGCTTCACGCCCTTCGCACCCCACTGCTTGATCCTGGGCAGCACGGTGTCGCGTTCCTGCGGCGTGTCGAGGTCGCTCCACCGCAGCCACAACAGGATGTCCACGCCCCGCGCGCGGGCGTACCGGATCAGCTCCGGCACCCACTGCGCGCTCCAGCCCTCGTCGACCAGCGCGTACTCCCAGCCGTTGCGCGCGGCGAAGTCCACGTACTGCTTCTGCCGCGCGAAATCACCCGGGCTGGAGTGCTCGCTCAGCCACGACCACGCGACCTTGCCCGGTTTGATCCACGACCTGTCGCTCAGCAGCGCGGGCGTCGCCAGGTCGTCGACCAGCGTGGACGTGCTGACGGTGGCCAGGTCGCCGACGATCGCCGTGCGCCACGGCGTGGTCCCGGTCGACTCGGCCCGCGCGTCGGCCAGCACGACCTGGAACCCGTTGCCGTTCTTGCGCAACCTGCTGCCGGAGTACCTGCCGTCCACATCGGACTCGGTGAGCAGCGCGAAGTCGCCACCGGTCTGGAAGAGCGACGGGTAGCCGAACTCACCGCTCGCCGCACCCGCCGTCGTGCGCACGCGGTTGGCCTCGTACCAGGCGTTGTAGGGGAGCAGCCACGCCTTCGAGTCGGCGGGGAGGATGAACGACGACGCCTCCCCGGTGACGGTGGCGGCGTCCGGCAGCACGTAGCGGTAGGCGACACCGTCCGGAGCCGCGCGCACGACCAGGTCGAACGTTCCGGTGGAGTTGCGGAAGCCCAGCCGTGTCTCGGTCATCCGGGTGGAGCGGTGCAGCCGTTTGCCGGTCGACATCTCGTAGCGCTCGATGACAACGCGGTCAGAGCGCCCGGTGAACGTCAGGCCCTTCGTGAGGTCGGCGGTGGACGTCGTGAGGCCGACGGGAGCGGGCTGCAGGACGGTTCTGCCATGACGCAACACGGCCAGCGTCACGTTTCCGCTGCTCAAGGCAACTTTGGCGGTGACCTGGCCTGGTCCGGCGACGGTCCAGGCCGATGGTGCGGCAGTAGCGGGCACGGCGGGCAACAGCAGGGCGAGCACGATCGCGAGCAGTCGTGACATCGTTGTCAGCTCCCAGTGTGAGACCGCTCCCATGGTCTGAGGGCCGAGCGACGCCGGTCAAGGGGCTGATATTTATCAGTCCCGTTGCGGACATCCGGTCACATCACGACGATCTCGATCTCCGGGCCGAGCTTCGCGCCCTCCAGCAGCTCCAGGTCGTCGCCGCTCCAGAACTTGCCGGGGTCGTACCAGTTGGGCCGGCGCTTGGGCAGCAGTCCCATCTCCTCGTACGTCACGGCGACGATCTCGGCGCAGAAGGCGCTCTCCAGCGACGCATCACCCTTGGGACGCAACGGAACCCGCCCGCGCAGCCACCGCGAGGCGAGCTTCGCGGTCGAGGGGAACGGCGTGCCGTCCAGCCGCGCCACCGTCCTCAGCGCGGCGTCCTCCATCTCGCGCGTCACGGCGTGGTCGAGCTGCCGCAACCACGCCCGCTGCCCGTACTTGTCGTGCCACGTCACCACCGCGTCACGCAGGTCGTGCAGCTGCGCGCCGCGCTGGTGCGTGCCGCTCCACATGTCCTTGAGCGACTTGCCGAGCTCGGCGTGCCACATCAGCGGCGGCAGGTCGTCGATGACGACGGCCATGCCCACGTGGTTGACCGGGCTGTTCGTCATGGCCTGGATGGCCCGGTCCGCGGGGCTGCGGCCGCGGAACACCCACACGTCACCGGTGCGGGTCATCTCGACGGCTCGGTCCAGGGAAGTCGGCATAACTCGCTAGCCTAGGCACATGAAGCTGTGGAAGGTGATCGGTCTGGCCGCATTCGCGGGTGTCGCGGCGAGCGGCGTGGCCGTGGCCCGCAACCAGCGCCGCCGCGCCGCCTACACCCCGGACCAGGTCAGGGAGCGTCTGCACGAACGGCTCGCCGAGGCTCAGCGCCTGCCGTAGTCGCCGATGCCCCCGCCCACCATGGCCCCGGCCTCGGTGAGCCACCGGCTGAACGCCGCGCGGCGGCCGGTCTCGGGATGCGCGTGCAGGTAGGCCATCACCTCGGGTGAGGCCATGGTGCGGTAGATCATCACGAGCTGGGCCGCGGCGATGCGCGGGCGGGGCGAGTGCGCCGGTTCGCCGGTCTCCTCGGCCAGTTCTGCCGCGACGGCCACCTCGAAGCGTTCCCACATCAAGCGCATTCGCGCCTTGAGGCTCGCGCTGTCGCTGACCGTGCGGTGCAGGCGTTCCAAGTCGGCGACGGGGCCCGCGGGGCTCGCGGTCATCGTCTCTCTCAGCATGCTCACGACCGCGTCGAGCGGCGTCTGGCCTGCCGCGCGGTCGCGGATGTGGCCGACCAGGCTGCGCAGCACCTCGTCCTCGTCGTGGAAGACGAGGTCCTCCTTGGTGGGGAAGTAGACGAACACGGTCTTGGCCGCGATGTTCACCGCGTCGGCGATCTCCGCGACGGTGACGTTGTCGAACCCCCGCGCCGCGAACATGGCCTCCGACGCGTCCACGAGCGCTTGCCGGGTGAGCAGCTTCTTGCGCTCTCGCAGGCTCGGCCGCGCGTCGTCACCTGGCATTCCGGCACCGTAACACGGGACGAATCTCAGTAAGAAAAGTAACTCAGTTACTTTTGTGGTTCACTGTAGTCATGACGCAGAACGGGACGGGGCAGGTCGCGGTGGTGACGGGCGGGAGCAGCGGGATCGGCCTGGCCACCGCTGCCGAGCTCGTGCGGAGCGGCTACGAGGTGGTGATCGTCGGCCGTGACGCCGGAAAGCTGAGGTCGGCCGCGAATCGGATCGGTGGTGCGGTGCACGCGGTGGCGGCGGATCTCGCGACCGTCGCGGGCGCCGAGCGGGTGGCGGCCGAGGTGCGCGACAGGTTCGGCCAGGCCGACCTGCTGTTCGCCAATGCAGGGCGCTCCGACGCACCGCCGATCCTCGAAACCCTCGAGCACGACTACGAGCTCATGATGGCGACGAACGTCAAGAGCGTGTTCTTCGTGGTGGTCAAGTTGTTGCCGCTGCTGCGCGCGGGCGCATCGGTGGTCGTCACCAGTTCGGTGGCGGAAGCCAAGGGGCGGCCGGGGGATCCGCTGTACGCGGCGAGCAAGGCCGCCGTGCGCAGCCTCGTGCGCACGCTCGCGCTCGACGAGGCGGTGCTGAGCAGGGGAGTGCGCGTCAACGCCGTCACGCCCGGCTGCATCGCCACACCGCTCACCGCGCAGGCGGACCCGGAGATGCAGGCCGCGATCGACGACTACGTGACCGGCACCGTGCCGATGGCGCGCTGGGGCCGGCCGGAGGACGTCGCGCACGCGGTGCTGTTCCTCGCGGGTGCCGGCGCCTCGTACATCACCGGCTCGGAAATCGTCGTCGACGGCGGCCTCGCCCAGATCTGAAGGAGAAGAACCATGTCTGGACTGTCCACTGCGGACATCGTCATCCTCGGCGGCGGGCCTGCCGGGCTCGCCGTCGCGCGGCTGCTGCACCTGCGCGGCCTGTCACCGCGCGTGCTGGAACGCGACGCAGGACCGCACGCCCGTTCCCAGGGCGGCAGCCTCGACCTCGGCGAGCACGGAGGGCAGCTGGCGTTGCGGGAGATGGGGCTCGGCGAGAAGTTCGAGGAGCTCGCCCGCCCGCTCGGCCAGCGCCTGTGCCTCATGGACCCGGACGGCACGGTGCGGCAGGTGGTCGACGAGGGGAAGGCGAGTACCGGCCGGAGATCGACCGCCTGCAGCTCCGGCAGCTTCTGCTCGACTCGCTGCCGCCCGGCACGATCACCTGGGGCGCTGACATCGCCGGGGTGTCGCCGTTGCCGGACGGCCGGCACCGCGTGAGCCTCACCGGCGGCGGCCACCTCGACGCGGACCTCGTGATCGCCTGCGACGGCGTCCGCTCGAAGGCCCGCCCGCTCGTCACCGACGTGCAGCCCGCCTACTGCGGCATCACGTTCGTCCACGGCGACGTCACCGGACCTGAGTCGTTCGTGGCCCGGCACACCGGCGAGGGCATCCTGCACGCACTCGGCGACAACAGGGCGATCCTCGCCCAGCGCGCCGCCGACCGGTCCATCCGCGTCTACTTCGCGGTCCGCACGCCGGAAGATCCGTCCAGGTCGCAGGGTGCGTGGTTCGAGGACTCGGCCGCGATCCGCCGGCGCCTGCGCACGACCTTCGACGGGTGGAACCCCGACCTGCTGGCGGTCCTCGACGAGATCGACACCTTCGCCTACTGGCCGCTCTACGGCATGCCCGCGCACCAGCGATGGGCGCCGCACTCCGCGCTCACGCTGCTCGGCGACGCCGCGCACGTCATGCCACCGTTCGGCGGGGAGGGCGTGAACATGGCGCTGCTCGACAGCGTCGAACTGGTTCGCGCGCTGTTCGCTCCGGAGCACGGCACCCTCGATGAGGCGATCGCGGCGTTCGAACGCTCGATGCTCGACCGCATGACCGGCGTGATCGAGCAGGCGAACGCCGGTGGTGAACTGCTGCTGAGCGCGGAGGGCGCACAACCGCTGCTGGACCACTTCACGGGAGCCGTGTAGCGGCGTGGTGCCCGGAGAACAGCGCAAATGCGTCCCGCACTCGCCGTGAAGTGATCGAGGCAGCCGCGCGCACCCGTGACCTGCTGCTGAAGCTCACCGAGCAGCCGGGGCCACTCGTCTGAGGTTGTCCACAGAACGTTGTCAAGTGGAACAACACTGACACCGGACAACGAGATCTGCGTACCTTCGGAAGTGGTAGTACTCCGGGGGGAGCCAAATGCCGATCGTGTTGTCGGAACCCGCGCCCAAAGGCCGCGGACTGACGATTCTCTTCGAGTTGGAAGATCTCGCGCGAACCCGGTTCGCACCGGCGCCGCTGCCGATGTACGAGCTGGTGTTCACGGTGCACAGCGGGACCTGGGACCGCCTGCTGCTGCCGCAGATCCGGCCGCTCGCCGAACTGGTCAGACCGGGCCGGTTCATCCCGGACTTCTTCAACTCCGCGCGCCCCGACTTCGACGAGGCCGTGCGCCAGGTGCTCGACACGCCTTCCACGAGGGTGCGCGACCAGATCGCGAGCATGCTGGGCACGACGTCGCCGTGGCTGCGGTCGTTCGCGGCCGGCACCCCGACCTCGCGCCACGACCTGCGTTCCGCGTTGAACACGGGCTTCCGCGACCTGCTCGGCAGCAACTGGCCGGAGACGCGCCAGGCGTTCGACGCCGAGGTGCGGCTGCGGTCGTCGCAGGCGGTGTCGCGCGGGCTGGGGGACCTGCTCGGCAACCTGCACCCGTCGATCTCGTGGACCTCGCCCGCGCTGCACGTCGAGCTGGGCTGGGACACCGAGATCTCGTTGCGCGGCACCGGGATGCTGATCGTGCCGGTGCTGAACGGCCTGACCCGCCCGGCGGTGTCGATGTTCGCAGAGCCGCAGCCGCTGCTGTTCTACCCGGTGGCGGCACCGCAGCCGAGCGGCGCGAGCCTGGAGCTGGCTCTCGGGCGCACCCGCACGTTGGTGCTGCGGGCGCTGACCTCCGAGCGCACCACGACCGAGCTCGCCAAGCACGTGGGCATCAGCCTGCCCACCGCGTCACAGCACGCGACGGCCCTGCGCACCGCGGGGTTCGTGTCCACCCACCGCAACGGCCGGTCGGTCCGCCACCGCCTGACCAGACGCGGCTGGGAACTGCTGAATTGATCCTCTCGGAGGCCCGCATGACCGCACTGCCGCGGTACCGCACCGACCCGAGTCCCCGCGCGCTGGCTGCTCGGCTGCGCGCCCTGCTCACGGCCCAGGTCCCCGTCGCCTGTGGTGTCTACGCGGGCCTTGCCGCTCCTGTTGTCACGTCTGCTCTGCACGCCCGGATCACGCACGCGATGGCTGTGGCGTTCGTTTCCGGTACTTCCGCCGGGGTGCCCCGGTTCGAACCGCCGCCGTCCGCCCAGCTGCGGTTGCTGACCGCGGCCAGCTGGGGACGGCTCGACGGCGTGGGTGCGGACATGACGACCTTCCCGGTCGACCTCGCCTCCGAGCTGTGGTGGCGGGTGCACGAACGCGCTGGTGGTCCGCTGCGCACGGCCGAGCGCCGGGTCGCCTGCGATCTGTTGCTGCGCCTGGGATATCCGCAGCGCGCGGCCTCGGCGATCGGGCTCTCCGTCATCGACGCCCGCCACCACGTGCTCTCCCCGGAGCTGGCGATGGAGCAGCTCGCGGTGCTGCGCTGCCACGTGCCGGCCTCCGTGGTGGAGGCGATCGCCCTGCGCGGCGCGCGGTCAGGGCTCCCTGCTCCGGTGCGGCGGGAGCTGGCGTTGTTCGTGGTGTTCCGCAACGCCGCCCGCGGCGCCGACTCCACCTCGATGCAGGCGGCCGCCGCGCTGGCGGTGAAGGCGTCCTCGGAGCTGCCGGCGAAGGGTTTCGCCGGGATGCTGCAGCGCGCCCGGCTGCACCGGGCGCTCGCGGCGGTTCCCTTCGTGCGGCGCGACATCGGGGAGACTCACCGGCTGCTCGGCCGCGCGCTGGAGTGCCTGACGTCGGTCGCGCCGGACCCCTCCTCGGAGCTCGACCAGCTGGCGTGGGCCGACGAGGCCTACGCGCTGTACTGCTTCCTCGTGCAGACCCACCTGACGATCGGCCTCGGCGAGCGCGCGGTCGGGTACACCGACGAACTGGTGTCCTTGAGTCCCGGCGACGATCGGACGTGGGCGTTGCGCGGCGACGCGTTGGTGGCGTGCGGCCGGCTGGACGACGCGCTGGATGCCTACGCGCACGGCATGTCACTGGGTGGTTGGGGTGCGGCCCGGGCCGCACACCTCCGCGGGTTCGTGCTGGAAAAGCTCGGACGCGCGGCCGAGGCCGCTGCGGACTACGTGCTCTCGCACCGCATCGACCCGACCGCCTCGATCTCGGCGGGCATCGGGCAGGTGCGTGCACCTGCCCGTGACGCAGGCCGCCGCCGTGCGCAGGCCCGTGAGGTGCAGGTGCTCGCCGACCTCGCACGGGCCGGCGAGCAGGCTGTCCGTGAGGTCGTGCAGGCCTCGATGCGCCGCATCAGCTGAACGCTGGTCAGACCTCCCACCACAGGGCGGTGTCCGGCGGGAGGAGCAGCTGCCCGTCCCGCACGCCGTAGTACGACGACGCCAGCAGCACCGCACCCGGATCCGGCAGTGCGACGACCTCACCGGACAGGTTCACCGCGCACACGAAGTCGCCGCGCTGGAACCACAGCACGTCCGCGGGCCCGTCGACCCACTCGACACCGTCACCCGCACCGAGCGCCGGGTGCTCGCGACGGACGCGCAAAGCGTTGCGGTAGAAGGACAACATCGAGTCCTGGTCGCCCGCCTGCGCCTCCACGCTGAGCTTCGCCCAGTCGGCAGGCTGCGGCAGCCACGACCCGCCCGATCCGAACCCGAGCGACGGCCCGGAAGCCGCCCACGGCAACGGAACGCGGCAGCCGTCACGACCGCGCTCGGTGTGTCCGGAACGTTCCCACATCGGGTCCTGCAGCACCTCGTCCGGCAGATCGAGCACCTCGGGCAGCCCGAGCTCCTCACCCTGGTACAGGTACACCGACCCCGGCAACGCCAGCATCAACGCGAGAGCAGCGCGCGCCCGCCGCACACCGGTCTCGCCGCCGCCGTACCGCGTCACGTGCCGTTGCACGTCGTGGTTGGACAGCACCCAAGTAGTAGGCGCACCAACAGGAGCCACGGCGGCCAACGACGAGTCGATCACCGCGCGCAACGCCTCGGACGTCCACTCGGCGGTGAGGTAGTGGAAGTTGAACGCCTGGTGCATCTCGTCGTCGCGCAGGTACAGCGCGGTGCGTTCGGCGGAAGGCGTCCACGCCTCCGCCACGAGAACCCGTTCGCCCTCGTAGGAATCCACCACCGCACGCCACTCGCGGTGGATCTCGTGCACACCGTCCTGGTCGAAGAACGGCAACGCCTCGGTGCCCAGCAGCTTCAGCTGATCGGCGTGCCCGATGTCCGGCAGCCCCGGCGCCTTGATCATCCCGTGCGCCACGTCCACCCGGAACCCGTCGACCCCGAGGTCCAGCCAGAACCGCAGCACGTCGCGGAACTCCGCGCGCACCTCGGGCAGCTCCCAGTTGAGGTCCGGCTGCTCCGGGGCGAACAGGTGCAGGTACCAGGACCCGTCGGCCACTCGGGTCCACGCCGGGCCGCCGAACACCGACTCCCAGTCGTTCGGCGGCTGGTCGCCCACGCCGTCGCGGAAGATGTAGCGCTCGCGGCCACGCCCGGCCAGCGCCTCCTGGAACCACTCGTGCTGGTCGGAGCTGTGGTTCGGCACGATGTCGACGATCACCCGGATGCCGAGTTCGTGCGCGTCGGCGACCAGGGCGCGCACGTCGTCGAGCCCGCCGAACAACGGGTCGACCGCGCGGTAGTCCGCCACGTCGTACCCACCGTCGGCCATCGGCGACGCGTAGAACGGCGTGATCCACACCGCGTCGACGCCCAGGTCGCGGAGGTAGGGCAGGCGTGAGCGGATGCCGGGCAGGTCACCGACGCCGTCGCCGTTCGAGTCGGCGAAGCTGCGCACGTAGACCTGGTAGATGACGGCGTGCCGCCACCAGTCCTGGGACATGTCCTTGCCTTCCGGGTGGGGTGTGTCAGCGGTCCAGGAAAGACGCTGCAAAAGTTTTCCGCAAGTCAACATGAGGTTTTCCGCGAAATTCGGAGCTGGTCTGCAAACTTTTGCAAGCCGCGTAAATGCGTTGCGGCACTCCTGGGTCATCCGTCAGAGTGGATCTCGACGAACCGGAGAAGGGAGCCAGCCGTGATCCAGCACATGTGTCATCAGCACGACTGGTGCTCCTCGGCATGAGCTGACTCATGTCCCGGGGAGCCGTCCCGTCGCCGATGCGACGAGGCGGCTTTTTTGTTGCCCGTTGGTCCAATTGGCACGGACGCCGCGCTCTGGACGCGGAGATCGAGGTTCGAGTCCTCGACGGGCAGCTGTGACCGAAGCCGAAGCAGTCGAGGCGCCAGGTTGTGGTCCTGGTCGAAGCCGGTGCGAGTCCGGTCGGTCACCCCATCGCGCGTGATCCGGTGATCACTTGGGTCTCATAAGCCCGAGGTGCCTGGTTCAACACCAGGACGCGCGATACGACCCACGTCACGACGGTCGTGTGACGGTCTGCAAAGCCGGAGGACTGGGTTCGACTCCCAGGTGGGTCTCCAGGTGATCGAGGAGCACGTCGTGCAGGACGTCGTTGGTGGCCAGCACGACGCCCTCCTCGATCACCGTCACGCGCCCACCCGCCTCCCGCACGAGCACCGCCAGGCACGCCAGGTCGAACCGGTCCACGCCCGAGGCGAACACCGCGTCCACCTCGCCGGTCACCAGTTGCAGCACCGACACGTCGCCGTCGACGACGACGCATGTCCTCAACACCGGTTTCCTCTTGCCGTGCAGGCACACCCTGGCTCCGTCCAGAGCGTCTCGCGTGGACACCCGGCCCTCGGTCTCCCGTCCGTTCGCGATCACCCGGCACCCGATCCCGCGCCCGGCCGCCATCGTGATGCCCATCGACGGCAACGCGGACACCGCGAGCGCCGGTCCGTGTTCGTCCTCCATCGCCAGGTCCACCGAGTAGGTCGGCTTCCCGGCCACGAAGCGGGCGGTGCCGCTGATCGGGTCGATCAGCCAGCGCCGTCCCGAAGTCCCCGTCCGCTCCGGGCGTTCCTCGCCGGCGACACCGTCGCCCGGCACCGCCTCGGCCAGCCGTCTGCGCACCAGGTCCTCGACCGCCAGATCGGTCGACGTGACCACGCTGCCGTCGTGCTTGTACCGCACGTGAACGGTGTCCGAGCCGAACGCCTGCTCTGCCATCTCTCCTGCCTGGCGAACGATGTCCAACGCCAGGCGCATGTCGGTCCACATGGTCCGGAAGCTTGGCGCCGGGTGCTCGCCGCCGGTAACTGATGTAGCGTTGTGCTACATGATCGAGTTCGTGCTCGGTGAGTCCGACCTGGTCGACGTGCGGTTCGCCGTCTCACCGCTGAACGAGCTCACGCTCAGCCTGCGCGTGCTCAAGAACCCGGCCCGCCACCCGCTGCACCTGCCGTTCGCCCGCCGGATCCGGGACGTCGACACCGAGGTCCTGCTGGCGCTGTCCAACGAGCGCGGCTGGACACCGGACTTCCTCAGCCCCCGCCCGCACAGCCCGTTCACGCGGATCGAGGACGAGTTCGCCGCGCTCCGCGAGGTCTCCACGCGCACGATGCGACGCGACCTCCGCGCGGTGCTCGGCGACGTGCCCACCGTGCTGCGGGACCGCGACCGGATGCTCACGGCACTGGAGAACTACTGGCAGGTGGCACTGGCCGGGCAGTGGGACCGGATGCGCGCGATCCTCGAAGCGGACATCGCGCACCGGGGCCGCGAGATGGTCCAGCACGGCCTCGCGGCGATGTTCTCCGGCATCTCCGAACGGATCACCTTCGTCAGTCCCGTCGTCCGGGTGCTCATCAAGGGCGCCGAGCCGCGGCGGGTGGAGGCAGGGGGACAGGGGATCACGCTGGTTCCCAGCCTGTTCGCGCTGCGCACGGCGGTACCCGTGGATCCGGGCGCGCGTCCGTTGCTGATCTACGCGGCTCGCGGAGCCGGCACGGTGTGGGAGTCCGGCCGCGCCCGTGGTCCCGCGGCACTGGCGGGCGTGCTCGGCCGGGTTCGTGCCGACCTGCTCGCCGAACTGGGCGAACCGCGGTCCTCCACCGACATCGCCCGGCACGCCGGCGTCACGACCTCCGCGGTGAACCAGCACCTGCGCGCGTTGCGCGATGCCGGTCTGCTCGCCTCCCAACGACATGGCCGCAGCGTCGTCTACCTGCGCACCGAACTCGGGGAGGCCCTCGTTTCCCATTCACTGGGACGGGGAAGCAGTGCACCGGACCCGTCGTTTCACCGGACATGAGCTTCGCGGACGACTGGCAGACCTGGAAGACCGACCGGGAGAAGAGTCTGGCCGACCCGTACGGGTGGCTCGCGCTCGTCTCGCTCGACTGGCTGGAGACGGCCCCACGCAGCTATGACGGCCTACCGGGCGAGTGGTGGCAAGACGACGACGCGGCGTACTGGCGAGACGGCGCGGGCACGCAGCGGTTCGAGCTCGTGCAGAGCGGCCCCGGTGAACGTGTCTCCGTGGGGGACGTTGAGGTCGAGATCGCGCGCCGCGGCGGCTATCTGATCCGCGTCCACGACCCGAAGGCCGAGGTGTTGCGGAACTTCCGCGGCGTGCCGTCGTACGAGCCGCAGCAGCAGTGGGTGCTCGAGGGTGTGTACGAACCGTTCGACACTCCGATCCCCACGACCGTCGGCGCGGTCGTTGAAGGCCTTAGCCACGTGTACGAGGCACCAGGCCGTGTGCGGTTCACGCACAACGGCACCGAGCACACGCTGACGGCGTTCAACGGACGCAACGGCGGCCTGAACATCCTCTTCACCGACGCCACGAGCGGCGTGACCACCTACGCGGCGAACCGATCTCTGAACGCGACCCCGACCGGCGGCAAGGTCCTCCTCGACTTCAACCGCGCGACGAACCTGCCGTGCGCGTTCACCGACTTCGCCACCTGCCCGCTACCTCCCGCCGGCAACCACCTGCCGTTCGAGGTCGAGGCGGGCGAGAAGATTCCTCACGAGCGCTACTAGCGGCGCGACCCAGAACGTCGGCGGGTGATTCACGCTCAGTGGGAC
>NZ_JYJG01000033.1 GCF_000955955.1 Lentzea aerocolonigenes
GGGGAAGCACGGAACCGGAACTCTGACTACGCAACCCAGCCACCTACGGACACGGAACAGGAACCCGACGCACCCGCCGACAGGCGCGAAAAGCCCAAAGACCGCCCCTCACAACGAGAAGCGGCCTTCGAACAGTCAGAACAGTCAGAACAGCTAAATCGGCGGATCAGCGGGTCACTTCTTGGCTGCTGCCTTGAAGTCCCACTTGGCCACGTCACCAGAACAGGAAGCCGCGGTGACCTTCCCCGACCCGTCCCGGTAGCACTTGGTGTTGTACTGCATGTCCGAGATGGTCTTGTTCGGGTTGATCGACCACTGCTGCGCCGGCCCGCCATCACACTTCTTCAGCAGCACCTTCCCCGACGACAACGTGGTGCACAGCTGAGGCGACCCCTGCTCCATGAACGCGCCGTGGAACTTGAACTGCTGCGCCGCCGACCCGTTGCACGCCGCCGTCGTCAGCTGCGACCCAGAAGCCCCACCCTGCAAGCACTTCCCGGTCGACACGTTCTTGTACTCGCCGTTGGTCGTCTTCGGCTTGGCGCCGCCGTAGCACTCACCGGTGGAGGTGTTGAAGATCGGCGTGGAGTCCACGGTCAGGTTCGACGGCGGGTTGAGGATGGTCTCCTCCATCACCGGCTTGCCGTCGTCGTGGTAGTTCGTCAGCGCGTCTTCGCAGTCGATGGCGTTCATGGCGTTGCCGCCCTTGCCGCCGACCCACGCGTCGAAGTGCCACAGCTTCGGGCCGCCGTTGGGGCCGTTGCCGTTCCAGTCCTGCTCGCAGGAGGAGCAGGAGTCCTCCATGATGAAGTACTTCTTGACGCGCGGGAAGTAGATCTTGGTGCCCGGCTTGGCTTCCTTGCTGGACGTCGCGAACGTGATCGGGTCCGACCAGGTTCCCTTGCCGCCGGCGGTGTCGTGGATCTTCGGGTACGCGATGTCGCCGCCGGGCGGGGTGTTGTCGTACCAGCCGTAGAAGGTCCAGAAGACCTGTTGTGATGCTGCGGCGCTCGCGGGTGACGAAGCGAACAAACCGGACATCATGAGCAAAATACCTGCCGCCACAGACAGGGCGCGTTTCATGCATGCCTCCGCAAGAACCGGTGGACTTAGGCGGCGTGCATGCAGAGTCCACCGGCCGAGCGGCTTTTGTAAAGAAACTTATCTAACTATTTGCGGAAGCAATATCGGCTACCGGACCCACCACGATGATCGCGGGCGGACGGACTTCCCAGCGCTTCACGTCGGCGCCGAGTGAGTCCAAAGTGGACCGGAAGACGCGTTGAGAAGCCGTGCTGCCTTCCTGGATGACGGCGACGGGGGTGGAACCGGGGCGGCCTTCCATCAAAGCTGAAGCGAAGGCACCAGCGCGTTCTACGGCCATCATCAGCACGACGGTGCCTTGCAGGCGTGCGATCGACGGCCAGTCCACGAGAGAGCGTGGGTCGTCGGGAGCCACGTGACCGGAGACGACAACGACCTCGTGCGCCACGCCTCGGTGCGTCACGGGCACACCGGCCAATGCGGGCACACCGAACGCTGACGTCACGCCTGGCACGACGGTCACGGGGATGCCGGCCTCGGCGCACGCCAGCAGCTCCTCGAAACCGCGACCGAAGACGTACGGATCGCCGCCCTTCAAGCGGACGACGAACTTACCCTCCTTGGCGCGGTCGATCAGCGTCTGGTTGATGAACTCCTGCGTGGCCGCGCGGCCGTAGGGGATCTTCGCGGCGTCGACGACCTCGACGTGCGCGGGCAGTTCCTCCAGCAGTTCGCGCGGGGCCAGCCGGTCGGCGACGACCACGTCCGCGTGGGCCAGCAAACGCTTGCCCTTCACGGTGATCAGCTCAGCGTCACCAGGGCCGCCACCCACCAGCGCCACGCCGACCGGTGCGGCAGCCTGGTCCGCGATTCGCCCGTCCCGCAGAGCAGCCACGAGCCCGTCGCGAACGGAAGCCGAGCGACGGTGTTCGCCACCCGCCAGCACGCCGAGCACAAGGCCGTCGTGCGTGCCCACGGCTGGAGTGACGGCCGTGCCCTCGACGGCGATGTCCGCGCGCACGCAGAACACACGCAGCGACGAGGCCTCCTCGCCGATCTGGGTGTTCACGGAGACGTTGGACGTGCACGCCACCACGTACCACGCGCCCTCGACGTCACCCGGCTGGAAACGCCTCTGGTGCCACGTCAGCTCCCCCGCGTCGACCATGCCCTGCACGGCGGGCGTGACGGACGGCGACACGAGCTCGACGGCGGCGCCGGACGCGATCAGGCGAGGCAGGCGGCGCTGGGCGACCGTGCCTCCGCCGACCACGAGGACGCGCCGGCCCCGGAGATCGAGGCCGGCCAGGTAGTGCTGTTCAAACGGCATGGGTAGAAGCATCCACACCGGACACGCCGTGTCCAGCCGAAGGGAACATGGTCACAGGCTCAACAGCTCGAAAGAGGTAGCGAGAACGCCGCCGAACCGCTCACCCACGGCCTCCGCGGCATGACGCAGGAACGGTTCCGGCTCGGCCATGTCGCCACCCAGCGCAGCCAGATAGGCCTTGTGCTCGCGCAGAGAGGCCACCGAAGCGTCGAACGAGTCGGTGATGTCCACGGCGTGCGTGGCCAACGGCGAGGACGCCGCCGCCACGTACCGAACGCCATTCCACGGCTCGAGGCCCAGGTCCTGGAAGATCCACCGGTTGCCCGCATCGCGAACGGCGTCCACGGCCGCACGACCGACCGCGATGTGGTCCGCCTGGTTCCACCCACCACCGGGCCAGGTGTCGCGGAAGTTGCTGACGATCACGAACTCGGGCCGGTGCCGCCGGATCGCCGCCGCGATGTCGCGCCGCAGCGGCACGCCGTACTCGATCACGCCGTCCTGGTGGTCCAGGAACTCGACGACGGAGACGCCCACGGCCGCGCACGACGCAATCTGCTCCTCGACCCGCAACGGCCCGGAGACCGACGGTTCGAGGGTGTCGATGCCCGCCTCGCCACGGCACGCGAGCAAGTACGCGATGTTCTTGCCCTGTGCGGTCCACCGCGCGATGGCGCCCGCACCGCCGTACTCCATGTCATCGGGATGAGCGACGACGACCAGCGCGCTCGACCAGTCCTCCGGCACCGCTTGTAGATCAGCCATGCCCCGCAGGATGCGCGTGAACGTGCGCACGCTGCAACCGATGTACCGAATGCCGCAGCCGGTGCTCCACGTCGTGCGCGATCCGGTGCGCCTCCACGAGAGAAGTCTCCCGCGCCACCACCACGGTCAACTCGGCCAGCTGACCGTGCCCGGACCAGCGCATCCGCACGTCCTCAACGGCGAGCACGCCCGGTGTGCCGCCCGCGACCTCGGACGCCTTGCCCACCACCACCGGGTCAGCCGCGTCGAGCAACCGCGAGAACACCTGCCGTCCGGCGTCGACCAGCACCATGCCGATGAGCACGGCCACCACCAGGCCGACCAACGGATCGACCCACCACCAACCCAGCCATGAGCCGAACGCAGCAGCAAGCACCGCCAACGACGTGTACCCGTCCGTACGCGCGTGCAGCCCGTCAGCCACCAACGCCGCCGAACCGATCCGTCGCCCCACACGGATCCGCCACTGCGCCACGAACTCGTTGCCCAGGAACCCCACGACCGCCGCCACCGCAACGGCCGGAACAGCCGACACGGGACGAGGGTCGAGCAGCCGCGCCACCGCCTCGTACCCGGCGAACACGGCGGAGAACGCCATCAACACCACCACAGCCACGCCAGCGAGGTCCTCAGCCCGCCCGTAGCCGTACGGGAAGCGCACCGACGCGGCCCGGCGGCTCAGCCAGAACGCGATGCCCAGCGGCACAGCGGTCAGCGCGTCGGCGAAGTTGTGCACGGTGTCGGCGAGCAACGCCACCGACCCGCTGAACACCACGACGACGGCCTGGATCAGTGCCGTCACCATCAGAACGGCGAACGACCACCACACCGTGTGCTGCGGATCGGTGTGGTGGCCGTGTCCATGCCCGTGTCCGTGCCCGAAGCCCATGACAGGAGACGCTACCCCGAAATTGTCCACTGTGGACTAATGCACAGGTTTGCTTACTGCCAAAGGCTAGTTACAACTAGAGCTGGGCGTTGATGACCGAGTAGTACGGCGCGATCCGGCCGTACACACCGGGGTACTTCGGCGCCGCGCAACCCTGGCCCCACGACGTGTCACCGATGAGCTTGCCACCGAACACCAGCGGGCCACCGGAGTCGCCCTGGCAGGTGTCCACGCCACCCTGCGGGAAGCCCGCGCACACCATCGAGGTGTTGCTGTACTGCGAGTACGCGGTCTTGCAGGTCGCGTCCGAGGTCAGCGGCACGTTGGCCTTCAGCAGGTACCGGGAGGCCGAACCGCCGGAGGACGTGGTGCCCCAGCCGAGGATCAGCGCCGAGTTGCCCGCCGCGTACAGGGCGGTGTCGGCCGGGGTGGCGAGCGGCAGGGTGGCCGAGCTGATGTTGCGGTCCAGCGTCAGCACGGCGACGTCGTAGCCGGCGGTCGCGGTGGTGTAGCTCGGGTGGACCCAGATCTTGGTCACGTTGGCCGTGGTGCCGACGGTGGTCTGCTTGTCGTCACGGCCGTGGACGACGCGCGTGCTGGCGGGCGTGCGGCCCTTCACGCAGTGTGCGGCGGTGACGACCTTGTTGGCCTTCACGAGAGTGCCGCCGCAGAACTGGAAGTTGGCGGTCGTCGTCAGCATGACGACCCACGGGTACGTCGCGGTGCTGGCTCGCGTACCGCCGACGATCATCGGCGACACGTCGTCGGCGTTCGCTGCGGGAGCAGTCATGAAGATGCTCGCGAGGGCAGTGACCACAACGGACAAGATCAGGCGATGCAGGGTTTTCGCCATAGCTGCCAGTCCTTCCCGATAACGCTGTGTGTGCACGGTGTCGAGCGGCGGCACACACAGCGTCACGGGCGAGGATTCGGCGGCATAACCGCCATTAGTCGTACATGTCCGACTTCACAGTTGACTACTAGATGATTTTGCGGTCCTTGAACGCCGTCGTAACAGCGGCGGCATCCGCGTCACCGTAGAGCTTCTTGGCGGCGGCGACGGTCGCGTTCGCGGCCTTCGCGAAGTCGGTCGACGGCGAGTAGGAGAACTGCGCCTCCAGCACGATCTTCGCCGCCTTCTCGCGGCCGAACTTCTTGTAGATGTCGAACAGCGCACGCGACCAGATCTCGCCGTCGTCGTGCACCTCACCGGTCTTGTCGGCGATGGTCTTGTTGGTGTCCGTGCGACGGATGCAGTGCGGCGTCGTGGTCGTGTAGGACGTCGAGTCCCAGTCCATGATGCACGCGTACGGGGTCGTCGCCGTGTCCTTCGAGTCACGGGAGGCCATGATCAACGCCCACCAGTCGCCGAAGCCCTCACCGATCGCGCCGCCCTCCTCGGTCGAGCCGAAGCCCGGCACCTGGGCGTCCTGGATCGCGTGGCCGAGCTCGTGCCACACCACCTCGAGGTCCTCGGCGTCGTCCACCCCACCGGTGCCGAAGGTGATCTGGTCCTTCGACGGGTCGTAGAACGAGTTGTCCTCGGTCAGACCGAGCGTCGTGAACTTCTGGGCCTCGTTGTTGACGTTCTTGAACCCGAGGCTCTGGATGTACTTCTGGGCTTCGGTGATGCCCCAGTAGGCGTTGGTCTGCTCGAAGAACGGGTTGTGGCGGGTGTACTCGAACTTCCTCGTCGAGCTCTTCGCCAGCTTGCTCGTGGCGCCCGTGATCGACGCGAAGTCGCCCCTGAGGTACCCGGACGTGCCCAAGTTGGACAGCGTGACCGACTTGTACGCGGTGGTGGGCACCGCTGAGTCCGCGTCGTTCTTGTCCGTGAGGCTCTCGTTCTGCAGCGCCACAACGGGGTTGGGGCTGAACACCTTGCCGGTGCCCTCGGCGTGCTTGACCAGGCTCTCCGACTTCACCACAGCGCCGGTCTCCGCGTGCACCAGCGTGCGCTCGGATCCCTTGCCGTTGTCGGAGATCACCTCGTAGACGAGTCCGGTGCCCGGCAGCACCTTGAGGTTTGCCCCTTCGGGCACACCAGCGGACTTCGTCTTCGCGGACTCGGCGGTGACGGCGGGCGTGACGTCCACCGAACCGACCGCGAGACGGCCGTCGTCCACCGTCTTCACACCGGTCGCCTTGTCGACGTGCTCGACGTAGTAGGCGCCCAGCACGGGTTTTCCGTCGAAGGTCTGCTCGTACCAGGTGTGCGTGGCGGTCAGCGAATCCTTGACGGTCAGCAGCCGCAGACCTTCTTTGGGAGCCGCGGCCTGGGCGTTGACGGTCAGCATGGACAGGACGACGCCGGCGGTGCAGGCGACTGCGACGAGACGACGCGATCTCATGTCGGTCTCCAGTGCTTCGGGCCCAAGGCAGGGGGAGGGCCGTGTGCATGGCGACGCTAATCAAGAAAAGTTGAACAGAGACCCTACGAAAGAAGGAAAAACCTCAGCGATCCCACACTCCGGGAACAACAATTACGTCGGCTTCGACCGGATTGTCCAACGTTGGCCCGGTTCCGAACGCGACGAACGCAACCGCCGCACCGTGCGCGGCAAGATCACCCGCGCCCTCGTGCCGAACCTCCGTGCCGGACCGCAGGATGGGCGAGACCGAGTTGATCGCTTCTGGCGTTCCGACCACGAACGCCGCGCGCCGGATCTCCGCCTCCGCACGGGGCGTGCGTTCCTCCGCATCGCCCGGCCCGAGTCCGATCAATGCCAGCCTGCCGCGTGGCAGCACTCGCGCCGCCGCCACGGTCACGTTGTCCCGCTTGAACTTCTCGGCCGCGAGCTCGACCGGCGCGCCGTGCCCGATGATCTGGGCGCCGCGCAACGCCGCCGCTTCCGCCACGCTCGCGGTGCCCATCGAGTTGCGCACCACCGAGCTCGGGTTCGGCACGCCGATCTCGGCCAGCTCGTCGGTCGGGAACGTCAGCAGCTCGGCCGTGTCGCCGTGCCAGAAACCCCAGTCCTCCACGGCATCCACGATGCCGGGCTCGTCCGCTTTGGCGTCCGCGGTCGCAAATGCCTTGATGGCACGCAGATCCAGACCACCCTGTGCGTCCAGTTCCGACAGTGCGGCACCAACGCTCGTGGCCGACGCACCGCGAGTCGACCCCACACCGACGACGAGCGTGCGCGGGACGATCCGCAGCACGTTGTCCTTGGCGCTCGCGGCCCGGTCGTCGACGACGATCACCCAGCTGGCGTCCTCGCCCCCGGCGACGACGTTGGGCGGCAGGGCGGGCAGCGGAAAGCCCAGCGGGTTGCGCAGCACGACCTTGTCGCCCGCCTCGATGGCGGCGGTGCAGGCCTCGATGTCGCCGTCGGCGGTGGCGTCGAGCTGTTCGACCAGCTCGTCCAGCACCGAGTCGATCGACGGGCCGCCCGTGACGACGGCCGTGCGGTTCAACAGGTCCGCGACCTGGCGGGCGAACGTGTCCGCGGCACCCGCCAGTGCCACCACGAAATGCGCGTCCACGCACACCACGGCGGGGTCGGATCGCCTGTCCCGCAACAACGGCGCGATCAAGCGGACCGCGGAGCCCGCGTCCAGGAACAGCACCGCGGCACCCAGGCGCGCCCACAACCGTTGCACGGCGGGCCTGACCGGGCCGTCCGGCACGACCGCGTCCGCACCCAGCAGTCCGGCGAGGTCGGCGGCGTCACCGCGCTGAGTCACCCCGGCGAAGACACCGATCACGCCCAGCCACCCCGCAGCCCCGCTGCGGGCACCGCAGCGGAGACGCACCCGGCCAGCACACCAGTCACTTCTTGGTTCCCCACAACACGGTCACGGGAACCGCCGGAGCGAAACCCGAGTCGAGCAGGCGGGAAGCGGTCCAGTGCACGCCCTCCACCTCGTAGCCGGCGGCCTGCAACGCATCGCGGGCGGGCACGATCTCGTCCACGCTCTCGGTCACGACGACCACGCGCCGGGCGTTCACGGCCGCACACGCCTTGACCTCGGCGAGCTGACCTCGGCCGACGAACACCGCGTCCGGGCGGGGCAACGCGGCCGTGTCCAGTTCGGCTTCCTCGACCCTCACGTCGACGCCGTGCGCCGCCGCGTTCGCGATGATGCGCACGCACTGCACGGGATCCGGCTCGACCGCGAGCACCGCGGCACCGAGCCGGGCGCACTCCACGGCCACCGCGCCGGAACCGGCCAGCACGTCCCACACCAGCACGCCGGGCCGCGGAGCGAGGCGGGCCAGCACGAACGCGCGGACCTCGGCGCCGAGCACGTGCGTGCGACTCGCGAAGGAGTCGTCCGGCAGTGCCCAGCCGTCGTTCGACTGGAGGAACTCGTTGTCCGCCAGGCACAACACCGCGTCGGGCGCGGTCCAGCGACGGGTCACCGCGTCTCTTGGGTCCACAGTGGACAGTTCACCGGAGTCCGACACCGTCAACGTGCGGCGCCAGCCCGCGAGACCCGCCCCGATCTCGGCGGGACCGATGCCGTCCGCGAGCTTGACGATCACGGCGGAGCGGGCGCGGCACACGTTCAGCGCGGGACGCAGCCCGTCCGCCGCGTCGACGATCTCGACGGGACGCCCGGCTACCTCCTGCAGCTTCTCCACTGTCATCAGCTATTCGGCCGCTTGGGCTTGCGAGCGGCGGGCTTCTTCTTCGCGGTCGACGTCGAGGCGCGGACCGTCGGCGGCTTCGGCTTCTCCGCCGCGACGACGGTCAGCTTCGGCTTGGGGGCCGGCTCCTCGGCCGGCTTGCGCACCGACTGCTGTATTTCCTCGACCGCCGTCCACGCCGGGTTCGGCTCGGTCACGGCAGCAGCAGTCACGGCAGCAGCGGGCACGGGCTCGTCGACGCGCGTCGAGATGCGCGTGGCGGCACGGCGCGACCAGCGGGTCGGCCGGGCGGCGCGGATCGGCTCGTCCACCGACGACGTGGCGGACGTGGAGACACGCCGCGTCGGCTGCTTCACGGCCGCTCCGACCAGGAACAACGTCGGGCGGTACAGCTTGTGCTTCTTCACGACCGACTCCAGCTCACCGACCGTGGTGTGCACGACCAGTTCGTCGGCCTGGCTGACCTTGTACGCGACCACGACCGGGGTCTGCTCGGAGTAGCCGCCCTGCAGCAGCTTCTCGACGAACTGGCCGGTGCGCGCGCCCGAGACCGTGGCGGCCATCGTGGTCTGCAGCGCGGCGAACTCGGCGACCAGCTCGCTGCTCTCCGGCGAGATCAGCACGGTCGACGACGCCTCGGTCAGCGTGATCTCGCGGCCGATCTTGGCGGCAGCGGCGGCGACCACGGCGACACCGGGCACGACGTCGACCTCGAGGCCGAGGCGCACGCACAGGTCGTGCTGCTCCTGCACACGACCACCGGTCGCGGCGTCACCCGCGTGCAGACGGACGACCGTCTGGCGCGACGCGGCGGCACGGCGGTAGATGTCCGTGATCTCCTCCTGCGTGACGCGCGAGAAGTCGACCAGCTCGGCGTCGGCACGGGCGTGCTCGCGGACGCACTCGGCGTCCACCGCAGCGGGTGCCCAGATGACGACGTCCGCTTCCGCGATGCGGCGCGCGCCTCGGAGAGTGATGAGGTCGGCGGCACCCGGACCGGCACCGACGAAGGAGACCCGACCGGTCGTCGTCACGACAGCTCCACAGGGGTTCGGCTTTGGCTTAAGCGAAGACCGTACCGTCTGCCGCTCCGGCCACGAACGGGTGGCAGGCTCGCACGAACCGGGCCACGGCTTCCGGATCACCCGCGGGGTGCGTGTGGAGGTACGACGCGTGCACTCCCCCGGCCACGAATCCTTCCGCGACCGGCCGGGAATCGACGCCGCGCCAGTGCCATGCGGGCGGGGTCGAGTGCGGTGTGGACAACTGCGTGCGGTGGAACTCGTGGCCGGTCACGCGGCTGCCGGGCGGGTGCAGCGGTGAACTCGCCGAGGCCACCGCGTCCCGGTAGCCCAAGGTCAGCTTCGGCGTCATGAAGCCCTCGGCGTCGAGCACGCCGCACATCGGGTGGCCGTCAAGTGATCTTGCCAGATAAAGGAGTCCACCACACTCGGCGTGGACCGGCGCACCCGATCGAGCGAACCGCGCGACGGCTTCGCGCAACTTCGCGTTGGCCGACAACGCTTCCGCGTGCTGCTCCGGGAAGCCGCCGGGGAGCACGAGGCCCGCGGTTCCCGGCGGGAGATCTTCGTCGTTGAGCGGATCCACGACGGCCACGGCCGCGCCTGCTGCCTTGAGCACCTCCACGTGTTCCGCGTAGCCGAACGTGAAAGCCGCTCCACCTGCGACGGCGATCAACGGTTCGTCGGTGACCGGTTCGACCTGGGGTTCCCAGGCGGCCACGGCCATCGCGGGCACGGACGATGCCAGTCTGCGCACGGCATCAAGATCAACGTGTTTGGCCACCGCGGCGGCGATCGCGTCCACCGCCCGGACTGCTTCCGAGCCGTGCTCTGCTGCCGTCACGAGGCCGAGATGCCTTGAGGGCAAAGAGAACTGCGGGTCTCGTGGCAGCACGCCGAGGACGTCGAGACCGACCTCGTCGCACGCTGATCTGAGGACCTGCTCGTGGCGTTCCGAACCGACCTGGTTGAGGATCACGCCGCCGAGCCGGACCGTCGGGTCGTACCCGCGGAAACCGTGCAGCAGCGCCGCGAGTGATCGGCTTTGGCCCCTTGCGTCCACGACGAACAGCACCGGGGCGTTGATCAGCTTGGCGACATGGGCGGTCGAGCCGACGCCTGCGGTGTCGACGCGGCCGTCGAAGAGGCCCATGACGCCTTCGACGACCGCGATGTCACAGCCTTTGGAACCGTGCGCGAACAGGCCGGGGATCCGGTTCTCGCCGACCATGACCGGGTCGAGGTTGCGACCCGGTTTCCCGGTGGCCAGCGAGTGGTAGCCGGGGTCGATGTAGTCCGGGCCGACCTTGAACGGCGCGACCCGCGACCCGGCGCGGCGCAACGCGGCCATGAGGCCCGTCGCGACCGTGGTCTTGCCGCTGCCCGAGGCGGGGGCGGCGACGACCAGCCTGTTCACCACCTGGTCCTCCGCTGCCCCTGACCGGCGGCGGCGCCCGTCAGTCGCGTCACCACTCGATCCCCCGCTGGCCCTTCTGCCCGGCGTCCATCGGGTGCTTGACCTTGGTCATCTCCACCACGAGGTCGGCCGCGGCGATGAGCTTGTCGGGCGCGTACCGGCCGGTGATCACGACGTGCTGGTGACCCGGGCGGTTGGCGAGCGTGTCGACCACCTCGTCGACGTCGATCCAGCCCCAGTGCAGCGGGTAGGTGAACTCGTCGAGGACGTAGAAGCCGTGGCGTTCGGCTTGCAGTCGCCTTGCGATTTCTTCCCAGCCTTCCTTGGCGGCTGCCGCGTGATCGTCCTCGGTGCCCTGTTTGCGGGTCCAGGACCAGCCCTCGCCCATCTTGTGCCACTCGACGGCGCCGCCCTCGCCGGTCTCGTCGTGCAGCCTGCCGAGTGCCTTGAACGCGGACTCCTCGCCGACCTTCCACTTGGCGGACTTCACGAACTGGAACACGCCGATGTCCCAGCCCTGGTTCCAGCCGCGCAACGCCATGCCGAACGCCGACGTCGACTTCCCCTTCATCTCACCGGTGTGCAGCATGAGCAACGGCCGGTTGCGACGCTGTCTCGTCGTCAGGCCGTCCTTGGGCACCTCGGTGGGCTGTCCCTGTGGCACTGGGGTTTCTCCTTATGCGGCGCGGACGACGCCGGCGAGGTGGTCGGCGCTGAGCTGGTCGAGGCGGACACAGGTGCCCTGCAGGGCTTCGGCGATCTTCTGCGCCAGGCCGAGGCGGATGTGGCCCTGTTCGCAGTCGACGACCACCACGGCGGTCTGTTCGAGCAGGCCCGCGGCTTTCAGCGCGTCCTTGGTCGGGTCGCCGCCAAGCCCTGACGACGTGGCGCGGCCGTCGGTGAGCAGGACGACCAGGGGGCGCTTCTGCGGGTCCCTGAGCCGTTCGATCTCCAGGATCTTGTGGGCCTTGAGAATGCCGTCCGCGAGAGGCGTACGGCCGCCGGTGCGCATCTTCTTGAGGCGCGTCGCCGCCGCGTCGACCGAAGTCGTCGGGGGCAAGGCGACTTCGGCGTCGTTGCCGCGGAACGTGATCACGCCGACCTTGTCGCGGCGCTGGTAGGCGTCGCGGAGCAGGGACACGACCGCGCCGCTCACCGCGGACATGCGCTGGCGGGCGGCCATCGAGCCAGAGGCGTCGACCACGAACAGGATGAGGTTGGACTCCTTGCCTTCCCGCACGGCCTTGCGCAGGTCTGCTGCCGTCAGGAGGAGTCCAGGGCCGCTGCGGCCGCGTTCCTGCTGGTGTGGTGCGGCGTTCAGGAGCGTGTCGACGAGGTGGAGGCCTGATCCGTCCACTTTGGAGGAACGGACGATCCTGCCGGTGCGGGCCCGGGCCCTGGAACGCTTGCCCGGCGCGCCCTCCCCGACTCCGGGGACTTCCAGCAGCCTGGCCTTGAACGCCGGGGCGGGTTCCGGGGCCGGACGGTCGTTGGGCGCGTTTCCGTTGCCCTGGGGGCCTTCCTGCGGTTCAGGGAGCTCGCCACCGCCGGGGCCGTCGTCGTCCGGGCCGTCGTCAGGTTCTTCGGCGTGCTCGGCTGCCTCGCGCATCGCGTCTTCGAGCTGCTGCTCCTCGATGCCCGGCTCGTCGAACGGGTCACGCCTGCGCCGGTGCGGAAGAGCGAGCCGGACCGCGGTCTCGACGTCCATCTCCTCGACCTGCGTGGCGCCTCGCCAGGCCGCGTGGGCGGTGGCGGCGCGGGCGACGACGAGGTCCGCGCGCATGCCGTCGACCTCGAAAGCCGCGCAGACAGCGGCGATCCGGCGCAGCTCACTGTCCGGAAGGGACACTTGGCGCAGGTTCTCGCGCGCTTGGGTGATCTGCTGCTTGAGCTTGGCGTCCTCGTCGGCCCACTTCTCGGCGAACGTGGCCGGGTCGGCTTCGTAGGCGAGGCGGCGCCGGATGACCTCGGTGCGGACACCGACGTCCCGCGCGGCCTTGACCGCGACCGTGAGCCCGAACCGGTCGAGCAGCTGCGGCCGGAGCTCGCCCTCCTCGGGGTTCATCGTGCCGACCAGCAGGAACTGGGACGGGTGGGAGATGGACACGCCTTCGCGTTCCACGTGTGCGCGGCCCATCGCGGCGGCGTCGAGCAGCAGGTCGACGAGGTGGTCGTGGAGCAGGTTGACCTCGTCGACGTAGAGCACGCCCCGGTGCGCGGCGGCGAGCAAGCCGGGCTGGAACGCCCGCACGCCCTCGGTCAGCGCCTTCTCCAGGTCGAGCGAGCCGACCAGGCGGTCCTCGGTGGCGCCGACCGGCAGTTCGACGAGCTTGGCGGGGCGTCGCTCGGCGGCTTCGTGCGGCGCGTCCGGGCAGTCGGTGCTGCCGGGGACACACCCGAAGCGGCAGTTCTGCGAGACGTCCAGCTCGGGCAGCAACGCGGCGAGGGCACGCACGATGGTCGACTTCGCGGTCCCCTTCTCGCCGCGGACGAGAACGCCGCCGATGCCGGGGTGCACCGCGTTCAGCAGCAGGGCCAGCCGGAGGTCGTCATGTCCGACGACAGCCGAAAAGGGGAACATGCTCCAGGGAGTCCTTCCTCGGGTGGTCCACGCCCGTGTCCGGTCGAGTGACGAGGGGGACGAGTTCCTGACTCCCGGATCCAGGTCCGGTCACAGTCGCGGGCACGGCGCCGGATTCACACCGGCTTCCTCGCGCTCCCCTCACAGCCCCGGCATCGTCGCATTTCGCACCTGCCGGTCCAACAGCCAGGTGAGCGACATCGCCCTAGATCAGGCTCTGGAACTCCGCCCAGGCCTCCCTGACCTCGTCCGCCGTCCACTCCAGCGCGGGTTCGGCGACCGTGATCTCGGTCTTGGCGAGCGTTCCGTCCCTCCAGAAGCCGCCGAGGAACTCGCCGCTCACCTCCTTGAGCCGGGCCGGGTCGCCGGGCAGGTGCAGCGCGAACTGGTGGGTGTGCGGCTCCGGCAGGCCCATCGCCTCCGCCACGACCTTGGCGTGCTGCACCTGGGCGCCGAGACGGGGCAGCACGGTGTCGAGGCCGTGCATTGCGGAGAGGGCGGCCGGCCACTGCTGGAAGAGCATGCCGCCGTAGCGGTGGCGCCAGACGCGTGCCTGGTCGATGAAGTCCTGGGTGCCGGCCAGTGCCGCGCCCGACATGCCCTCCAGCGACTTGTAGAACGACACGTAGACCGAGTCGAACAGGCCCGCGATCTCGGGAAGCGGCTTGCCCAGGCCGTGGGTGCTCTCCCACAGGCGGGCGCCGTCGAGGTGCACCACGGCGTCGCGTTCGCGGGCGGCGTCGACCGTTGCCGTCAGCTCGTCCCAGGTCGGGAGGATGAAGCCGGCCTCGCGGTCCGGGACCTCGAGCAGCAGCGTGCCGAACGGTTCCGGGCAGGTGGCGACCTCGTCGTTGCGGACCTTGATCGGACGGAGGCCGGACAGCACGGTCAGCGCGTCGTCCTCGTGGTGCAGCGGGTGGGCCTGGGGGTGCATCGCCACGATCGGGTTGTGGGTGCGGTCGGCCCAGCACTTGAGGGCGATCTGCTGCGCCATGGTTCCCGTCGGCACGAACAGCGCGGCCTCGGTGCCCAGTAACTGCGCCACCCGCGTCTCCAGGGCGCCTACCGGGCCGCCGTCGCCGTAGCGGTCGGGCTCGACGTCCGGCACGGGGCCGAGCGTCTCCAGAAGTGTCCGCTTCCTGACCCCGGAGAGCTGTCGGTTCATCACCTGGGCATCAAACCTCAGGTCAACGGCTCACTGCCACCGACTTCGGGGCGCGGAACGACAGCAGGTTGAGCCACTCGGGCGTGTCGTCGAGGAGGTGCAGCGACGGTTCGTGCGCGGCGACGGTCTGCAGGGTCACCGCGGCTTCGAGGCGGGCCAGGCCGGCACCGAGGCAGAAGTGGCGGCCGTAGCCGAACGCGAGGTGCTTGGGGTCGGATTCCTTGCCGCTCAACAACAACACGAGTTCGGCGCCTTGCGGGATGCGGGTGCCGGAGAGGACCACCTCACGGGCGGTCAGGCGGCGCCAGGTGACGACCGGGGTTTCGGTTCGGAGCACGTCTTCCACGAACGACTCGGCGACGTCGCGGTCTGGCAGGCGGGCCCACAGATCGCGGTCCTGGAGGGCGCGCCGGAGGGCGGTGGAGAGCAGCTGGGTCGTGGTCTCCTGGCCCGCGATGAGCAGGAAGTAGCACAGGCCCGCGGAGTCCTCGGCGGACACGCCGGCGTCGGCGAGAGCGTGGAAGAGCTCGCCGTCGCGGGCGTGGTAGCGCTTGATCAGCCACTGGTGGAAGTCGCCCACGTCGTCGACCAGTTCGAGCTGGCGTTCGGTGGAGATGTTGCCCCAGAAGAACTCCAGCGAACCCGTGCTCCAGCGCTTGAGCGTCGGGATGTCGACGTTCTCCAGGCCGAGCAGCTCCATCAGCACGATGGCGGGCAGGTCCCACGCGAGGTCGCGCACGAGATCCGTACCACCCAGGCGTTCCAAAACGAGCTCACGGATGCGAGGCTCCGCGGCGGCGACCCGAACCGGCGTGAAGAACGACGCGACGAGTCTGCGCAGGCCTGCGTGCGACTCGGAACCGTTGTTCGCCAGGGTCGGCGGCAGCGAGAAGCGCGCCCTCACCAGGGAACGCAACGCGGCCGGCGCGACCGGGGTGACGGCGGTCAGGGCGTTGTCGGGCAGGTAGGTGACGGGGTCGGCGAGGATCGCACGCACGTCGTCGTAGGCCGACACCACCCAGCGGCCGTCGCAGAACCGCACCGGTTCGGTGAGCTCGGCACGCGTGAAGGTGAACAGGTCCACGAGCGGCACGCTAGTCGGCGGATGGGAGACTCAGGCGGTGACCGTGAGCACAACTGAGGCGATTTCCAGTGGCGGTGAGTCGACGTTCGACTGGATCGACGTCCGCTCTGAAGCGCGGGCCAAGGCGGGTCTGACCCGCCGCGTCCGGCCGCGCACCTCGGACTCGACGGACCTCGACCTCGCCAGCAACGACTACCTCGGGCTCGCGAAGGACAAGCGCGTCGCGGGTGCCGCGGCTGCCGCGACCTTGAAGTGGGGCGCGGGGTCAACCGGCTCGCGCCTGGTCACCGGGTCCACGGAGCTGCACGCCGAGCTGGAGTACGAGCTCGCGAACTTCTGCGGCTCGCAGTCGGCACTGGTGTTCAGCAGCGGCTACCTGGCGAACCTCGGCGCGGTCACGGCTCTGTCCGGCCCCGGCACGGCGATCGTGGCCGACCAGCACATTCACGCGTCGCTGATCGACGGCACCCGGATGTCCAAGGCGGACGTCGTCGTCGCGGACCACTGCGACGTCGGCAAGGTCCGGCACGCGCTGGAGACCCGCGGCAAGCGGCGGGCGATCGTGGTGACGGACTCGGTGTTCTCGGTGGACGGCGACATCGCGCCTCTCAACGAACTGCACGAAGCCTGCCGTGCCAACGGTGCCGCTCTGGTGGTCGACGACGCGCACGGGCTGGGTGTGGTCGGGCCCGGCGGACGGGGTGCGGTCGCCGAGGCGGGCATCATCAAGGCGCCGGACGTGATCACCACGTTGACGCTGTCGAAGTCGCTCGGTGCGCAGGGCGGTGCGGTGCTCGGCCCGAGCCGGGTGATCAAGCACCTGATCGACACCGCGCGCACGTTCATCTTCGACACCGGCCTGGCGCCTTCCAGCGCGGCGGCTGCTCTCGCGGCGATCAAGATCCTGCGCGAGGAGCCGGACCGGCCCGAGCGCGCGCTGACCGTGGCGCACGACCTGTCGAATCGGCTGAAGGAAGCCGGTTTCGCCGTCAGCACGCCGACGGCCGCCGTGGTGAGCGTGCGGGCGCCGTCGCCTGAGCAGGCGTTCCAGTGGGCCGAGAACTGCCGGGCTCAGGGCGTGATCGTCGGCTGCTTCCGGCCGCCTTCGGTGCCGGACCAGATCAGCAGGCTGCGGCTGACCGCGCGCGCTGATCTGACCGAGGCCGACATCGAGCGCGCGGTGCGCGTGATCAGGGAGTGCGCCGCATCGTCAGGTGTGGAATCCCGTCCTCGATGAACTCCGCCCCCTCCGCCACGAAGCCGAACGACGCGTAGAAGTCCGCCACGTACGTCTGCGCGTCGAGCACGCACGACGTGGTGCCGACGTCCGCCAGGGCAGCCTGCATCAGCCGGCGGCTGTAGCCGCGGCCGCGAGCCATGCGGGCAGTGGCCACCCGGCCGATGCGGAAGGTGCCGTCCGGCTCCTCGAGCAGGCGGAGGTACGCGAGCGGGTCGTGCGAGCCGTCGGCTTCCAGCCAGAAGTGCCGGGTGCCCGGTTCCAGGTCGCGGTTGTCGACGTCGGCGTAGACGCAGTTCTGCTCGACTACGAAGACGTCCTGGCGCAGCCGCAGGATGGCGTAGAGCTGGGCGGGGCTCAGGTCGAGGCCCCACTGCCGGCGCAGGGTGGCTGGAAACTGTGTGGTTCGCACCGCACCTTGGATATCAGAAGCCCAGCACGGACCGGTAGTGAGCCAGCCGGGTGTAGACGCCCGGTTCATCGGGGCGCGCGCAGCCTCGGCCGTACGACACGACGCCGGCCAGCCTGCCCCGGACGACCAGAGGGCCGCCGGAATCGCCCGTGCACGCGTCACGGTTTCCTCGTCCTGCACACAACATCGCACCCGGCCGGTAGTCCGGCTCCTTAATCATGCACTCCTGGTCTGACAAGATCGGCACGGTCACCTTGCGCAGCGTCATGGACGGCGGCGTGTTCTCGGCGGTGCGGCCCCAGCCCAGCACCGTGCCCTCGTCGCCGGCCTCGCCCAGAGAGATCGTCCGGTACGGCAACGCACGCGCCAACGTCAGCACGGCCACGTCGTCGCCCTTGGTGACCTCGCGGTACTCCGGGTGCCGCCACACGTCGGCGACCTGAACCTCGATGCCGTCGCCGTGCGCGCGCAGGTCGGTGCGGCCCGCGACCACGTGCAACTGCGCGGCCGGGCGCTGGTTGTTGCCGATCACGCCCTTCAAGGTCGCGCAGTGGGCGGCCGTCATGACCTTGTCCGGAGCTACCAGGGCGCCGCCGCAGATCAGCTGGCCGTCGGTGGTGGTGATCGCCACAACCCACGGGGTGTCCGACACCCGCGCGGGTGTCCCCCCAACGATCGCATCAGCGGAAGAAGCACCGCTGACCAGCGCGATCAGCGTCGCCAGCACGGCAAACCGCTTACCCCTCACGGACCACTCCTCGTTGCGCCAGGTGGACGATCGGTCACCTACGGTAGCGATCGCGCTAGGACGGCGTCAAAACCGGAGATTCTCGTGTTAGTGTCCCGTTAGGCCGGAGATTTTGCGGTCAGTGGCACAGATCACGGGGGTATGTACGGTGTTGTTCGACTTCGGCCAGGTTCCGGCCTTTCTCATCGCGTGCGTGGTCGTCATCGTGACCCCCGGTGTTGACGCGTTCCTGTTGCTGCGCACGTCACTGCGGTCCGGCACCCGCTCCGGGCTGCTCGCCCTCGCGGGGATCCACTCGGCAGCCGCGGTCCAGGTCGCACTGGTGATCTCGGGGCTCGGCGTGGTGCTCGCGCGGTATCCGATGGTGCTCACGGCACTGCGCTGGATCGGCGCCGCCTACCTGCTCTACCTCGCGGTTTCCATCGCGCGGGGCCTCATCAAGCGAGCCGCGGACCAACCGGAGGAGGCCATCAGCAACCGGCCGTTCCGCCAGGGCTTCCTGACCAACATCACGAACCCGAAGATGATCCTGTTCTCGCTCGCGTTCCTGCCGCAGTTCATCGGATCGGGTGAACCGGCACCTCAGCTCGCGATGCTGGCGGCGGTCTTCCTCGGACTCGCCGCGGTCTGGGAGCTGATGATCGTGCTGGCGGCCTCCCGGATGGCCAAGAAGCTCAAGCGCCCAGGCGTCACGACGGCGCTGGACGCGGTCTGCGCGGCGGTGTTCCTGACCATGTCCGTGGGGCTTGTGCTCTGAGGCAGACTCGCTCCCGTGGCGGATCGACTGCAGGCCCTGCGCGACGCACTGGCCGCGCACCCCGGTGAACCCGTGCCGTTCGACCGACTGGTCGCCGAGGTCTGGCAGGACGATCCGCCGAAGCACCCGCGCGCGGCGCTGCGCACGTTGGTCCAACGGCTTCGCGCCACCGAGCGGGTGATCACCGAACCGTCCGGCTACCGGCTCGTCCCCCGCCCGCCCGCGCCCTGCCAGCTCCCCTCGGACCTGCCGGATTTCGTTGGCAGGAAAGAGGAAATCACAAAGCTGCAGCTGCTGAACGCGCCGGTGCGGGTGATCACCGGCCTGCCGGGTGTCGGCAAGACCGTGCTCGCCGTGCGGGAGGCGCACCGGTTGCGCGAGCAGTTCCCGGACGGCCAGCTGTACGTCAACCTCCGCGGCTACTCCACCGGCCCGTCGATGACCGTCGAGCAGGCGCGCGCCAGGTTCGTGAAGGCGCTCGGCGGCGGCCCGGACGATGACTACCGCGCGCTGTTGCGCAACCGGCGGGTGCTGGTGGTGCTCGACAACGCGACCGAGGACGTGATCACCCCGCTGCTCCCGGAGGCTCCCGGCTGCGTCGCACTGATCACCAGCCGCGCGGAACTGCCGAGGTTCGCGCAGATCAACCTGGGTGTGCTGGCGGATCGGGAAGC
The DNA here is from genome assembly GCF_000955955.1 of Lentzea aerocolonigenes. Lineage (GTDB taxonomy): Bacteria > Actinomycetota > Actinomycetes > Mycobacteriales > Pseudonocardiaceae > Lentzea > Lentzea aerocolonigenes_A. The sequence goes on from NZ_JYJG01000033.1 coordinate 19,723, forward strand.
ACGCGAGCTCCTCGAGCGAATGCGCGTCGAGGGCGACCCTGGCGAGCTGATCGAGCTGTGCGCGCGACTGCCGCTGGCACTGCGCATCGCCGGGGCGAACCTCGCCGGCCGCCACCTGCCGGACTACGTGGCGGAACTGCGCGAGCACCGGCTGGAGGCGTTGGAGATCGAGGAGGACGACACCGCCGTGCGGGCGGCGTTCGACCTCTCCTACCGGAAGCTGTCGGAACGGGCTCGGCGGACGTTCGACTTCCTCGGCGCCGTGCCCGGCCCGGACATCCCACGCGGACTCGCCGGCGACGCGATCGACGAGCTCGTCGCGGCGAACCTGGTGCAGGGCAACGGAACCGACCGCTACCAGATGCACGACCTGCTGCGCCTGTACGCACATTCCCGTGCGACGCAACAAGACCGGCGCACCGTCTTCGACTGGTACCTCACCAGGGCGGACGGTGCCGATGCCGCGCTGAACGCCGGGTTCACCCGCCTGCTGCCGCCCGTCCCGGAGGCCGTGCCGTGCGCGGACGAGCGCGAGGCCCAGGCGTGGTTCGAGACCGAGCGGGCGAACCTCGTCGCACTGGCGGAGGACCAACCGGACGCCGCTCTGGTCACCGCTCTGCGCGCACATCTGTCCCTCACCGGGCACTTCGCCGACCTGCGCTCGATCGCCCGTGCCGCGCTGGCCAGGGAGACCGGCCAACGCGCGGCCGCGATGCGCGTGTGCCTCGGGTATCTCGACTACCGCTTCGGTGACCACCGCTCCGCCATCGAGCACTGCGAGCGGGCGATCGCCGAGTTCCGGGCAGCCGACCGGCAGGCGGAGGAGTCCGTGGCGCTCAACATGCTCGCCGGCGCCTATCACAGCCTCGGCGAGCTGGATCTCGCGCGCAGGCATCTCGGCGCGGCGATCGAGCTGTACCTGGCGAACGACCTGAAGCCGCACCTCATCGGCGGTCTCGGCAATCTCGGGTTGCTGGAGATGGAGCTCGGCAACCTCGACGCCGCCGAGGAGACGGAACGCCGCTCGGTCGGCTTGGCGCGCGAGATCGACTTCGTGAGCCAGCTCGCGAACCAGCTCGGCAACCTCGGCACGGTGCTGACCGTGCGGCAGAAGTTCGCGGACGCGGAGGAGGCTTTCCGCGAGGCGCTGGAACTGGCCGTGCGACACGGCCTGCGTCCGATCGAGATGTTCGTGCTGGTCGAGTTCGCCGAGATGTTCGCCACCACGGGCAGACGTGACGAGGCCCGCGACCACGCCTCGCGCGCGCTCGAACTGGCCGGGCAGGACAACCCGTTCATCGAGGTCAACGCCTGCCTGGTGCTCGCGGAGCTGAACCGTTCGATCGCCGAGTACGACGAGGTGCACCGGCGCGCGGCCGACGCCGGGTTCCGGGTCCTGGAGGTGCTCGCGCTCGCGGGCAAAGCGGCGCTGCTGCGGGAAAGCGGCGACACGGAGGCCGCGGACACGTTGTGCCACAAGGCGATCGAACGGGCGGAGGCGGCCGGGCTCCGCTACCGCGCCGACCGAGTGCGCGCTCAGCTCAAGTAGGTCGTCACGCGCGTGTAGACGCCAGGCGTGTTCGGACGTGCGCACCCGATGCCCCACGAGACGATGCCCGCCAACCGGCCGTCGACCACGAACGGGCCGCCGGAGTCGTCGATGCACGAGTCGACCCCGCCCTCGGGATAGCCGGCGCAGAACATGGCTCCGGCGTCGTACCGCGCGTACGCCGCGGAGCACTGCTCGTCCGCCATGACAGGGATGGAGGCCTTGTGCAGCAACGGACTCTTGTCCGTATTGCTCTCCTCCTGCCGCCCCCACCCGTACACGACGCCGACCTTGCGCGCGTCATACACACCGGTGGTGGCGGCGACGGGCAGCACCCGGTACGGCATGGGCCGAGCGAGGGTCAGCAACGCGATGTCCTTGCCGCGCGAGGGAGTCGAGTAGCCGTCCGCGATCTGATACTGCGTGACGACGGACGAGGATCCGCCGTCCGTGCGGAGGTCGAGCCTGCCGCCGACCACGGTGATCGAACTGGGCGTGCGGCTGTAGACGCAGTGCGCCGCCGTGGCCACGAGATCGGGCCCGACCAGCGCACCGCCGCAGAACTGGTAGCCCGACGACGTGGTCAGGGCGACCATCCACGGCGCCTCGTCCACGTCCTCCACCACGACACCGCCGACGACTCTGGGCTCGGCGTGAGCGGGGGTCACCGTGATCACGAGCAGGGCCAGAACCACAGCCGGCAGACGCATGGACCCCACTGAACCCAGGGGTCTAGGAGCCGACAACTCCAGTCGGCAAAGCATCCACGACCGGGTGAAGGTCCTTCGCGTACCGGGAGAGCCGGACGTAGACGCCGGGCTTGCCCCTGCGCGCACAGCCCTCGCCCCACGACGTGACGCCGACGAGCTTGCCGCCCGCGACGATCGGGCCACCCGAGTCGCCCTGGCAGGTGTCGATCTTGCCGCCGTCGTAGCCCGCGCAGAACATGTCCGTCTTCACGAACTGCGGGTACGCCTCGACGCAGTAGTCGTCCGGCAGCACCGGCACCGTGGCCTGCATGAGGAACCGCGACGTCTTCCCGTTCTCGCTGGTGCGGCCCCAGCCGAGCGCGCGCAACGGCGTGCCGGGCTGGTAGAGCGCCCGATCGGTCAGCTCGGCGATGGGCAGCGGCGCGTACGGCAGCGGGCTCTTGAGCGTCAGGACGGCCACGTCCTCGCCCTCGTCCGCCGAGACGTACTGCTTGTGGATCCAGATGTCCGCCGGCGTCACCGACACCCCGGAACCACGATCTTGCTTGTCCTCGCGACCGGCGACAACGCGCAGCTCACGAGGACTGCGACCCAGGGCGCAGTGGGCCGCGGTGAGCACCTTGGACGGCGCGACGATCGTGCCGCCGCAGAACTGCGCGCCGCCCGAGTCGGTCAGGTAGACCGCCCACGGGTTGGCCTCGATCGAGGCCCGCTCGCCGCCGATGACCTGCTCACCGGCGGCGGCGGTGCCTGTCGACACCAGCATCGCGGCCGCAACCAGCACCAGGAGTCGTCTCATGACTCCAGATGGTAGCTACTCCGCTGGTCCGTTCGGAGCAACCTTGCTCCACATCCTGCCCGCGGCACCCATGACGGACTCGCCGATGTCGTTGATCGTCTTGATCAACGGGTCGGCGGAGTTGCTCATGGACTCCTTGTACGACTTCGCGGCGGACTTCACATCGTCCGTGAGGTTGCTCGCCGGCCTGTCGTCCTCGCGGCGCGCGTACGTGCCGGTCAGGATCTCGCGGTACTCCTCGGTCGCCGACCAGCGCTGCAGCTCGGCGGCCCGCACCACGACCAGCGGGTGCGAACGGTGCTCGGTGTGCAGGAGCTTGAGGAGGCTGTCGCGGATGTCCTCGACCTCCTCGTACTCCTTCGCCTGCGCGAGGAACGACGCGATGTCGACCTGGCCGCCGAGGTCGCCGGCCATCGCGAGGTGCGTGCGCAACGCGGCCTGCGGGTCCTGGCACGCGAGCAGGCCCGCGCGGTCGCAGGACAGCTCGGTCTTGCGCTGCCACTCGCGCAGCGCCGCGATGACCGCCCGCATGGCGATCGCGCCCGCGGGCACCCAGGCGAACGAGGTGGTGAGGTCGATGAGCCGGCGCAACAGCGTGTTGTAGAGCGCGTGGCCCGACATCGCGTGGCCCATCTCGTGACCGATGAGGAACCGCAGCGACTCGTTGTCGAGCAGGTCGACCGCACCGGTGCTGATCACGATGAACGGCTTGTCGATGCCGTAGGTGAAGCCGTAGACCTGCGCGTTGCGCTCGACGTAGAGCTCGGGGACCTCGTCGAGGTCGAACGTCGCCGCCACCTCGTTGCGGATCCGGTCGATCAACGGGTACTGCTTCGGGCCGACCCGCACGGAGGAAGCCACCTGAAGCAGGCGCTCACCACGCTCGGAGAAGGCTCCGGCGACCGCCTTGAGGATCGGTGCCACGGCGGGCACCGCCCTCAGCACCGCGAGGGCGCCTCGGTCGGCAGGATGTTCATAGGCGCGCGGGCTGATCCCCGGGAACCGCACCCTCGATGACTGCTCAATATCCCCCGTCACACCCCCAGGTTAGACACGATCCGGACAAGGGTGCACGGAATCGGCGCCGGTTGGTTGCAAACTGGCGCGGTGACCGACGAAGACACCACCGTCCTGCCGCTGCGTGGCGGTGCTTCCGCGACCCTGGTCCGCAGGCGTGCCGCGGCCAACGACCGCGGCGCGATCCTCTACGTGCACGGGTTCGCCGACTACTTCTTCCAGGAGCACGTGGCCGAGCACTACACCGCCCAGGGTTACGACTTCTACGCGGTCGACCTGCGCGGATACGGCCGCTCGCTGCGCGAGGGCGAGGTCCCGAACTACACGACCGACATGGCCGTGTACTTCGAGGAGATCGACGCCGCGATCGCCAAGGTTCGCGAAGAGCATTCGCGTGTCGTCCTGATGGGCCACTCTACCGGTGGCCTCACCACGTCGTTGTGGGCACACGAACGGCGGGATGCCGAGTTGATCAGCGCGTTGGTGCTGAACAGCCCGTGGCTGGACGTCGTCGAGCCGCCGTTCATGCGTCAGCTGGTTCGCTTGATCGGTCAGGTCGCGCCCAAGGTGAAGATCCGCGCGAACCTCGGCGACGCCTACGGGTCGGCGATCCACAACTCGCGCAACGGCGAGTGGGACTTCGACCTGAAATGGAAGCCGCTCGCGGGGTTCCCGGTGCTCGCCGGGTGGATCCGGGCGATCCTGATCGCGCAGGAGAAGGTCCACAACGGACTCGACGTACGCGTGCCCGTGCTGGTGCTGCACTCGGACAAGAGCATGCTGAACGCCAAGGCGTGGAGCGAGGACGTGTCCAAGGCGGACGCTGTGCTCGACGTCGAGGGCATGCGGAAGTGGGGCCCGAAGATCGGATCATCGGTCCGGGTCGTGGAGATCAAGGACGGCATGCACGACCTGTTCCTGTCGTCCGAGCCGGTACGTGCGGCAGCGCTCGCCGAGATCGACGAGTTCCTGAAATCGGCTTGACCTCGTCGTAGGTCGAGGTTCGAGACTGGTCGTCATGAACATCGACTTCAACGCCTGGTACGCGCTCGAAAGCGCGATGCAGGACGAGAAAAATCGCCGCGTCAGCCGGGCGACGTTGAAGCGCGTCGCCCGGTTCGCACGGCCGCAGCGCCGTGCCGTGTACGCGTTGCTGGCCACCAGTGCGGTGGCCGCTGTGCTGGCAGTCGCCTCGCCCGTGCTGGCCGGTCGCGTGATCGACCAGATCACCGGTGGGCGCGACCTCGGTGTGATCGTGTGGCTGGCTGTCGCGATCGCCGGGGTGGCGGTGCTGGAGGCGGGCTTCTCGCTGGCCGAGCGGTGGCAGTCGTCGCGCGTGGGCGAGGACCTGATCCTGCGGCTGCGGCAGTCCGTCTTCGACCATGTGCAACGGATGCCGATCGCGTTCTTCACCCGCACGCGCACCGGAGCGTTGGTGTCGCGGCTGAACAACGACGTGATCGCGGCGCAGCGGGCGTTCTCCGAGACGATCTCCGGGGTGGTCACGAACGTGATCGCGCTGGTGTTGACGCTGGCCGTGATGCTGACGCTGTCGTGGCAGGTCACGGTGCTCGCGATGGTGCTGCTGCCGATCTTCCTGATCCCGGCGCGGCGGATGGGCAAGCGCTTGGCGTCGATGCACCGCGAGGCCGCCAACCTCGACTCGGCGATGACGACGCAGATGACCGAGCGGTTCTCGGCGCCGGGTGCGACGTTGATCAAGCTGTTCGGCCGGCCGTCGTTGGAGAGCATGGAGTTCGGGGCGCGCGCTCGGCGCGTGCGTGACATCGGCGTGCGGACTGCCGTGGCGCAGTGGTTGTTCCTCGTCGCGTTGACCTTGGTGTCGTCGTTGGCGCTCGCGCTGGTCTACGGGCTGGGCGGGTACTTCGCGATCGCCGGGCAGATGGCGCCGGGCACGATCGTGACGCTGGCCCTGTTGTTGACGCGCTTGTACGCGCCGTTGACCGCGTTGGCGGGTGCACGGGTCGACGTGATGACCGCACTGGTGTCGTTCGAACGGGTCTTCGAGGTGCTGGACCTGCCGCCGTTGATCAAGGAGAAGCCGGGCGCCGTCGCGGTGCCCGACGGACCGGTTTCGGTGGAGTTCTCGGACGTCCGGTTCGCTTACCCGTCCGCGGACAAGGTGTCGCTGGCTTCGCTGGAAGAGGTCGCGTCGCTCGACACCCGTGGAGGCGAGGAAATCCTCGGTGGGGTTTCCTTCGTCGCCGAGCCGGGATCGTTGATCGCACTGGTCGGCGCGTCGGGCGCGGGCAAGTCGACCGTTGCCTCGTTGGTACCTCGGTTGTACGACGCGGACTCCGGCGCGGTGCGACTGTCCGGTGTGGACGTTCGCGAGCTGTCGTTCGACTCGATCCGCGAGACCGTGGGCATGGTGACGCAGGACGGGCACCTGTTCCACGAGTCGATCGGGGCGAACCTGCGGCTGGCGGCACCTGCCGCGACCGACGAGGAGATCTGGGACGCCCTGACGCGGGCGCGGCTGGCCGACCTGGTGTCGTCGTTGCCGGATCAGCTGGACACCGTGGTGGGTGAACGCGGCTACCGGCTGTCGGGTGGTGAACGGCAACGGCTGACGATCGCGCGGTTGCTGCTGGCCAAGCCGCGCGTGGTGATCCTGGACGAGGCGACCGCGCACCTGGACTCGCGTTCTGAAGCGGCGGTGCAGGAAGCGCTGGTCGAGGCACTGGCCGGGCGGACGTCACTGGTGATCGCGCACCGGCTGTCGACGATCCGGGCCGCGGACCAGATTCTCGTGGTTGATCACGGCGCGATCGTCGAGCGTGGTACGCATGAGGAGTTGCTGGCCCTGGAGGGCCACTACGCCAAGTTGTACCGCACGCAGTTCAGCGAAGAGCCGATCGGAACGCCATGACCATTCCCTCGCCCGACAACCTCTACCCGTTGCCGGACATCGCGCGGACCGTGCAACTGCGGCCGTTGGTGAAGAACCCGCAGATCATCGTCGGTGAGTACACGTACTACGACGATCCGTTCCACGCCGAGGAGTTCGAGCGCCGCAACGTGCTCTACAACTTCGGCGAGGAGAAGCTGTTGATCGGGCGGTACTGCGCGCTGGCCGAGGGCGTCCGGTTCATCATGTCCGGTGGAAATCACCGGACTGACGGGGTGTCGACCTTCCCGTTCACGATCTTCGGTGGCGCGTGGGGTGAGAAGACCCTCGACATCGCGCTGGGGGCGGCTTCTCGTGGAGACACGGTGGTGGGCAACGACGTCTGGATCGGGTACCAGGCGTTGATCATGCCGGGGGTGCGGATCGGGAACGGGGCGATCATCGCGTCCGGGTCCGTGGTGGTGTCGGACGTGCCGGCTTACGGCGTGGTCGGCGGGAATCCGGCGAAGATGCTGAAGAAGCGGTACAGCGACGAGGAAATCGAGTTGCTGGAGCGGATCGCCTGGTGGGACTGGCCGGTGGAGAAGGTCACCGAGCACGTCCGGGTGATCATGGCCGGGACGCCTGCCGAGCTGGCCGAGGTGGCGGGCTGAGATCGGTTTGGTGGCGACCGAGTGAACTTCGGCGGCGAATGGTCTTGAGCGCGCGACCATGAGCACATGGAGTACGACCGCTACTGCGACCTGACGATGCGCGGCGGCACGACCAGCGGTGTTGTCTATCCGCTGGCGGTTGCGTCGTTGGCGCGCCACTACGAGTTCAAGCAGATCGGCGGGGCGTCCGCCGGGGCGATCGCGGCGGCGTTCACCGCGGCCGCCGAGCGCGGGCGTGGTTCCGGTGGGTTCGAGAAGCTCACCAAGCTGATCGACTGGTTCACGTCCGGGACCGGGGCGGAGCAGTGGCGGCTGGCGCAGTTGTTCCAGCCCAACGAGAAGACGCGGGCGCTGTACCGGATCGTCGTGGCGACGATGCAGAGGCGGGACACCACCGGACGCAGTGCGATCTCGTGCTTGTTCTTCGCGTTGCTCGGAGCTGTCGGGTTGCGCGCCAAGGGTGTGCTCGGGCTGATGGCGTTGTTGTGGCTGGGCGGGCCCGTGTTGTGGTCCGCCTGGCTGGCGCCCGAGCAGTACCCGACATGGCTGGCGGTGCTGGTCGTGTTGCTCGCGCTCGCGTGCATTGTGATTGTGCTGTGGCCGTTGCGCGGGAGTTTGCCTTGGCCTGCGGTGTTGTTCGTCATCGTGCCGTTGGTGCTCGGGTTGGCGTTCTCCAGGCACTATGCGACGGCTGCGGTGGTTTTGCTGGTGTGGCTCGTGTTGACGTTGGCTGCTGTCAGCGCGTTGACGGTCACGTACGGGTACGCGATGCAGCGGTACATGCGGAACAACGCGCGTGCCATCCACTTCGGACTCGTGCCGGGTACCGGGGATTTCACGCCGTCGTGGCTGGATCGGTTGGCGGGCATGCCGAAGCCGACCGGGGTGCCGCCGCTGGCCGACTGGATCGCGGATCAGTTGGACGACCTCGCGGGGACCGAGCGGGCGTTGACGTTCGGGGATCTCGGCGAGATCAACCTGGTGCTGATGACGACGGATCTGTCCGAGGGGCGGCCGTACCGGTTGCCGTTCAAGGGTGAGTGGCAGTACTGCGAGGAGTGCCTCGGGTACGTGTTGCCGAGCCGGGTCGTCGAGCAGATGAACGGACCTGAGACCGGCGACAGGTGTCCCGAGCACGCGCACATGCCGCTCAGGGAACTGCCGGGCCGTGAGAGCCTGCCGGTGGTGCTGGCCGTGCGGATGTCGCTGTCGTTCCCCGGGCTGATCGCGGCGGTGCCGTTGTGCCGGGACGGGCGGGTGCACTGGTTCTCGGACGGTGGCATCACCAGCAACTTCCCGATCCACTTCTTCGACTCGCTGCTGCCGCGCTGGCCCACGTTCGGGCTGAGCCTGCAGCCGTATCCGCCGGGCGACACGAACGAGGTGTGGCTGCCGGAGCAGGACGCGTCGACCGCCGGTGCGCACTACGCGCCGCTGACGTCGATGCCGAAGTTCCTGGTGTCCATTTTGGACACGTTCCTGGACTGGCGGGACACGATGCAGTCGGCGTTGCCGGGCTATCGCGGGCGGATCGCGCACGTGCGCCAGGCCGAGGACGAGGGCGGCACGAACCTGTTCATGCCGCCGGCCACGATCAGGAAGCTGGCGTTGCGCGGGCAGAAGGCCGGGGATCTGCTGCGGGAGCGGTTCGAACAGCAGGCGAACACGGACCGGTACCGGTGGATCCGGCTGCGAATGGCGGTGCGGGAGTACCAGGAGCTCGGCGTGCAGGCTGCGGAGCGGGACGCGATGTACGAGGAGCTGCTCGCACGGTTCCAGATTCCCGCCGAGCTGCACGAGTGGTTCACGACTCCCCCGGCCGACGGTGACCCCTACAAGGCCCAGATCGAGGTCGCGCTTGACGACGTCGGGCGGTTGAAGGACGACGGGCCGTTCGACGGCGTGGCGCCGGTCGATCCGGATTTGCGCCTGACGCCACCCGAGTAGGAGCGGTAACCTGGGTGCGTGACGCGATTTAGCCACCCCCGGCCTGCGGCGGTGGCGCGCGCTTAGAACCTTCCCGTTGGTCGGGGGACTCCGCATCCCACAGAGACCGAGTAGAACGGGAAGAACCCCATGTACCGCACCGATGAACTCGTGCGCGCTCTGAGCGTGCGCGACCTCAGCGATCCCGCGCAGGGGCCGCACGCGATGCAGTTGTTGGTCAAAGATCTGCACGCCGTCCTCGACAACCCGCGGGAAGTCCGCCATCACCCGCTCGTGCCGGTGGAGCACAACTACGAGCGGCTCGGCTATCCGGCCGACGCGGTCACCAGGGAAGCGCGCTACACCAGGTACGTCAGCGAGACGTGCATGCTGCGCAGCCACACGACGGCGATGATCCCGCCGGCGATGCGGGCGTCGACACCGGACGTGACGCTGGTCTGCCCTGGACTCGTGTACCGCCGGGACACGGTCGACCGCCTGCACACCGGCACCCCGCACCAGCTGGACGTCTGGCGGATCAGCAGGAGCCAGGAGGATTTCGGTGAACTGGTCGACGTCGTCGTCACGACGTTGTTGCCCGGCAAGCGTTATCGGATGGTCGACGCGCAACACCCGTACACGACGCACGGCAAGCAGATCGACGTCTGGCACGACGGTGAATGGGTGGAGATCGGCGAGGGCGGACGGACCGCGCGCCACGTCCTCGAAGACCACCCGCACGGCCTCGCGACGGGCTGGGGGTTGGACCGGCTTCTGATGCTGCGCAAGGGAATCCCGGACATCCGGCTGTTGCGCAACGAGGACCCGCGGATCGCGACGCAGATGCTGGACCTCGACGAGTACCGGCCGATCTCACGGCATCCCGCCGCGATCAGGGACATCTCGATCATGGCTCACGAGAGCGAGGACATCGAGACGCTCGGCGACCAGATCCGGGCGCTCACTCCGGAGGACGTGATCGAGGAGATCGCGATCCTGAGCGAGACGCCGGCCGAGGAACTGCCCGAACACGTCCAACAACGCCTGGAAGCCAGGCCCGGGCAGAAGAACGTGCTGATCCGCGTGACGATGAGGGCGCCGGAACGCACCCTCACCGACCGCGAGACGAACGAGATACGGGACCGGCTGCTTCAGGGCTTGCGGGCGACAGCGCCGTAGATGCTGGTCCAGTCCTCGTAGGAGTCCGGGCGCCAGTCGTTGACCGCGACGACGCCCGGCTCCAGCATCTCCATGCCCTCGAAGAACTGGCTGACCTGGTCCTTCGTGCGCATGGTGAGCCGGTTGTCGGAGTTGTTGTAGATCTTGGCAACGCGTGCGGCCTCGGCCTTCTCCTCGTCGCTCAGGCCGTCCCAGCTGGCGTGGGTGATGGCCACGTGCGAACCGGGCGCGAGAGCCGACATGTACTCGGCAACGGCCTCGTAGGGCCCGTCCGCGTCGGGGACGAAGTGCAGCGCCGCGATGATCAGCACGCCGATCGGGCGGGAGAAGTCGAGCGTCTCGCGGGCACCTTCGAGGACCGTGGAGGTCGCGCGCAGGTCGGCGAGGATGGCGTTCGCGTTGGGGTTGTCGGCCAGCAGCGCGTTGCTGTGCGAGACGGCGACCGGCTCGAAGTCGACGTAGACCACGCGGGCGTCCGGGTTGTCGTGCTGGGCGATCTCGTGGACGTTGCCGACGGTCGGGATGCCGGAGCCCAGGTCGAGGAACTGGTCGACGCCCTGCGAGACGAGATGGCGGACGACCCTGCGCATGAACGAGCGGTTGGCCTGGGCGCTCTGGGCGACGCCGGGGAAGATCTGCTCCACCTGCTTGGCGGCGGCGCGGTCGGCTTCGAAGTTGTGCGAGCCGCCCAGGTAGTAGTCGTACATCCGCGCGACGCTCGGGCGCGTGACGTCGACAGTGGACGGGACCCACTTCAGCTCTTCCATCACGCGCGCATCCTTACTCGTGTGCACACGAGTGTCCACCGACGTCACCCGTTGCGCCGCGCTCGCTCACAGCGAACAGCGGAGGGGAACACCACCACGCTCCAGATGGTTGAGCGGTACAGACTCAACTTTGGAGGGTGACGAGATGGGCGAGACTCTGGCCCTGCCGGTACTGCCGCTGGACGACGTCGTGGTGCTGCCCGGCATGGTGGTGCCGATCCGCATCTCGGGTGCGGACGCGAGCGCCGAGGCCCGCGCGGCCGTGGACGCTGCTACGACGGCCGCGAACCATCAAGTGCTGCTCGTCCCACGGCTGGACGGGAAGTACGCGGCAGTGGGAACACTGGCCGAGATCGAGCAGGTCGGACGCCTGCCCGGTGGTGAGCGCGCGGCTGTCGTGCGCGGCACCAAGCGCGTGCGCATCGGCACGGGCACCACCGGGCCGGGCGCGGCGCTGTGGGTGAACGCGACGATCGCGGACGAGTCCCCGATCACCGAGCGGACCCGTGAGCTCGCCCGCGAGTACCGGGCGCTGGTGACGAACATCCTCCAGACGCGCGGCGCGTGGCAGATGGTCGACTCGGTGCAGCAGATCAGTGACCCGTCGGCGCTGGCCGACCTCGCCGGCTACGCGTCGTACATCGACGAGAAGCAGAAGATCTGGCTGCTGGAGACGGCTGACGTCACCACGCGGCTGGAGAAGCTGCTCGAGTGGGGTCAGGCGCACCTGACCGAGCTCGACGTCAACGAGACGATCGCGAAGGACGTCAAGGAAGGCGTCGAGAAGCAGCAGCGGGAGTTCCTGCTGCGCCAGCAGATGGCCGCGATCCGCAAGGAACTGGCCGAGCTCGACGGCAAGCCCGCCACCGAGCAGGAGGACTACCGGGCTCGCGTCGAGGCCGCCGACCTGCCGGAGAAGGTGCTCAAGGCCGCGCTGACCGAGGTCGACAAGCTGGAGCGCACCTCGGAGCAGTCGCCGGAGGTGGGCTGGATCCGGACGTGGCTCGACACCGTTCTCGAGATTCCGTGGAACGAGCGGACCGAGGACTCCTACGACATCAAGGCCGCGCGCGAGATCCTCGACGCGGACCACGCCGGGCTCGACGACGTGAAGCAGCGCATCACGGAGTACTTGGCCGTGCGCAAGCGTCGCGCCGACCGCGGTCTGGGCGTTGTCGGTGGACGTCGTTCCGGTGCCGTGCTGGCTCTGACGGGCCCTCCCGGCGTCGGCAAGACGTCGCTCGGCGAGTCCGTGGCACGCGCGATGGGCCGCAAGTTCGTGCGCGTGGCTCTCGGTGGCGTGCGGGACGAGGCCGAGATCCGGGGCCACCGTCGCACGTACGTAGGCGCGTTGCCGGGCCGGATCGTCCGCGCGATCAGCGAGGCCGGGTCGATGAACCCGGTCGTGCTGCTCGACGAGATCGACAAGGTCGGCTCCGACTACCGCGGCGACCCCACGGCGGCGTTGCTCGAGGTGCTGGACCCGGCGCAGAACCACACGTTCCGCGACCACTACCTGGAGGTCGAGCTGGACCTCTCGGACGTGGTGTTCCTCGCGACCGCGAACGTGCTGGAGTCGATCCCGGCGCCGTTGCTCGACCGCATGGAACTGGTGCAGCTCGACGGCTACACCGAGGACGAGAAGGTCACGATCGCCAGCGACCACCTGCTGCCGCGCCAGCTCGACCGCGCCGGCCTCACCTCCGAGGACGTCAAGTTCGAGAAGCCCGCGCTGCACCAGCTGGCGAGCGAGTACACGCGTGAAGCCGGTGTGCGGCAACTGGAACGTGCGCTGGCACGGGTTCTGCGCAAGGTGACCGCGAAGGTGGCTCTGGGCGATTCGGAACTGCCCGTCGTGGTCGACCAGCCGTCGCTGAAGTCGTACCTGGGCAGCCCGAAGAACACCCCGGAGTCGGCCGAGCGCACCTCGGTTCCCGGTGTGGCAACGGGTCTGGCCGTCACGGGTGTCGGTGGCGACGTGCTGTTCATCGAGGCTTCCTTGGCACCCAAGGACACTGGAGCTTCCGGTGTGACCTTGACCGGTCAGCTCGGTGACGTGATGAAGGAGTCCGCGCAGATCGCGTTGTCGTACCTGCGCTCGCACGACGACAAGGCGGCTGCTTTGGACGGTCGTGGCGTGCACATCCACGTCCCGGCGGGTGCGGTGCCGAAGGACGGTCCGTCCGCGGGCGTCACGATGACGACGGCGCTGGCGTCGCTGCTGTCGGGCCGCCCGGTGCGCTCCGACGTGGCGATGACGGGTGAGATCTCGTTGACCGGCCGGGTGTTGCCGATCGGTGGCGTGAAGCAGAAGCTGCTCGCCGCCCACCGCGCGGGCATCACGACGGTGCTGCTGCCGTCGCGCAACGAGCCGGACCTGGACGACGTGCCGGAGTCGGTGCGCGAACAGCTGACCGTGCACCTGGTGTCGGACGTGTCCGAGGTGCTGGAACACGCGCTCTCGCAGGAGAACGTCGCAGTCGTTGCGGCGTAAGAGTTTCGCGTGGTGTGTCCACGGGCCCTCGTCGGCCTGGTTCGTGTCCAGGTGGGACAGACCGGCGAGGGTCCGTGGACACACCACTCACCCCTCGTGGGGGCAGTAGCGGCGACTGCTGTCCCCACGAGGCTTTTTCGCGTCAGTAGCGGCCGATGTCGATGACCAGCCTGCTCGGGTTCGTCAGCTGGAACACCCGGTGCCAGGTGCCGGCGTTGTCGTAACCCACGGCGATTCCCAGCACTGCCTCGAAGTCGCAGTGGAGGGCGACCCTGCGGACGTTGTTCAGGCCGGGCGTCGCGAAGTTCTGCGACCCGGTGTAGGTCGGGTTCCCGTTGTCGTCGTGCGCGGCGGCACCGTGCACGTAGATCGACAGGACCTCGTTGCTGCCGGGCATGGAGACAGGGGCGCCGGACCCGCAGCTGGCGACACCGGCGACCTCCCTGACCCGGTAGTCCGGAGTCACGCCGGACATGTCCAGCACCACCCGGTCGTAGTCGGGGTGTGCGCCGGTTCGGATGTTCGACAGCGTCGGCACGCTCTGCGCTGACGCCGTCGGGATGAACGTGAAGACCGCGAGCACTGCCATCAGCACCGCGGCCACGCGTCTGTTCTTCATCATTGGCCCCCTCTCAGGGCTTCTCGATATAAGAACAGACGCGTGACCCGCGTCACAGTTGCGTCAGTTGTGGTCGATGTCCACGACGTACCTCAACGGGCCATCGGTCGTGAACCACGCGTGGTAGCTCGCGTTCTTCCGGTTCACGCCGATCGCGATCGACAGGACGGCCTCGAAGTCGCACGTGAACGCGACGCTCTGCGCGGTCGGCAGACCCGTCTCGAACTTGCGCGATCCGGGGTAGGTCGAGTGCCCGTTCTCGTGCGCGGCGGCCGGCTGCAGCCGCACCTCGAGGAACTCCTCGCCCAGTGCCGAGACCGGCTTGCCCGAGCCGCAGCTCGTCGGCTCGGTGGTCCGCGTGACGCTGGCCCCCGGCTCGGCACCGGTCAGGTCGAACACCACGCGGTCGAACGTCGGGTGGTGTCCCGTCCGAACGTTGGTCAGCAGCGTGGTGCCGGCCGCCGACGCGCTCGGCACGATCGTCACCGCCATCACGACAGCAGCGAGCCCAGCAAGAAACTTCTTCATGAAGATCCCCCTCTTCACGGATCTGGCTACCCCAGAAAGTCCTCCAGTGGCACTGGAGTCAACCCATCTTGCTTGGCGCGGTTCAAAAACGCCGTGAAATCCTCGACGAACGTTGTACGAAAGTGCATCAGGACGATGTCGCCCGGCTTGAGCTTGTCCCCCATCTGGAACTGCACGTGGCCGTCGTTGACCGCCGCCGTCCAGTTGACGAGCGCCTTGAACCCGCAGCTCGCGGCGGCCTTGCGGGTCGTCGCGTCGTAGTTGCCGAACGGCGGCCGGAACAGCGTCGGGCGCTTGCCGTAGTCGTGAGCCAGGAAGTCCGCGTTGCCGCAGATCTCCTGCTTCTGGAACTCGAACGGCTTGCCCTGCAGGTTCGGGTGGTTCGTGGTGTGGCTGTGGATCGTGGCCGGTAACTGCTTGAAGTAGTCCTTGTGCCCCTCGGCGTACTTGGTGTTGAGGAACAACGAGGGCCACACGCCGGCGTTGATCATCAGCTCCTGCGCCTTCGGGTGCTGCACCGCGCCGTCGTCGATCGTGATGAACACGTACGGCTTGTCCGTCGCGATGTGCGTGACCACGGGCACCATGCCGTCGGCGGTCGCGGGCGCGTGAGCCTGCACCGTGCCGTACGGGTACGGCGGCTCGAACATGCGCTTCGGCCGCTCCGGAGTGGTCGTCGTCGGCGCCGGCGAGGACGTCGTGAGAACGGGACCACTGGTTTGCGCGTCGGGCGCCTCTCCGCATGAGACGAGCCCGGCAACCAGTACAAATGCAGCAGCAAGCCGCAACCTGGACATCGTATTTCCCCCTCCACGCGGAAGACGCCGCGCAGGCCCTCATGGTTGCACGGGGATAGGCTCGAACTGATCACAAAGAGGAGGAGAAACGATGAGCCTCGAGCGCCCAGTCGCTCCCGACCCCTACCAGTTGCTCCCGCAGGTCGGCACCTTCGACGTGACGTCGTCGGACGTGCGCGACGGCGAGCAGCTCCCCGACGCCCAGGTCTTCGAGGGCGGCAACACCTCGCCCCAGCTCTCGTGGTCCGGCTTCCCCGCCGAGACGCGCAGCTTCGTGGTCACCTGCTTCGACCCCGACGCCCCCACCCCCTCCGGCTTCTGGCACTGGGTGGCCGTGAACCTCCCCGCGACCACCACCTCGTTGGACACCGGCGCGGGCAACGACGACGGCACACTTCCGGGTGACGCCTTCCACGTGCGCTCCGACTTCGGCACGCGTGCGTTCGGTGGCGCGGCCCCGCCCAAGGGCGACCACCCGCACCGCTACTACTTCGTGGTGCACGCGGTCGACGTGGACAAACTCGACGTGGACGGGGACGCCTCGCCTGCCGTGGTGAGCTTCAACCTCGCGTTCCACACGCTGGCCAGGGCGATCATCACGCCGACTTACCAGCATTGAGCAAGCGGCCGGCTCGCTGGGACGTGCCCAGCGAGTTGGCCAGGCTCGCGCCGCAGATCAGCAGGATGCCCACGATCTGCAGCGGGTGGATCCTGGTGCCGTACACCGACATGTCGACGATGATCGCGACCACCGGGTAGACGAACGACAGCACCGCGATCAGCGACGTCGGAAGCTTCTGGTAGCTCGAGTACATCAGCACGTACATGACGCAGGTGTGGATCACGCCGATGCCGACGAGCCACGCCCAGCCGTTGCCGATCGACGCGGTGCCGGAGAAGTCGACGAACGGCAGCAGCAGGAAGATGCCGGCGGTCACCTGCACGAGAGCGATCAGGTGCGGGCGGATTCCCTTGAGCTGCTTGGCGATGATCGTGGCGAACGCGTAGAGCAACGCGGCGAGCAGTGCCTGGCCGATGCCGAGCAGGTAGGAACCGCTCACGGTGACACTGGTGATGTCGGTGACCAGCACGACTCCGGCGAACGCGACACCGACCCAGCCGAGCTTGGCCGCGGTGAGCTTTTCCTTGAACACCAACGCTCCCAGCAGCACGACGTAGAACGGCTGCGTGTGGTAGACGACGGTCGCGAGTGAGATCGACGTCTTCGCGTAGGCGGAGAACAGGAACGCCCAGTTGTAGACGATGAAGACGCCGCCCAGCAGAGCGAGCAGGAACGTCTTTCGGGTGAAGCCGGTGTCGCTGAAGAAGCCCCGGATCCAGCAGTACAGGCCCAGCGCCCCAGCTCCGAAAACGCACCGCCAGAACGCCACGGTGAACGGCTGCGCGCCGGACTCGAACACGAACACACCGATGGTCCCGGACAACACCATGGCGATCGTCAGCTCGACGATCCCCTTCTTCCGCAGCTCAGCCGCCTGAATGCTCATGGCACTAAGTTTGCGATGGCTCACATACCGCCAACAGTGGCAGCGTTGACACCCTTCGCTAAGATCCTGCCATGCTACGCAGTGTTGCCGTGGTCCTGATCGACGGGGTCGCGCCGTTCGAGTTCGGTGTCGTGTGCGAGGTGTTCGGCATCGACCGGACCGAGGACGGCGTGCCGCCGTTCGAGTTCAGGGTGTGCGGGGAACGGCCTGGCGAGCCTCTGCGCACCAACGTCGGCGTGCAGCTGATCCCCGAGCTGGGCCTGGACGCGCTCAAGGACGCCGACCTCATCGCGGTGCCCGCCGCGAGGCTGCGCGAGCACTACCCACCGGCCGTGCTGCAGGCGTTGCGCGAGGCCCACGCGAACGGCGCGACGCTGCTCTCGGTGTGCAGCGGGGCGTTCCTGCTCGGCGAGGCCGGCCTGCTCGACGACCGGCCGTGCACGGTCCACTGGCATCACGCCGCCGCGTTCACCGAGCGCTTCCCCCGCGCCGAGGTCGACCCGAACGTGCTCTACGTGGACGACGGCGACATCGTCACGAGCGCGGGCACGGCGGCGGGGATCGACGCGTGCCTGCACATCGTGCGCCGCGAGCTCGGCACCGGCCCGGCCACCGCGATCGCCCGGCGCATGGTCGTGCCGCCGCAGCGGGAAGGCGGGCAGCGGCAGTTCATCGAGATGCCGGTGCCGACGAACGCGGCGATGAGCCTGCAGCCGGTGCTCGACCAGATGCTGGAGTCTCTCGACGTCGAGCACACGGTCGCCGACCTGGCCCGCCGCGCACGGCTCTCCGAACGCACCTTCGCGCGGCGGTTCGTCGCGGAGACCGGCACCACCCCGGTCCGCTGGCTGACCGCGCAACGCGTCCTGCACGCCCGCAAGCTGCTCGAGGAGACCTCGCTGGCCGTCGAGGAGATCGCGCGGCGCAGCGGGTTCAGCACGGCCGCCCTGCTGCGGCACCACTTCTACAAGGACGTGGGCGTCTCCCCCAACGCCTATCGCCGCACCTTCTCCAACAGCACCCCGACCTCGGCGTAAGACCTGCGTAACACCTGATCGGGGAACACCGGCTCGCGGCAGATGGTTGGATCGACACGTGAGGCACTTCGACCTGGTCATCATCGGTACCGGCTCCGGCAACTCCATCCCGAACGACTCGATGGCGGACTGGAACATCGCCATCCTCGAGAAGGGGACCTTCGGCGGCACCTGCCTGAACGTGGGCTGCATCCCCACCAAGATGTTCGTCCACACCGCCGACCAGGCCGCGGCGCCTGCGAACGCCAAGAAGCTCGGCGTGGACGCGCACCTCGACGCGGTGCACTGGCCGCAGATCCGCGACCGCGTCTTCGGGCGGATCGACCCGATCGCCGAGGGCGGCCGCAACTGGCGCGCCAACGAGAACGCGAACGTCACGGTCTACGAGGGCACGGCGAAGTTCATCGACGCGCACACGATCGACACCGGCACCGGCGAGACGATCACCGCCGACCGGATCGTGGTGGCGGCGGGCAGCAGGCCGACGGTCCCCGAGATCGCGGACATCGAGACGACCGGCTTCCACACCAGCGACACGATCATGCGCCTGGACGAGCTGCCGGAGAGCCTGATCATCCTGGGCAGCGGCTTCATCGCGTCCGAGTTCGCGCACGTGTTCAGCAGCTTCGGCGTGAAGGTCACGATGATCGCGCGCTCGAACCTGTTGCTGCGCCACGAGGACCTGGAGATCGCCGAGCGGTTCACCGACGTCGTGAAGCACAAGTGGGACGTCCGGCTGCAGCGCAAGACGATCCGCGCGGAGAAGACCGAGACCGGTGTCCGGCTGCACATGGAAGGCCCGGACGGCGCGGAAACCGTTGAGGCGGCTCAGCTTCTCGTCGCGGTCGGCCGACAGGCGAACACGGACCTGCTCGACGCGGGCAAGGCAGGGCTCGAGCTGCACGACGACGGCCGGATCAAGGTCGACGAGTTCCAGCGCACCAGCCAGCCGCACATCCTGGCGCTGGGCGACATCAGCTCCGACTACCAGCTCAAGCACGTCGCGAACCACGAAGCCAAGGTCGTGCAGCACAACCTGCTGAACCCGGACGAGCCCAAGGCCAGCGACCACCGGTTCGTGCCGGCCGCCGTGTTCTCGAGCCCGCAGATCGCGAGCGTCGGGCTCACCGAAGAACAGGCCAAGGCAAAGGGAATTCGCTACGTCACCTCGTCGCAGGCCTACGCGTCCATCGCGTACGGCTGGGCGATGGAGGACACGACCGGTTTCGCGAAGCTGATCGCCGATCCCGCCACCGGACAGCTGCTCGGCGCGCACATCATCGGCCCGCAGGCGTCGACGGTGATCCAGCCGCTCATCCAGGCGATGAGCTTCGGCCTGGACGCGAAGTCCATGGCACGTGGGCAGTACTGGATCCATCCGGCGATGCCCGAACTGGTCGAGAACGCCCTTCTCAACCTGCCGCTGGACTGAATGCCTTGGCCGACAGGGACTTCCGCCGCTGTCGGGAACCGCATTCACCAACAACCATGCAGCGATGACTGACAGAGTCCTCGTCGCGTACACCTCGAAGATCGCCGCCACCGACGAGATCGCCGAGATCATCGGCACCGAACTCGCCGGCTGCGGGCTGAGAGTCACCGTGCTCTCGGTCGCCGCCGCCGACACGCTGCACGGGTTCGGTGCCGTGATCATGGGCGACGCCGCGGCCCGCGATGCGCATCGGTTCGTGCGGCGGCACAAGGTTTCGCTGAAACACACGCCCATGTGGTTGTTCCACCGCGGCACTCCACCCGTGCCCAACGACGTGACCCGCATGGTTCGGAAGCTGGGGGCCAGTGGGCCGGTCAGCTTCGCGGGTGCGGCACCGGACTGGGATCGGGCGAAGGCGTGGGCCCGCTACCTCGCCGACCAGCTCACGGTGCTGCACCGCGGGTTCGTGTCGAACTAGGCCTGCAGGATGCGGACGTTGTTGCCGGCCGGGTCGCGGAACACGCAGTCGCGGCTGCCCCACGGCTGATCGGTCGGCTCCTGCACGACGTCGGCGCCGCTCGCCTGCAGCTTGTCGAACACGCCGTCGAGATCCGGCGTGGCCAGCTGGATGTACCCGTACGAGCCGGCGTCGATCATCTCGGCGATAGCGGTCTTCTGCGTGTCCGTGAGGCCCTCCGCCATGGCCGGCGGGGAAAGCACGACGGAGGTCGTCGACCCCACCGGGGCGACGGTGATCCAGCGCATCGTGCCCTGGCCGACGTCGACGCGGACCTCCCAGCCGAGCAGGTCGCGGTAGAACGCCAGCGAGGCCTCGGGGTCGGTGTGCGGGAGGAACGTGGCGTGAATGTCGATGTCCATGCCGACAACGCTAGAAGCACCGCGTGCACCCCGCTTCTCGATTCCTGACCACCTTCTGACCAGGCGTTCCAGTCACGTCCCAGCGTGATCCAGACGCGTCCCAGAGCCTCCGTGTCGACTTCATCCCGGCGTCCGGACGGACACCGCAAGACGACATGCGAGGGGCGAAGAAGAACGTGCGATCCATCAAGAAGACGTTCATCGCGGGAGTGTTGTCCGCGATCATCAGCACGCTGCTGATGGGCTCATCCGCAACCGCCGCACCCACCGAGGAAGTGCAGATCTCGGCCGCTGCCGACATCGTGCGCATCGCGACCGCCGAGGTGGGCTACAAGGAGCGGGCGAACAACTGCAACAAGTACAGCGGCGACTGCGCGGCCTGGTGCGGCATGTTCGCCAGGTGGGTGTGGAACAAGGCGGGCGTGAAGAAGCTCCCGCCGGCGGGCTACGGCAAGGCGTGGGTGGCGACGTACTGGGCCAAGTGGGGTGCGGACCAGGGGCTGCTCAAGAAGCGTCCGGCCGGCACCCGCGGAGGATCCCCGAAGGCCGGTGACGCGATCGTGTTCGGCGTTCCCGGCAGCCTCAACGGCCACGTCGGGCTCGTCGTGAAGGTGCACGCCGACGGCAAGCTGACCACGATCGACGGCAACCTGTCCGACAAGGTCACCAAGCGCACCATCGACCCGAAGACCGCCACCACCAACGGCGGCGCGGTCTACGGCTACGTGAAGCCGACGTTCTAGAGACGTTCGACCGTGAACTCCTGATCGGCACCACCGGTGCACTGCTCCAGCACCACCTCGGCACCCGGTGCCAGCGGCTCCTGCACTCCGACGCACAGGTCGGTGTGCAGGGGCCGCAGCCGGTAGCGGTCCTGGCCGACGCGTTCGAACCGGAACTGCTGGAACGCCATGTCGTCACGGCACTTGTCCCACGGCTCGAGCCGTGCGCCTTCCCGCACCGAACCTCCCATCGCGCTCAGGCACCCCAGGCCGTTCGCCGGGTGGTCCCACCAGATCCTGTCGTTGTCTCCGCCGATCGGTTCGATCAACGTCTTGGGCGGTTCACTGGAACACGCGCCCTGCACGGCGATCGGCGGGCCGTCGTGCGTCTGCCGGTCGCGGCCCTCGGTCACGCAGAGATCACCCGCCTTCAACCGGGCTGCGTACTTGCCGGTGGGCGCGGACGACGGCGTGGTGGGCGCGCCCTGGTTGACCAGCACTGCGATCAAGGCGACCACCGCCACCCCGGCCACCGCGAACACCACCGCATGCCGTCGCTTGAGCGCACGCGGGGCGCTTTCGTTCGGCTGGAGCACACGAGAGGGCCCCGCGTGGGGCGGTTCGGCTTCCGTCAGGATGCGGTGGTGCAGGTCGCGCAGAAGTGCGCTCGGGTCCGTGCCCAGCTCGTTGGAGAGGGTGCGGCGAAGGCGTTCGAACGACTCCAGCGCCTCGGCTGAGCGTCCACTGCGGTGCAGGGCGAGCATCAGCTGGCCCGCGACGCGTTCGTCGAGCGGGTGGTCAGCGGCCCGGGTGAGCAACGCCGGGAGCACCTCGCCGTGCCGGCCCTCCTTCAGCGCGACCTCGGCGCATTCGGTCTCGGCGACGTGCTTCTCCTGCAACAACCGGTCTCGCACGGAGTCGAGCCACGGCGACTGCAACCCGGTGAACGGCTCGCCGCGCCACAACTGCAGCGCCTCCGCGTGTTGCCCGGCGGAGATCAGCTTCGAGAACCGGTGCAGGTCCACGTCGTCGGCGACCAGCGCGTAACCGCCGGACTTCCGCAGAATCACGTCGTCGCCGAGCACCTGCCGCAACCGGTAGAGGTAACCGTGCAGCGCGTCTCGCGGCTTGGCGGGCGGATCGTCACCCCAGACCCGGTCGGTGAGCTGGTCGAGCGAGACCGGACGCCCGGCCTCCACCGCCAGCACGGCCAGAACGCACTGCTGACGTGCGTGCCCGACCTTCAGCTCCTGCCCGTCCCGCGTGACGACGACGTCGCCGAGAAATCCGAACCCCAGTCTCACGGGGTCAAACGTAGCGAGGACGGCCCGCGATCATGCCCAGAACGGTCAACGCGGCCAGCAGCACCAGCTGCAGCACGAGCGACGTGGTCCACGAACCGGTGGCTTCCCGCAGCACGCCGAACGCGAACGGCCCGCTCGCCGCGATCAGGTAGCCGAGGCTCTGCGCCATCGCCGAGAGCCGCGCGGTGTCCGAAGTGGACTTCGTGCGCAACGACATGACCAGCAGCGCCAGCGGGAACATGCCCATGCCGAACCCGATCAGCACCACCCACAGGCCGGGCGCGGCGGACGGCGCGACGAGCATGCCGAAGATGCCGGCGAACGACAGCACGCCCAGCGCCAGCACCATCGGCGCCTGGCTCTTGAAGCGAGCGGCGATCGGCGGCACGAACAAGCTGACCGGGACGCTGAGCAGCATCGAGACGGCGAGCAGCATGCCGGCGGTGTTGCGGTCCACGCCCGAGTCGACGAGCATGGCGGGCAACCAGCCCATGACGGTGTAGGCGAACAGCGACTGCAGGCCGAAGAACACCGTGATCACCCACGCCAGCGGGCTGCGCAGCAACGACCGCTTCTCGGCCGGGGCGGCCGAGCGGACCACCGAGGCTTCCGAGCCGTGGCGTGCACCGGCGAACCACACGATCACCGCTCCGGCGGACAGCAGCGCCCACACCCCGACGGCCAGGCGCCAGGAGCCGAAGAAGTCCTCAAGCCGTGGCGTGAGAGCGGCGGCCAGCGCGGCGCCCGCGGAGAGCGTTCCCGTGTAGACACCCGTGATCAGGCCGACCTTGTCCGGGAAGGAAGCCTTCACCACCACCGGGATCAGCACGTTGGACACCGCGATACCGGCACACGCGATGAAGGTGCCGCCCAGCACGACCCACGGACCGTCGATCACGCGCAGCACCAGGCCGAGCGTCAGCACCCCCAAGGACAGTCCGATCGCACGGGCCATGCCGAGGCGGCGACCCAGCCAGGGGGCCGCGAACGCCGCGAAGCCGAAGCAGAGCGCCGGAACGGCCGTCAACGCGCTGGTCCAAGCGGCCGAAACCCCAAGGGCGGCGCGGACATCGACGAGCACCGAGGCCAGACTGGTCACCGCAGGGCGGAGATTCGCCGCCGCGAGGGCGACCCCGATCGCGAGCAGCGTGGACCCGACCAGCGGAACGTGACGATTCTTGACGACCGTCACCCTGCGACCCGGATCGGTGGCAGTCTGTGCGGCACTAGTCGTCTGCTGAATCGTCACGTGCACCACTATCGCAGACATGGGATGTTCGGATGAAAGGATGACGCTGTGCCGTTGGCCACTACCCGACGTGCAGGCCTCGTCGACCAGGTGATCGAGCAGATGCGAAGCGCGATCACCAGCGGCGAATGGCCCGTCGGGCAGCGCATCCCGCCCGAGCCCGAGCTGGTCACCGCGCTCGGGGTGGGTCGGAACACGGTTCGTGAAGCCGTGCGCGCTCTCTCGCACGCCGGCCTGCTGGAGGTGCGGCAGGGCGACGGCACGTTCGTCCGCGCGACCAGCGAGATCTCCGGCGCGGTCCGCCGCATGTGCGGGACCGAGCTGAAAGAGGTCCTCCAGGTCCGCCGCACGCTGGAGATGGAAGGCGCGCGCCTGGCCGCGAAGCACCGCACCGACGCCGAGCTGACGCGCCTCACCGAGCTGCTGCGCAAGCGCGACGCGGCGATGGAGGCCGAGCAGTGGGCCGAGGTGATCGAGCACGACACCGCGTTCCACGTGCTGCTCGTGCAGTGCTCGCACAACACGCTTCTAGCGGAGCTCTACCAGGGGTTGACCGAGGCGGTCAAAGCTTCGGTGGCGGCATCTGTCGACACCACGCAGCCTGGTCAGGACCAGGTGTCGCACACCGGGCTGCTGCACGCGGTGCGGGACGGCGACCAGGAGAAGGCGGCGATCGAGGCAGGCGGGTTCTTCGAGGAGCTGATCGAGAAGTTCTGCTGAAAACGCGGACGAAAGTTGTCCGCATGAGCTCATAGCGTGGGGGCCATGGAGATCACGCCGTTCCGCATCGAGGTCCCGCAGGCCGAGGTCGACGACCTCCGCGCCCGGCTGGCTCGGACGCGCTGGCCCGAGGACGACCTCCCCGGTGTCGGCTGGTCCTACGGCATCCCGCTGAGCTACCTGCGCCCGCTCGCCTCGTACTGGGCCGACGAGTTCGACTGGCGGGCGCAGGAGGAGCGGATCAACTCCTACCCGCAGTTCACGACCGAGATCAGCGACCAGCGCATCCACTTCGTGCATGTCCGCTCGCAGAAGCCGGACGCGTTGCCGTTGCTGCTGATCCACGGCTGGCCGGGC
>NZ_JYJG01000034.1 GCF_000955955.1 Lentzea aerocolonigenes
GCCGTTGCTGCTGATCCACGGCTGGCCGGGCTCGTTCGCCGAGTTCCTGGACGTGATCGAGCCGCTGTCGCGGGACTTCCACCTGGTGATCCCGTCGATCCCCGGCTTCGGCTTCTCCGGGCCGGTGCAGAAGACCGGCTGGAACGTGCTGCGCATCGCGTGGGCGTTCGCGAAGCTCATGGAGGGTCTGGGCTACGAGCGGTACGGCGCGCAGGGCGGCGACTGGGGTTCCGGGATCGCGCAGGAGCTCGGCCGGGTGTTCCCCGAGCAGGTCGTCGGCGTGCACGTGAACATGCTGCAGACGTTCCGGCCGTCCGGGGTCAACGACCTGACGCCGGAAGAGCTCAAGTCGCTCGAGTCGCTCGACCACTACCAGCAGGAGCTCTCCGGCTACATGCACGTCCAGCGCACCCGGCCCCGCACGCTCTCCTACGGGCTGACCGACTCGCCGGTCGGGCAGCTGGCGTGGATCACCGAGAAGTTCCACGACTGGACGGACAACAAGGGCGTGCCGGAGGACGCGGTGGACCGCGACCGCATGCTGACCAACGTGTCGATCTACTGGTTCACCGGCACGGCGGGCTCGTCGGCGGCGCTGTACAAGGAGCAGTCCGCGTCCTGGGGCAAGCCGCAGCCGACCACCGTGCCGACCGGGGTCGCGATCTTCCCGCACGACATCAGCGCGCCGGTGCGGTCGCTGGCGGAGAAGATGATCCCGACGCTCGTGCACTGGACGGAGTTCGACCGCGGCGGTCACTTCGCCGCCATGGAGGAACCGGACCTGCTGGTCCAGGACATCAGGAAGTTCTTCGATTCGCTGTGACGACAACACTTTCGAACCGCACGCTGAACCGGACGCTGCTGGCGCGGCAGCTGCTCCTGGAGCGGACGAGCATGCCGATCGTCGAGGCCGTCGAGCACCTCGGCGGTCTGCACGCGCAGGCGCCGGTGCCGCCGTACCTCGCGCTGTGGACGCGGCTCAAGCCGTACAAGTTCGACGCGCTGAGCAAGCTGATCATCGACCGGTCGCTGGTGCGCATGACGTTGTGGCGCGGCACGTTGCACCTGATCTCGGCGTCGGACGTGTACCTGATGCGCACGGCGTTGCAGCCCGAGCTGAACAAGTGGGCGCGCAACGTGATGCCGCCCGCCGAGCGGGTCGAGATCGACCTGGACAAGCTGACCCGGATCACCCGCGAGTTCGTCGACACCGACCCGCGGACGGTGGCGGAGATCGGCGCGCACCTGGAGGAGCACTTCCCCGAGGCGAGGGCGCGTGAGCTGTCGACGCAGGCGCAGATGCTGGTGCCGATGGTCCAGGTGCCGCCGCGCGGGATCTGGGGCGTGGGCGGCATTCCGCAGAACATCGCGATGACCACGTGGCTCGGGAAGGACCTGCCTGCCGAGGCCGCGGTGCACGAGCTGATCACGCGGTACCTGCGGGCGTTCGGGCCGGCGACGCTCGCGGACATGCAGGCCTGGTCGCGGTTGATCGGGTTGAAGGCGCACGCGGCCGACCTGGATCTGGTGGAGTACCGCAACGAGGCGGGCAAGGTGCTGCTGGACGTGCCGGACGGGGTGATCGTGGACGAGAGCACGCCCGCGCCCGCACGGCTGCTGCCGGCGTTCGACAGCGTGATGTTCGGCCATGCCGACAAGACGCGGATCATGAGCGACGATGCGCGGGCGCGGTGGGGTGCGGTCCGCAACGCCGTGTTCCCACCGACGTTCCTGGTGGACGGGTTCGTGCGCGGCACCTGGAACGTGGTGGAGACCAAGGACACCGCGACGCTGACCATCGAGCCGTACTTCAAGACCTTCAAGAAGGACATCGCGGGTGTGGTGCGCGAGGCCAAGGCGGTGCTGAAGGTGATGGCGCCGAAGAAGAGGCACGTGATCGTTGCCCCTTAGGGCGGGGATCACTGCCCCTGCGTGTGCCTGGCGGTCGTTTTCCAGCTCGCCGGGCCCGGTCACGCTCGTCCCATGGTCGCCGCACGCCGGTCAGCCGAAGAGAAGGTCACGGCCGCCCTCGCGGACGGCAAGCGCAAGGCAGGCCCCGGTTTGCACGCTTTGCTCGCGCTGCAACGCGACGCGGGCAACGCGGCCGTGGGCGCGCTCATGGCGGCCAAGCAGAAGCAGCCGGACTCGACGCCGATCGACGCCGCCCTGAAGGAGGTGCGCGGTTCCGAGCCCGACATCGACACCGTCGAGAAGGGTTTGAAGGCAGCGCAGTCGGCTGGTGTGCCGGTGACGTTGGAGGGCCCGAAACCGCCCGCGTCCGCGCTGGCCGTGACGACGACGGGGTTCGGGCCGAACGCCGTGCAGCCCAAGAAGCCCGTGCCACCACCGAAACCGGTGCCTGCTCAGTCGAAGCTCGGCAAGGCAGGCGCTCGGCCGGCAGCCACGGGCGGTGGTCATTCGGCGAAACCCGTTGCGGCGCCTGCGGTTCCTGCCGTCGCGGCGGCGGATCCGGCGTTCATGCAGGTGACCGCGAAGGTCAAGGGGTTCGCGGCGGACAAGAAGGCGCACCCGCCCGCCGCCGCGAAGGCCAAGGAAGCACAGGACGCCGCGCAGGCCCCCGCGGACGACCTGGCCGGGCAGGCGAAGGCCTCGAAGGTCGACTCGATGGACGCGCAGCAGGCCGGTTCGTTCGACAAGCAGGCGTTCATCGCGGCGGTGAAGTCCGCGATCGAGGCGAAGTCGCCGAAGACCCTGCAGGACGCGACATCACCCGCCGGCAAGGCGGACGGGGTCGCGTCCGAGGTGAAAGGCATGGTCTCCCAGGGGACTCAGGGTCAGGCCAGGGACGTGGCCGCCGCCACCGATGCGCCGCCGGACCAGTCGAAGGCCGTGCCGAAACCGGTCACGCCGATGGCTGCGGAAAACCCCGGCACCGCTGCTTCGATCCCGGCCGCGGGTGCCGTGCCGAAGCCGGCCGCGCCGGCGCAGACCGACCTGTCCGCGGGCAAGCAGCAGGTCGCGCAGGAACAGGGCGACGTCACCGACGAGCAGTTGCGGCAGTCGAACGAGCCGCAGTTCCAGCAGGCCCTGGACGCGAAGGGCGCCGCCGCCGCGCACGCCGACACCGCGCCTGGCCAGTTCCGCGCGCAAGAACAGCAAGTACTGGGCCAGGCCAAGGCCGACGCGTCCGCCGAGACCGCCGCCGGTGTGGCGGGGATGCAGGGCGCGAAGGGTGCCGCGCTGGCGAAACTGGTGGCGGACAAGGGGAAGACGAAGACCAAGGACGAGGCCAAGCGCGCCGAGGTGACCACGCGCGTGCAGGGCATCTTCACGGCCACCGAGGCCGAGGTGAAGAAGATCCTCGAAGGCATCGACCCGAAGGTCGACGAGGCGTTCACCAAGGGTGAGGCGAACGCGCGACAGGCGTTCGAGGCGTTCGTGGCGGCCAAAGTCGGTGCCTACAAACAGGATCGGTACTCCGGCTGGCTCGGCGGGTTCCGCTGGGCCAAGGACAAGCTGATGGGCATGCCGGACAAGGTGAACGAGTTCTACACCGCCGGCCGCGAGCTCTACCTGAAGCAGATGGACGGCGTGATCTCCCGCGTCGCCGACATCGTGGGCACCGACCTCTCCCTGGCCAAGCAGAAGATCGCTTCGGGCAAGGCCGAAATCGCCGCCTATGTGAAGACGCTGTCGCCCGACCTGCAGAAGGTCGGCGCCGAGGCGTCCGAAGAGATCAACTCCAAGTTCGAGCAGCTGGAGAGCGACGTCACCGACAAGCAGAACTCGGTCGTGGACTCGTTGGCCAGCAAGTACGTCGAGGCACGTCAAGGCCTCGACGAGCGCATCGAGGCGTTGCAGGCGGAGAACAAGGGCTTCGTCGACGCCGCGATCGACGCCGTCAAGGGCGTCATCAACACCATCCGCGAGCTCGCCGCGATGCTGCGCGACGTGCTCTCCCGCGCGGCCGGAGTCGTCGGCGACATCATCAAGAAGCCCGTCGAGTTCCTCGGCAACCTGATCGCCGGCGTGAAGGGCGGCATCCTCAAATTCAAGGACAACATCCTCGACCACCTGCGCAAGGGCCTGATGGGCTGGCTGTTCGGCGCCCTCGCCGAGGCAGGCATCGAACTGCCCGAGAAGTTCGACCTGCGCGGCATCGTCAAACTGCTGGCGTCGATCTTCGGCCTGACCTGGTCGAACATCCGCAACCGCCTCGTCCTCCAGATCGGCGAGAAGGCCATGGCGGCGGCCGAGAAGGGCGTCGAGATCTTCCAGGTCCTGACGACACAGGGCGTCGCGGGCCTGTGGCAGATGCTGCTGGAGAAGCTGGGCGACATCAAGAACATGATCCTGGAGCAGGTGAAGGACTTCGTGATCACGAAGATCATCACCGCCGGCATCACCTGGTTGATCGGGCTCTTGAACCCCGCCGCCGCGTTCATCAAGGCCTGCAAGCTCATCTACGACGTCGTGATGTTCTTCGTGAACAACGGCAGCCGCATCATGAAGTTCGTCAACACCGTCATCGACTCGGTGGCCGACATCGTGCGCGGCAACGTGAGCGGCGTCGTCAACAAGATCAACGACGTGCTCGGCCAGATGGTCCCGATCATCATCGGCTTCCTCGCCAGCGCGATCGGGCTGGGCGGGATCGGCGCGAAGATCAAGTCGATCATCGAGACGCTGCAGAAGCCGGTGAACAAGGCGCTGGACTGGGTGATCAAGAAGGGGCTGACACTGGCCGGGCCGATCATCAAGGCCGCCAAGGGTGTCGGGGCCAAGGTGAAGGCGAAGGTGGCCGCGGGCAAGGCGTGGGTGAAGGGCAAGGTCGAAGCGGGCAAGAAGTGGGTCAAGGGCAAGGTGGCGTCGGCCAAGGCGAAGCTCACCGGCGAGCCCGCCGACCCGAAGGAAGCGGCGATCAAAGCCGCGGGGAAGGCGTTGCGCGGCAGCAAGTCCCACACCGACGCAGAGAGTCGCGTCGCCAAGATCCGCAACAAGTACAACGTGCCGCTCAACCTCGTCGTGGAGAGCAAGAGCTCGAAGTCCGAGCACGTCCACGTGCAGACCATGAAGACGGACAGCGTCGACATCCCCGCCGAGGAAGAAGACGACACGGATGCCGCAGCCTCGCTGTTCGAGTCCACAGCAGCCCAGACCATGAAGGACTACCTGAACAACTTCGCCAACTGGAAGAGACCGAAGCTCGGCCAGGAGATGGGCCAGGTGAGGGCGGTACCGGTGCACCTGTCGGATCACGCCGTCGGGTTCAACGAGCGGGCCGTTGACAGGTTCGTGGGCAAGAGCAAGGCGTCCGCAACTCGCAAGATCAACGCAACCAACGACGCCAAAGCGCGCATCGGCAACGCAGCCGCCTCTCAGGACGAGGCTTCGGTCTACCGGTACCTGCGTGCGGCGGCCTCGAAGCTGCAGAACCTCTACGGTGGACGCAAGAAGTTCGGTCTGGACGTCGAGCACCTCACCGAGGTCGGAAGACACCCAGCCGTCTTCGTTCGCAGCAAGATCAGTCGCACCTACAGCGCGATCGTCGAGCGCATTCGCAAGAACAAGCCCACGACCGGCCCGGAAGCCGAGATCGCCAACATGAAGGCGCCCATGGCTGACAAGCGCGAAGTCGCCCGATTGTACGCAGAGTCGATCGTCGAGAACATGATCGACGAGGTCGGCGAGGTGAGGGCCGACCAGGAGCCGGTCGAGATCGACCTGCTCATCATCTCGCAGGCAGCGCACGCCGAACTCACCGCCCGACGCGCTCGCGACCGTGCCGCAGGCACCTACGACGAGGGCGAGGACATCTGATCGGCGACCTGCCTGATCACCTCCAGCGCCGCCGTGATCGCCGGTCGACGGGAGGCCTGCTTGCGCCACACCGCGTACAACTGCCGCGCAGGAGTAGGCCGCAACGGCACCACGCGCACGTTGCCCGGCACCTCCCCCCGCCCCAGCCGCGGGATCAACGCGACCCCGATTCCCTTGGCCAGCAACGCGTACTGCGTGTGGTACTCGTTGACCCGGTAGGCCAGCTCCGGCTCGATGCCCGCCGCGTGGAACGTCCGCACCAGCCAGTCGAAGCAGATCGACCCCTCGGACTGGCACATCCACCGCAGCCCCGCGAGGTCGGCGGGTTCGAGGAACTCCTTGCGCGACAACGGATTCGAGGCGGGGATCAGCACATCGGCCACGTCCCGCAGGATCGGCATGCGCGACAACGAGTCCGGCACGGGCAGCGGGGTGTTCTCCCAGTCGTGCACGATCGCGAGGTCCAGCTCGCCGCGCGCCACGGCCTCGCCCGCCTCGGGCGGATCGACCTCGGTCAGGCGCACGTCCAGCGCCGGGTGCTGTTCGGCCAGGCCGGCCAGCACGTCGGGCAGGAGGCCTCGCGCGGCCGTGGCGAACGAGCCGACGCAGAGGCGGCCGATCGCGGCTCCGCGTTGTTCCTCCAGGGCGACCTCGGCCTCTTCCACGAGCTTGAGGACCTGCCCGGCGGTCTCGGCGAGCAGGAGCGCGGCGTCGGTGAGGCGGACGCCCCGGCCCTGGCGTTCCAGCAGCGTGGTGCGGGTTTCGCGTTCGAGCTTGGCGATCTGCTGCGAGACCGCGGACGGCGTGTAGCCGAGCACGTCCGCTGCGGCGCCGACCGTGCCGTGCGTCGCCACGGCGTGCAGTGCTTTGAGCCTTCCCAGGTCGAGCATGTAGCAATGCTAAACCCATACCCTAAGCAAGCGGAACTAGTGCTAAATAGTTAGCGCGTGCAAGCTTGGTCCCATGAATCCCCGTCACGTCCTGCTCGCCTTGTTCGTCGCCGCCATCTGGGGCTTCAACTTCGTCGTGCTCAAGGTCGGCCTCGACGAGTTCCCGCCGATCCTGTTCTCCGCGCTGAGGTTCCTCGCGGCCGCGGTACCGGCGATCTTCTTCGTGGGACGGCCGCGGGTGGCGTGGCGCTGGATCATCGCGGTCGGGCTGGTGCTCGGCGTGGCGAAGTTCAGCTTCCTGTTCATCGGTCTCAAGGCGGGCATGCCGGCCGGGCTCGGGTCGCTGGTGCTGCAGAGCCAGGTGATCTTCACGACGGTGTTCGCCGCCGTCGTCCTGCGCGAACGGCCGCGGCCCGTGCAGGTCACCGGCATCGCGCTGGCCGTCGCGGGTATCGGGGTGATCGCGTGGGACTACGGACTGAGCTCGCCGCTGCTCGGGTTCATGCTGGTCATCGTGGCGGCGGCGCTCTTCGGCGTGTCGAACGTGCTGATGCGCTACGCGAAGCCCGCGGACACGTTGCGGTTCATGGTGTGGGTGAGCGCGGTGGCGGTGCTGCCGTTGTTCGCGCTGGCGTTCCTGACCGAGGACATGTCCGCGCTGGGTCGCCTGAACTGGGCCGGGGTGGGCGCGATCGGGTACGTGGCGTGGATCTCGACGCTGCTCGGGTTCGGCATCTGGGGGTTCCTGCTGCGCAAGTACGAGTCGTCCGTCGTGGCGCCGTTCTCGTTGCTGGTTCCGGTGTTCGGGATGTTCTCGGCGTGGCTGTTCCTCGGCGAGGACGTGTCCACGCTCCAGGCGGCGGCCGGCGGGCTGGTGCTGCTGGGGCTCGCTATCCCGCAGCTGGCGGTGCGCCGGGCGGCACGAACGGAAGCCCCGCGGGAGCTCCTCGTTCCAGCAGGTCGATGACGGCCTTGGTGTCGAGGTTCTCCGCGACCAGGTCGCCCAGCAGGTTCAGCTGAGCCTCGCGGGCGGCCTGGAAGCTCACCTCGCCCGGCACGAAGTCCCTGCCCGCACGATCAGCGGCCCACAGCAGGAACTTGCGGCGGAACGTGTCGTTCTCCAGCAGGCCGTGCCAGTGGGTGCCCAGCACGCGTTCGGTCTCGGCACCTTCGTCGGCGACCAACGGT
>NZ_JYJG01000035.1 GCF_000955955.1 Lentzea aerocolonigenes
TCTCCAGCAGGCCGTGCCAGTGGGTGCCCAGCACGCGTTCGGTCTCGGCACCTTCGTCGGCGACCAACGGTTGTTCGGTGCTGCGCACGACCTGGCCGTGGTGGATCTCGTAGCCGGTGACGGGTTCGTCCCACGCGACGGCGCTGGGCGTGGCGAGGGTTTTGTCAGGCTGGAAGCGGATGTCGACGTCGAGCAGGCCGAGCCCATCAGTCACGCCGTTGCGCGACTCGACCTCGTCCTCGATGCGCTTCGACAGCATCTGGAACCCACCGCAGATGCCCAGGATCGGGCCGTCGAACCGCTGGATCGCCTCAGCCAGGCCGGTTTCCCGCAGCCACGCGAGGTCGCTCACGGTCGCCTTGGAACCGGGCAGCACCACCAGATCCGCGTCCGCCAGCCGAGAAGGCTCGGTCACGAACCGCACGGAAACCCCTGGCTCACAAGCCAACGCCTCGGCATCGGTGGCGTTGGAGATGCGCGGCAACCGGATCACGGCGACCCGCAACCAGTCGCGCACCGGCGGCTGCGGACGGCCGATCACGCCATCAGCGTTGTAGGACAACGAGTCCTCGGCATCGAGCCAGAGTTCCTCCCGCCACGGCAGCACGCCGAGCACCGGTCGTCCGGTCAGCGCTCGCAACTGGCGCAGACCCGGTTCGAGCAGACGGGCATCCCCGCGGAACTTGTTGATGACAAAGCCGGAAACGAGCGCCTGATCAGCCGCGTCCAGCACCGCCACCGTGCCGAAGAGGTGCGCGAACACACCGCCGCGGTCGATATCGCCGATCACCAGCACGGGCAGCTGAGCCCGTGTCGCCAGGCCCATGTTCGCGATGTCGTTGGCACGCAGGTTGATTTCGGCCGGCGACCCCGCGCCCTCGCAGATGACGACCTCGTGGCCGGCACGCAACCCGTCCAAAGTGGACAAAACCGTGTCGAGCAGCTGCTGCTTGCGTTCACGGTAGCTCAACGCGGAGACCTCGCCGACCGCCTTGCCGAGCACCACGACCTGTGACGTGCGGTCACTCCCCGGCTTCAGCAGCACGGGGTTGAACCGCACGCTCGGCTCCTTGAACGCCGCCCGCGCCTGCAACGCCTGCGCCCGCCCGATCTCCCCGCCGTCGAGTGTGACGAACGAGTTGTTGGACATGTTCTGCGCCTTGAACGGCACGACGTCGACGCCCTGGCGTGCCAGAAAGCGGCACAACCCGGCGACCAGAACGCTCTTGCCCGCGTCCGAGGTCGTCCCACAGATCAACATCGCGCCCCGCATGGACGCCAATGCTGCCATCATCACCCACATGGTCACCGTCGTGCTCATGCACAGCCCGTTCCTCGGCCCGTCGAGCATGCGTCCGCTCGCCGACGAACTGGCCTCCGACGGGGTGGCCGTGCTGCTGGTCGACCTGCAGATGACCGTCAACGAGGCCCCTGTCCACCAGCGGCTGATCGGCGCCTTCGCTGACGCCCTGGAGGACTCCGGCGTCGGCGGGCCGCTCGTCCTGGTGGGCCACAGCGGCGCCGGACCGTTGCTGCCGTGCTTCGCGGACGCGCTGGAACTGGACGTTGCGGGCCTGGTGTTCCTCGACTCCGACCTGCCGACGCCGGGCAGGTCGTGGCGCGAAACCGTCGATCCCGCGCTGGTGCGCCAGGTCAAGGCGTCCGTGCGGGACGGCAGGCTGCCGCGCTGGGACCGGTGGTTCGACGAGGACCCGTTGCGGCTGGTGCCCGCGGAACTGCGCGAGGAGATGCGCGACGAGGCACCCGAGGTGCCGTGGGAGTTCCTGAAGGAGCAGCGCCCGGTCGTCGAGTGGTCCGGGGCGTGCGGGTACGTGCTGCTGTCCGCGGTCTACGACGACCAGGCGGACAAGGCCGAGGCGCTGGGGTGGCCCGTCGAGCGCGTCGAGTCGCACCACTTGGCGGCCGCGACGTCGCCCTCGGCGGTCGCGGCCGCGCTCAAGACAGTGATCAGCAGACTGTGAGGATCTCCGCGCCCGTCTCGGTGACGACCAGCGTGTGCTCGAACTGAGCGGTCCAGCTCTTGTCCTTCGTGGTGACGGTCCAGTTGTCGTCCCACATGTCGTGCTCGAAGTCGCCGAGCGTGATCATCGGCTCGATCGTGAACGTCATGCCCGGTTCGAGCACGGTCTTCACGGACGGCTCGTCGTAGTGCAGGACCACGAGCCCGCTGTGGAACGAGCGGCCGATGCCGTGGCCGGTGAAGTCGCGGACCACGCCGTAGCCGAAGCGCTTGGCGTACGCCTCGATCACGCGGCCGATGACGTTGATCTCACGGCCGGGCTTGACGGCCTTGATCGCGCGCATGGTCGCCTCGTGCGTGCGCTCGACGAGCAGCCGGTTCTCCTCGGAGACGTTGCCCGCGAGGAAGGTCGCGTTCGTGTCGCCGTGCACGCCGCCGATGAACGCCGTCACGTCGATGTTCACGATGTCGCCGTCCTCGACGACCGTGGAGTCCGGGATGCCGTGGCAGATGACCTCGTTCAGCGAGGTGCAGCACGACTTCGGGAAGCCGCGGTAGCCCAGCGTCGACGGGTACGCGCCGTTGTCGCACAGGAACTCGTGCGCCACCGCGTCGATCTCGTCCGTCGTCACACCGGGAACGACGACCTTGCCGGCCTCCTGCAGCGCCTGGGCGGCGAGACGGCCGGCGATCCGCATGGCCTCGATGATCTCCGGCGTCTGCACCCACGGGTCGGTGCCGCGCTGCGGCGCGGGCTTGTCCACGTACTCGGGACGCACGATGCGCGAAGGCACCTGACGCCGCGGAGACTGGACACCGGGTTGCAACGGAGCACGAACAGCCATGCCCTCCAGCCTACTTGGCGACGACCGAACCGCCTTGGACCTGGTCCTTGCCGCGCATCCACGGCAGCTCCGCGGTCGAGTCCTGCTCGAGCGCCTCACGGGGCGCCGGAAGCAGGACGCCCGCGCGAAGCAGGCGCTCCCGCAAAGTCAGGGGCTTGGGTTGAGTCATCACGGCACCGCCTTGAGGAACCTCGCCGCCACCTCCACGGCTGGAGTTGAAGTTTCTCCGCTCAGGACCAGCGTCGCGAACGCGAGATCGCCTCGATAGCCCATGAACCACCCGTGTGAGTGCACGCCGTCACCGAACTGCGCCGTACCAGTCTTCCCGCGAACATCTCCATATGGCTTGAGTTGCGGTGCAGTGCCGTAGTCGACGACCTCGCGCATCATCTGCCGCACGGGGTCGAGCGCGGCCGCGGGCGGTGCGGTGGGCTGTTTGTCTGCTTTGGTCTCCTTGCCGCGCACCAGCTGCGGCACCGGCATGGAGCCCTTCGCGATGGACGCGCTGACGAGGGCCATGCCGAACGGCGACGCGAGCACCTTGCCCTGGCCGAACGCGTCCTCCGCCCGTTCCACGACGTCGGTGGCGGGCGGCACGGACCCGGTGATGGTCGTGAGGCCGGGGATGTCGAAGTCGACGCCCAGACCGAGCGACAGGGCGGCGTTCGGCAGCAGGTCCGGCGGCATGTCGACGGCCAGCTGCGCGAACGTCGTGTTGCAGGAGAACGCGAAGGCGCTGCGCAGCGGGATCGTGCCCTTGTCGAACTCGTTGGAGTTCGGCACGATCCGGCGCCCGTCGATCGTCGTCTTGCCGGGGCACGGCAGCGGCGTCTCGGCGTTGACCTTGCCGGACTCGATCGCGGCGAGCGCGGTCACGGCCTTCTGCGTGGAGCCGGGAGGGAAGCGGCCGGTGAGCGAGATGGCGCCCTGGGCGTCGGCCGGGTCGTTCTGCGCGACGGCCAGGATGTCGCCCGTGGACGGCTGGATGGCCACCAGCACGGTCGGCTGCTGCACGGGCTCGACGGCGTCCTCGGCGGCGGCCTGGATCGCGCGGGAGAGCGCGATGTTCACGGCCTTGGCGGGCTCGGGCGCCTTCGAGAACAGCTCCTCGACCTCGGTGCCCTGCCC
>NZ_JYJG01000036.1 GCF_000955955.1 Lentzea aerocolonigenes
GCCTTGGCGGGCTCGGGCGCCTTCGAGAACAGCTCCTCGACCTCGGTGCCCTGCCCGTCGACCGTGGCGATCCGGAACCCGGCGTTGCCCGCGATGTCGTTCTCGACGAGCTTGCGCACGGCCGGCAGCACCTGGGAGCCGAAGTTGCGGCTCGGGGCCAGCAGCGACGTCTGCGTGCTGAACCGGACGCCGGGCAGGTCGTAGATCTTGGCCTTCACGGACTGGTAGTCGGGGTCGCGCAGCGCCGCGACCTGGTACGCCTGGCCTTCGGGGGTCTTGCCGGCGCCCTCGGCGATCGACTGCTGGGTGATCGCCTTGTCGAACGGGTTCAGCGCGTCCGCGAGGGACTTGGCGACGGCGTTGACGTCACCGGCCTCCTTCGCGACCAGGAGGACGGACACGACGCGTTCGGGGGCCAGCAGCGGCGTGCCCTCGCGGTCGAGGACCGGCGCGGGATCGGGCTTGAGCTCGGTGAGCAGGATGGACTGCTGCGGGTTGAGCTTCGGATGCGCCACCGACGTCTGCCAGTGCACCTTCCAGAAGTCGCCCTCCTGGCGCACGTCGAACTTGGTCGAGTACGTCCAGTGGCGGTTCTTGTCGAGGTCCCAGTCGAGGCTGACGGACGCCTCGGACGCGGTCTCGCCGTTCTTGCGGAGCTGGTCGACCTTGCTGGTCAGCCCCTTGGGCTTGAGGGCGGCCCGGAACTTCTCCAGGGTCTCCTTGGCCTCGTTCGGGTTGTCCGTGAGGTTCGCGGCGCCCTGCACGTCACCGGACGCGAGCTTCGCCAGGAAGTCGTTGGTGATCTCCGGGGCACCTGGTTCGGACTTGAACAGGCCGCAGCCGCTCAGCGTCAGGACCATGACCGTGATCGTCGCGAGAAGGCGCACCCGCGCGAGTATGCCCGGTCAGAAGAGGACAGTCGCGTATTGGCCGACCTGTTCGAAGCCGATCTTGCGATAGGCGGCCTGGGCGACGTGGTTGTAGCCGTTGACGTAGAGGCTGGCTGTGCGGTTGAGGACCCTCGTGAGGCGGTCGGCGACGGCTGCGGTGCCGGCCGTGCCGATGCCCTCTCCTCTGCGGTCCGGACGGACCCAGACGCCCTGGATCTGGCCGACCCTCGACGACATCGCGCCGATCTCCGCCTTGAAGACGACTTCGCCGTTCTCGAACCTGGCGAAGGCTCGTCCGGCTGCGATGAGTTCGCTGACCCTCGCCCGGTAGCCCGCGCCGCCGTCCTCCGCGCACGGGTCGATGCCCACCTCTTCGATGAACATCGAGATGGCCGCGGGGAGGTAGCGCTGCAGCTCGCTGGGACGGACCTGGCGGACCAGCGGGTCCGGGGTGATCTTGGGGGTGCTGGAGATCGCCATCAACGGCTGGTCGCCGCGCACCTCACGGGCCGGTCCCCAGTCGGGCTGGAGCTCGTCCCAGAGGGTTAAGACCTGTTCGGCGGGGCCGACGAGCGACGAGCACATGCGACCGCGGCGTCTCGCCCGGTCGGCGAACATGCGCATGGCGCTGGCGCTGCCCTTGAGCGGGATCAGGTTCGGGCCGGAGAAGCACAGGCCGTCCACCTTGCCCCTGATCGGGCGGGTGTCCGAGCCCCACATCTCGCCGCCCAGGCGCCACGGGTCCAGGCCGGCGATCTCCACCCTTGCCGCGACCATGCACGCAGCGACGGGGTCGTTGTCGAAGACCCCGCGTACGTCGATCAGGTCGCGTTCGTCCAGCACGCGCGCTCCGGCCAGCCTCAGCACGTTCACCAGCGTGCCAGATAAGCCACGCGGATGGCATCAGCCAACTGTGCACACCGACCGTGACCGTCCGCACCTGTTTGAAAACGCACGCGGGGACCTTTCGTACGTTCCGAGCGTACGAAAGGTCCCCGCGTGGCGTTCTCAGCCGACGGTTACGGCTGGGGTGCCGCCTTCTACCGGCTCCATCTCCTCGGCGATGCGCATCGCCTCTTCGATGAGCGTTTCGACTGTCTCTTATACACATCTC
>NZ_JYJG01000037.1 GCF_000955955.1 Lentzea aerocolonigenes
AGATGTGTATAAGAGACAGGATCTGGCCCTTGCCGTTGCCGGACGCCACGCCCAGGTCGGCCTCACGGGCCTCGCCGGGACCGTTGACGACGCAGCCCATGACGGCGACGCGCAGCGGCACCTCCATGCCCTCGAGACCTGCGGTGACCTGCTCGGCGAGCGTGTAGACGTCGACCTGGGCGCGGCCGCAGGACGGGCAGGACACGATCTCCAGCTTGCGCGGGCGCAGGTTGAGCGACTGGAGGATCTGGTGGCCGACCTTGATCTCCTCCACCGGAGGAGCGGACAGCGACACGCGGATCGTGTCGCCGATGCCCTGGCGCAGCAGCGCGCCGAACGCGACGGCGGACTTGATGGTGCCCTGGAAGGCGGGGCCCGCCTCCGTGACGCCCAGGTGCAGCGGGTAGTCGCACTGCTCTGCCAGTAGTTCGTACGCACGCACCATGACCACCGGGTCGTTGTGCTTCACCGAGATCTTGATGTCGTGGAAGTCGTGCTCCGCGAAGAGCGAGGCCTCCCACATCGCGCTCTCGGCGAGGGCCTCCGGGGTGGCCTTGCCGTACTTCTTCAGCAGACGCGGGTCGAGCGAACCGGCGTTCACGCCGATCCGGATCGGGGTGCCGTGGTCCTTCGCGGCGGCCGCGATCTCCTTGACCTGGTCGTCGAACTTGCGGATGTTGCCGGGGTTGACGCGAACCGCCGCGCAGCCGGCTTCGATGGCGGCGAAGACGTACTTCGGCTGGAAGTGGATGTCCGCGATCACCGGGATCTGCGACTTCTTCGCGATCGCCGGCAGGGCGTCCGCGTCGTCCTGCGAGGGGCAGGCGACCCGGACGATGTCGCAGCCCGACGCGGTGAGTTCCGCGATCTGCTGCAGCGTCGCATTGACGTCCGACGTCAGGGTCGTCGTCATCGACTGGACGGAGACGGGGAACTCGCTGCCGACACCGACGTTGCCCACCATCAGCTGCCTGGTCTTGCGACGTTCCGACAGCACCGGCGGCGGCAGTGCCGGCATTCCGAGCATCACGCCGTCACTCATGGGTTTTGCACCTTTCGTAAATCACTTCTACTGCAACCTGATCGGGTTGACGATGTCGGCGGTCACGGTCAGCAGCGTGATGGCACCGCCGATGAAGATGACCACGTAGGTGAGCGGCAACAGGCGCATGTAGTTGACCGGGGCGCCGGCGGGCTTCCCGCGCAGCTTCCGAATCCAGTCTCGCACCCGTTCGTAGAGGTTGACGGCGATGTGACCACCGTCAAGGGGCAGCAGCGGCAGGAGGTTGAACACACCCACGAAGAAGTTCAGGCCTGCCAGCATCAGGATGAAGAAGTTCCAGAGGCCGCGTTCCGCCGCGTCGCCGCCCAGGCGCGAGGCACCGACGACCGAGATCGGGGTGTCGAGGTCGCGTTCGCCGCCGCCGATGGCCTTGACCACGGCCGGGATGCGCTCCGGGAAGCGCATGAGGCCCTTCCAGGTGTTCACGAACATGTCGCCGGTGAAGGCGAGGGTGGCGGGGACCGCGTCGACCGGGCCGTAGACGAAGGTCTGCTGGACGATCACGCCGATGGCGCCGACCTGCTTGATCTCGACGTGGCCCTTGCCGTCGGAGACCTGGCGGCTGACCTTCGGCACGTCGACGGTGAGCGTGAGCTCCTTGTCGTCGCGCACGACCTTGAACTCGTTCGGGCCGCTGAGGTCGCGCGTGACCTTCTGCATGTCGGTCCAGGTCGCGATCGGCTTGCCCGCGATCGAGACGATCCGGTCGCCGGGCTTGAGGCCCGCGTTCTTGGCCGGGGACGGGGCACTCGCGGGGCACGGCGCGTCGAACGGGACCGTGTAGTCCTGCACGCAGTCGGAGACCTGGGCCAGGACCGGCAGGTCCTTGTTGTTCTGCAGGCCCAGCGTCATCGCGAGGATCAGCAGGATGATGAAGCCCAGCAGGAAGTGCGTGATGGAGCCCGCTGAGAGCACGATGACGCGCTTCCAGACCTTCTGCTTGTAGAACGCGCGCGGCTTGTCGTCCGGGTGGACCTCTTCAAGCGCGGTCATGCCGGTGATCTCGCAGAAGCCGCCGGCCGGGATCGCCTTCAGGCCGTACTCCGTCTCGCCCTTCTGGAACGAGAAGAGCTTCGGGCCGAAGCCGATGAAGTAGCGGGTGACCTTCATGCCGAAGGCCTTCGCGGTCAGCAGGTGCCCGAACTCGTGCAGCGCGATGGACACCGCGATGCCGAACGCGAACAGCAGCACCCCGAGGGCGTTGATGAGTGTGTTCACGAGAGTTCAGTTCCTTCCAACCAGCTCGCGGGCACGTGCGCGTGCCCAGTCCTCGGCGGCCAGGACCTCCGCGACGTCCGCGGGGTCGTTCTGCCAGTCTTTCGCCTCGCCGAGAACCTGGCCGATGGTGTCCACGATCGACAGGAACGACGTCTTGCCCGCGACGAAACCGGCCAGAGCCTCTTCGTTCGCGGCGTTGTAGATCGCGGGCAGGCATCCGCCCGCGGTTCCCGCCTGCCGCGCCAGCTCGACCGCGGGGAACGTGACGCTGTCCAGCGGTTCGAACGTCCACGAGGTGGCGGTGTCAAAGGTACAGGCGGGCGCGGCACCGGCCACGCGCTCGGGCCAGGAGAGACCGAGTGAGATCGGAAGACGCATGTCAGGCGGCGATGCCTGGGCGAGCGTCGAGCCGTCGGTGAAGGTCACCATCGAGTGAATGATCGACTGCGGGTGCACGACGACGTCGACGCGGTCGTAGGGCACGCCGAACAGCAGGTGCGCCTCGATCAGCTCGAGGCCCTTGTTCACCAGGTTCGCCGAGTTGATGGTGACGACCTGGCCCATCGACCACGTCGGGTGCGCCATGGCCTGCTGCACCGTGACGGCTTCGAGGTCGGCGCGGGTCTTGCCGCGGAACGGCCCACCGGACGCCGTGAGCACCAGCTTGTGCACCTCGTGCGGCGCGCCACCGCGCAGGCACTGGGCGAGCGCCGAGTGCTCCGAGTCGACCGGCACGATCTGGTCCGGCTTGGCCGCCTTCAGCACGAGCGGCCCGCCCGCGATGAGCGACTCCTTGTTGGCGAGCGCGAGCGTGGCGCCCGTCTCCAGCGCCTTCAACGACGGCTCGAGCCCGCGCGAGCCGTCCATGCCGTTGAGCACGACGTCCGCCGGACAGGCTTCGATCAGGTCGACCATGCTGGTCAACGTCTTGACGCCGGGTACGTCAGCGCCGTTCGCGACGGCGACCGTGCCGACGCCGAACTCGGCTGCCTGCTCTTTCAGCAGGTCCAGCTGACGTCCACCCGCGCCGAGCCCGACGACCTGGAAGCGGTCGCGGTTGCGCCGGATGACGTCGAGCGCCTGGGTGCCGACGGAGCCGGTCGATCCCAGGATCAGGACAGTGCGTGGAGTACTCATCGCCCCTCATTGTTCCGGAGAGTGCCTGAGAGCCCGGCACAGCCCGTTACTTTGATAACGGAGTGGTTTTGGAGGCGTGAAGTCGCCAGTTCGGGGGCATTCCCTTCGCGACAAGCGGATGGAAGGAGACTCTCCGTGGGCATCCTCGGATGGATCGTGCTCGGTCTGCTGGCCGGCGCCATCGCCAAGGCGATCATGCCTGGCCGTGACCCTGGCGGAATCATCATCACGATGCTGATCGGCATCGTCGGGGCGATCCTCGGCGGATTCATCGGATCCGCGCTCTTCGGGACCGACCTCGGCTCGTTCTTCGATCTCCGGACGTGGCTGCTCGCCATCGTCGGATCGTTGATCCTGCTCGGCATCTACCGCCTGGTGACCGGCAGGCGAAGCCGCGTGTAGCCGCAAGAGACGTTTGAGGCCGTTCGGGTGACACCCGGACGGCCTCTCGTCATTCGAGCTCCTTGCGGAAGAACGACTCGACCGCTTGCCGCGCCGTGTCGTCGAGCGGCCCCTGGATCTCCATCGTCCGGTCGCCGTCCCGCACGACGATCTTGCGCCCGCCCCGGTCGGCGAACGCCGCGAGCACCCGGCCGAGCTCGGCCAGCACCGGCGAGGTCATGTCCGTGACGACGATCGTGTGGGACATCCGCAGGTCGCCCTTGGCGTCCTCGGGGGCGGGCGGTCCGGGTGCGAGGTCGACGTCCGCGTCCAGGTCGCGCACCTCGTCGCGCAGCAGACGAACCTGCTGCTCGAGCACTTCCGGGTCATCGTCCTGCAGCGTCACGGTAATCGTCGTCACGGCCCGAACGATAGCTTCATCGTGGTGGCCAACCGACGGATCGCGCTCCTCATCGCGGGGCAGGGTGTCGAACACGGCGAGCGGCTCGTCGCCGTCGGTGCGCCAGATCCGCACCAGGTGCCGCGAGCTGTCCCTCTGAGCGTGAATCACC
>NZ_JYJG01000038.1 GCF_000955955.1 Lentzea aerocolonigenes
CGTGAATCACCCGCCAACGTTCTGGGTCGCGCCACTAGCTCGCGAGGCCCGCGTCCCGTGCGAGCAGAGCGGCCTGCACCCGGTTCGTCAGCCCCAGCTTCGCCAGCAACCGCGACACGTACGTCTTCACGGTGGCCTCGGACATGTGCAGCTTCGCCCCCACGTCCGCGTTCGACATCCCCTGCCCGAGCAACGCCAGCACCTCGACCTCGCGCTCGGTCAGCCCGGCGACGGCCTTCTGCGCCTCCTGCCGCTTCGGCTGGCCGGACGTGGCCACCATCCCGACCACGCGCGAGGTGACCATCGGCGACAGGTACGCCTCGCCGTTGTGCACCGCGCGGACGGCTCGCAGCAGTTCTTCGGGCGCCGAGTCCTTCAGCAGGAAGCCCGCGGCGCCGTCGGACAGGGCGCGGACGATGTTCTCGTCCTCGCCGAACGTCGTCAGCATCACGACCCGCACGGCAGGCGCGACGGTCCGCAGCTCGCGCGCGCACGCCAGGCCGTCCATCCGCGGCATGCGGATGTCGAGCACCGCCACGTCGACGCGGCGCTCGCGGACGATCTGCACAGCCTCGCGGCCGTCGCCCGCCTCCGCCACCAGCTCGATGTCGTCGGCGGTGCCGAGGATGGCCTTGATGCCGGCGCGCATCAGCGGCTCGTCGTCGGCGATGAGCACCCGGATCATGAACCTGTCCTCTGCACGTGGATCTTCTTCTCGACCAGCTTGCCGTCTCGGAAGCAGAAACGCACCACTCGGGTGCCTTTGGCGAGGTACGACTGCTCGTCCGTGACGTGGTAGACGCAGCGCGCGCCCGGTGGTTCGGGCGAGGCCTGCGACTGGCGTTCGCCGTTGCCGATCAGGGGTTCGTCGCCGGACGGCAGCAGGGCCATCACCTCTGCCTCCGACTGGCCCTCGTGGATCTTGTCGAGGTCCGCCTGCTTCACCACCTTGGTCACCGGTTGCGCGCCGAGGTAGGTGAAGCCGCCGATGATGACG
Source organism: Lentzea aerocolonigenes (assembly GCF_000955955.1). Classification (GTDB taxonomy): domain Bacteria; phylum Actinomycetota; class Actinomycetes; order Mycobacteriales; family Pseudonocardiaceae; genus Lentzea; species Lentzea aerocolonigenes_A. Next base: position 998 of record NZ_JYJG01000038.1, read on the forward strand.
GCCAGCACGAGCGAGGCGCCCGCGATGGATCCGACGCCCGCCCACTTGCGGATCGACCGCGGCGACTCCGCCTCGTCGTGCTCGTCCTCCGGCTCGTCCGGCAGCGCCGTCTCCTCGTACGGCAGCACGGCGGCGATGCGGAAGCCACCCGACGGCAGCGCGCCCACGTGCAGGATGCCGCCCGCCACGCGCACGCGTTCGGTGAGCCCGATCAGCCCGACGCCCGGCTCACGGACCGATGAGTCGTTGCGCGACGGGTTGTTGCGCACTTCCACCACGAGCGCGTCCGGCTCGTACTTCACGGTCACCTGCACCGCCGCTCCCGGCGCGTGCTTGGCGGCGTTGGTCAAGCCCTCTTGTGCGACGCGATACGCCGCGTGCGACACGCGTGAGGGCAACGGATGCGCCTGCCCACCACGCACCAACGACACCAAGACGCCGGCCTTGCGCGCGTCGCCCACCAACGAGTCGATGGACTCCACGGTCCGGGTGGCGGGGTCGTCGTCAGGACCGTCCTCTGCCCGCAGCACGCCGATGATCGCCCGGAGTTCTTCCATACCGGTCAACGCCGCCGAGCGCAGCACGCCGATCGCCTCGCGCTGCTTGTCCCCCAGCGACGGGTCGAGTGCCAGCGCGCCGGCGTGCACGGAGATCAACGACAGCCGGTGGCCGAGGCTGTCGTGCATGTCCTGGGCGATCCGGCTGCGTTCCCGCAGGCGCACCTGCCGGGAGAGCATCCGGTGCTCGATCGCCATCCGCGCCTCGCGGTCCTGCATCGCCTGCACCAGCGCCTCGCGTTGTGCCAGGTAGCGACCCACGAGGAACGGCAGCGCCACGCCCACGCCGAAGATCGTGATCAGGATGAGCATGCCGTAGACGGGCTCGATGTCGACGGGCCGCGCGTCCCAGTCCCACACCAGGATCACGACGACGAACGTGATCGCGGTCGACACCACCGCCTTGACCCACGACTCGATCCGCCGGCCCGCCGTGTAGCTCAGCACGACCATCAGCGCGGGCCCGAGGAACGGAATCGCGGCGCCGCCGATCATGACCGCCGCCGGGAACACGTGCCGCAGCGGCAACAGCACCAGGTAGCAGGCGATGTACCCGGCGAGCAGCCAGCCGGTCGCCTTGTGCTCGCCCCACGGTCCTGGCCACAGGTCCAGCAGGATCGCGGCGAGGATCACGATCGCGTCGCCGAGGACCCGCACCGGGGTCAGCGCCTTGAGCCGGGCCAGGGTGTCGGCGCGCAACGCCTCGGCCCTGGTCCGCACAGCAGTAATCACGCTCTCAAGCTACGAGACGTCCCATGTCCGCGCGGCACGCTGGAGTATCGAATTCACGCGACGAAAGTTGACGCTTTGAGAAGTCAGACCAGCTGAGCCGGCGACCCCGCCTTCCGGGCCCGCCACGACGCGATCACCACACCGGTGACCAGCAGCACCGCGGTCGCCGTCACCATCAACGTCGACAGCGCCACGATCTCCGGCGAGATACCGCGCTTCGAGGCCTGCGCGTAGACGAACACCGGCAGCGTCGTCGACCCGACACCGGTCAGGTACGAGGAGATCACCACGTCGTCGAACGACAGCAGGAACGCGAACGCAGCTCCCGCGACCACCGCAGGTGCCACCAAGGGCAGCGTGACAGTCCGGAAAGCCACGAAGGGCGACGCACCGAGATCCGCTGCCGCCTCCTCCATCCGAACGTCCATTCCGGACACCCGCGACCGCACGACGACGACCACGAAGCTCAGCGAGAACGCCACGTGCGCGAACAACAGCGCGCCGAACCCGAGTGGAATCCCGGCCAGCTTCACGAAGAACCCCAGCATCGCCACGCCCATGACGACCTCGGGCACCACCAGCGGCAGCGACAGCAGCACCGTCCACAGCGCGCGACCGGGGAACGCCCGCCGCAGCCCGAACGCCGCCAGCGTGCCGATCACGGTCGAGATCACCGCGGACGCCAGTGCCAGTCGCAGGGTCAGCTGCAGCGACTCCAGCACGCGCACGTCGTCGAACAGCTCGGCGTACCACCGCGTCGACAGCCCGCTGATCTTGCTGAGCGACCGCGACGAGTTGAACGACGCGAGCCCCAGCCACACGATCGGCGCGTAGAGGAACAGGAACACGAAAGCCACGACTATCCCGAGCGCCCACGGACGACGGTTCACAGCACGTCCTCCCCTCGCCGCCCGCGCAGCAGCAGCACGAGCACCACCAGCACGAGCAGCAGCACGGCCATCGCCGAACCCAGTGGCCAGTTGTTGCCACCTCGGAACTGGTCGTCGATCACCGAACCGAACGTCGACTGGTCGACGCCGCCGAGCAGCTTCGGCGTCACGAAGTCACCCGCCGCGGGAACCAGCACCAGCAACGACCCGGCCAGCACACCCGTGAACACACCGGGCAGCACCACCCGGAAGAACGTGGACATCCGCCCGTGGCCGAGGTCGAACGACGCCTCGACCAGCCGGAAGTCGAACCGCTCGCACGCCACGTACAGCGGCAGCACCATGAACGGCAGGAAGCCGTACGTGAGCCCCAGGACCACCGCGCCGTGCGTGAGCAGGAACCCGCCGTCGCGCCCCAGCCCTACCCACCCGAGCACGGTGTTGACGAGGCCCTCGCCGTCCAGCAGCGCCTTCCAGGCGTAGATCCGCGCGAGATAGCTCGACCAGAACGGGATCAGCACCGCCGCGAGCAGCACCGTGCGATACCGGCCGCCGTACCGCGCGATGAACCACGCCAGCGGGAAACCCAGCAGCAGACAGGCGACCGTCGTCGCCACCGCGTAGACCAGAGTCCGGCCGAAGATCGGCAGGAACGCCGGGTCGAGCGCCCTCAGGTAGGCCTGCGTGGTCCACGGCAGCACCGCGCGGGCGACACCCGTGTCCCGCGTGGCGAAGCTGAACTCGACGACGACCACGAGCGGCGCGATCAGGAAAATCCCCAGCCACAGCCCGGTGGGCGTGAGCAGGGCGTTGGCCTTCAGCCAGCGTCGCAACACGAAAGCAGATCATGCCATCTGAACATTCGTGTACCGTTGTGAACATGAGTGTTCACGTCCTCGAAACAGCCACATCGGTGCTGCTCAGGGACCCGACGGCGTCCCTGGGCGAAGTCGCGAAGGCGGCCGGTGTCGGCAGGACCACACTCCACAAGCGCTTTCCCACTCGATCGGATCTGATCCACGCGCTCGCCACCGAAGCACTCGACCTCGTGGACGCGGCGATCTCCAGCGTCGACACCGGCAGCGACACCGCGATCGAGCAGCTCGTCGCGAAGCTCGTGCCGCTGGGCCCGCGCGTCGAGTTCCTGCTGCGGTTCCCGAACCTGCGTGACGACGAACGGCTGAGCATGCGGCTCACGGTCATGGACCAGCCGGTGATCGACCTGATCTCCCGGCTGCAGGGCACGCGGCTGCGCGCCGACCTGCCCGCGTGGTGGATCGCCCAGACGCTCTACGCCGGCGTCTACAGCGCCTGGGAGGGCATCGCCGCCGGACGGCTGGCACCTCTCGACGCGCCAGGACTCGTGCTCACGACGTTCTACCAGGGGGTAAGTCATGTTGGAGCGGCTGACCGGTCATGAGGACCCGTACCCGGTCTACGAGGCGATCAGGGCGAAGGGGGCGATCTCGGAGGAGGGCGGCCTGTACGTCACGACGTCCTACGCGGTGTGCAACAAGATCCTGCGGGACCGCCGGTTCGGCGTGCGGTTCCTGGACAGCTCGCTGCCCGCGATGACGTCGCTCGGACTGCAGCCGACCTCGTTCCTGGAGGCGGACCCGCCGGACCACACCCGGCTGCGCAGGCTGGCCGCGCCCGCGTTCAGCCCGAAGATGATCGACTCCTACCGGCCGCGCGTGGAGAAGATCGCGGAGTCGTTGCTGGACAACGACTCCATGGATCTCGTCCAGGACTTCGCCACGCCGCTGCCGGTCATGGTGATCAGCGATCTGCTCGGCATTCCCGAGTCCGACACCAGGTCGTTCGCCGAGTTCGGGATGCGCGCCGCGAGCGGCAGCCCGCTCGGCGGGACGTACCAGCGGATCATCGAGCTGTTCGAGCGGCTGATCCACGAACGGCGCCGGCAGCCGGGCGACGACGTGATCAGCTCGCTGGTCGCGGCGGAGGACGAGCGGAAGCTCACCCCGGACGAGCTGATGGGCACGTTGTTGCTGCTGCTCCTGGCCGGGTTCGAGACGACGGTCAACCTGATCGGCAACGGCACGATGGCCTTCCTGGACCACCCCGAGCAGTGGGAGCTGCTGAAGAGCGATCCCGACCTCGCTCCCGCGGCGGTCGAGGAGGTGCTGCGGTGGGCGCCGCCCGTCCACTACACCGGCCGCGTGGCACACGAGGCAGTGCCGGACCTGCACCGGCGGATGCGGCGTGACGACGGGATCTTCCTGATCCTGGCAGCGGCCAACCGTGATCCAGAGGTCTACCCGGACCCGAACCGCTTCGACATCACCCGCGCACAGCAGCCGGAGCACCTGGCGTTCTCCAGCGGCATCCACTACTGCCTCGGCGCGTCGCTCGCCAGGATGGAAGGGGATGTCGTCTTCCGCGCCCTCGCGAGGAAGTGGCCGCGCATCACCCAGACCGCGGCGGCCACGTTCCGCGAGTCGACGACGATCCGGGGCTTCGCGAGCTTCCCGGTCAGCCGGTCTTGACCTTCGTCCAGGCGTCGGCGTACAGCGCTTCCGCCGCACCGCCGAGGTCCTTGGTGAACGGCAGCTTCTCCAGCTGTTCCTCCGGCGGGTAGACCACCGGGTCGTTCAACAGGTCCTTGTCGATCAACGGTTTGGCGGCGGCGTTGGGGCTGCCGTAGCGCACCGCGTTGGACAGCGCCGCTCCCGTGTCCGCGCCGAGGACGTAGTCGATGAACCGGTGCGCGTTCCCGGCGTGCGGCGCGTCCTTCGGGATGACGAGCAGGTCCACGTAGGACAGTCCACCCTCTTCCGGGATGGCGTACCCGATGTCGTCGTTGGCCGCCTTCGCCTGGAACGCGTCACCGGAGTACGCCTGCGCCAGCCGCACCTGACCCGAGGTCAGCGGCTCGATCACGTCGGAGGTGATCTGCCCGAGCTTCTTCTTCAGCGACAGCAGGAAGTTCGCCGCGTCGTCGATCTGCTTCGCGTCCGTGGTGTTCGGGTCGTGGCCGAGCTTGAGCAGGCCGAGTGCCAGGCCGTCGCGGGCCTCGTCGAGGATCGAGCTGCGGCTCTCGGCGTTCGGCAGGTCGTAGGCGTCGAAACCGGTGACGTCGCCGCCGATCTGCGACTTCGAGTAGGCCAGACCCGTTGTGCCCCAAGCCCACGGCACCGAGTACTTGTTGCCGGGGTCGTAGTCGGCCTCGACGAACCGCTGTTCGAGGTTCGCGAGGTTCGGGATGGCGTCGTGGTCGAGCGGTTGCAGCAGGCCTGACCTGAGAAACCGGCGCAGGAAGTTGTCAGAAGGCACCACCAGGTCGTAGCCCGCCTGGCCGGACGCGATCTTGGCTTCCATCTCGTCGTTGGTGGAGAAGTTGTCGTACGTGACTTCGATGCCCGTGACGGTCTGGAAGCCCGGCAACGTCTCCGGCGCGATGTAGTCGGTCCAGTTGTAGAAGTTGAGCTTCGGCTCGTCCCGCAGGTTCACGGCCTTGGCGGCGTTCACGTCGCCGCTGCTGGTCGGTGCCGGGCCGACGGCGCACGCGGCGAGCGCGAAGTACGCCATCGAGCCCAGCATCGCTCGCCGGGTCACCCGCGGGCTGTCGGTGTCCCACAGCCGGGCGATCCGGAGCTCAGCCATCGGTTTTGTCCAGCAGCACGGTGAACTCGGGGTCCCAGGCCATCCGCACCGGCTGCCCCGGAGCACCCGCGTCGTCGATGCGCTGGGCGTTCTGCACGAACGCGACCAGCTCGCCGCCAGGCGTGTCGACCACGAACTGCGTGGAGACGCCCGTGTAGACGACGTCCTGGACCACGCCCTTCAGCACGCACCAGCCCGTCGGCGGCTCGGCGGTCTCGTTGAACAGGTGGACCTTCTCCGGACGCACGGTCGCGGCGACCTTCTGGCCGTGGCTGACCTTGCCGGTGAACTTGGCGCGCAGGTTCGTGGCGCCGGGAGCCGTCAGCGCGGCGAACTCACCGTCCACACCGGACACCTCGGCGTCGAGGATGTTGGACGTGCCGATGAAACCCGCGACGAACCGGGTGGCCGGCCGCTCGTAGACGTCCTCCGGATAACCGACCTGCTCGACCTTGCCCGCGTTCATCACGGCGATGCGGTGCGAGAGGACCAGCGCCTCTTCCTGGTCGTGGGTGACGTAGAGGAACGTCGTGCCGACCTCGCGCTGGATGCGCATGAGCTCGATCTGCAGCTCCTTGCGCAGCTTGGCGTCCAGCGCGCCGAGCGGCTCGTCGAGCAGCAGCAGTCGTGGACCGGCGGCGAGCGCACGGGCGATGGCGACGCGTTGCTGCTGGCCGCCGCTCAGCTGGGAGGGCCTGCGCTTGGCGAACTGGGAGAGCCGCACCAGTTCGAGGTGCTCGCCGACGCGCTTGCGCAGCTCCTCGCCGCGGATCTTCTTGCGCTTGAGGCCGTACGCGACGTTGTCCCACACCGACATGTGGGGGAACAGCGCGTAGGACTGGAAGACGGTGTTGACGTCCCGCCGGTACGGAGGGACGCCCACCATGTCGTTGCCGTCGAGCTCGATGCGGCCCTCGTCGGGGTCGACGAAGCCCGCGATCATGCGCAGGACGGTGGTCTTGCCGCAGCCGGACGGGCCGAGAACCGAGAAGAACTCGCCTTCGTGGACGTTCAGCGAGATGCCGTCGACCGCCACCTGGTCGGAGAAGCGTTTGCGCACCCCGTGCAGACCGATCTCGACGGGGGCGAACGTGTCCGGGGTGGAGGCCTCAGCGGGAGAGAAGCCGGTCAAGTCGAGGCGCCTTCGGAGATCGGACGGGTGTGGCCGCGCTGAGACTAACGGCGCTCGACCTCGCAGGTAAGCCGAGCGCGCGCGACCTCACACATCCGTGCTCATCAACATGTGCGACGATGACCCGGTAATCCGGATGAGCAGTGGAGGAAACCGTGGCTTCGTCCTCGGAACTGGAGAAGCGTCCTGCGGTCGACCCGCACGAGGAGCCGTCGCACGAGTGGGGCTGGCACGGCTCGCTCCCCGGCGCGGTTCGCTGGGGTGGCATCCTCTCCGCAGTCTTCCTCTTCCTGATGCTGGTGTTCCGCAACCACCACGGAAACACCGAGAACATCTACCTGATCGTCACGATCGTGGTCATCGTCGGCGGTCTCGTGTGGGACGCGGCCCGCAAGCGCACGTCCTGGCGCCGCTAGAGCGTTTCGAGCACGATCTTGCCCTGGGTGCGGCCAGTCTCGCCCAGGGCATGTGCTTTTCCGGCGTCCTCCAGCGGGAACGTCGCGTCGACGTGCACCCTGAGCTCGCCGGACTCGACGAGCGCGGTGATCGCCTCCAGCCCGGCGCGGTCGGGCTCGACCAGGATCGGGCTGATCCTGATGTCGTCACGGCGCACGCTGTCCACTCCGGACGGCACGCCGACGAACAGGCCGCCGCTGCGCACCGCTTCCGGTGACGAGCCGCCGACGAGGTCCACGAGCACGTCGATGTCGTTGCCCGCGTAGTCGCCCAGCGTGTAGTCGATCACTTCGTCGGCACCGAGGTCCTTCAGGAACGCGTGCTTGGGCCCGCGCGCGGTACCGATGACGTACGCGCCGTGGGCCTTCGCGATCTGGACCGCGAGGTGTCCGACGCCGCCCGCCGCGGCCGTGATCAGCACCTTCTGCCCCGGCTGCACGTCGGCGGTGTCCTTGAGGATCTGCCACGCGGTGAGCGCGGCCAGCGGGAGAGCGCCCGCCTCGACGTGCGTGAGGCTCTGGGGCTTCTTGGCGAAGTGCCTGCTCGGCGCCGTGACGTACTCGGCGTAGGCGCTCGCGGCGTGCGGGAAGCGTGGCATGCCGTAGACCTCGTCGCCTGGCTTGAGCGTCGTCACACCGAAGCCGACCTCCTCGACGACACCCGAGACGTCCCAGCCGTTGATGAACGGGAAGCTCTGCAGGCCCGCCATGCCGCCACCCGCGCGGGTCTTCCAGTCGACCGGGTTGACGCCCGCCGCGTGGACCCTGACCAGCACCTCCGTCGGCAGTGGCGCGGGCTTGGGGACGTCGGTGAGGGTCAGAGGGCCGTTCAGCTCGTTCTGGATGATCGCTCGCATGTCCACTAGCTTGAGAGACCAGGTCTCTACTGGCAATTAGGCACTATCTTGTGCACTAGGTACCTGGTAGAAACTATGGCGTGATCAGGGACGTTTACCTCAAGATGTGCCCGTGCCGCGACCTGCTGGACATGGTCGCGTCGAAGTGGACGGCGCTGGCCATCGGAGCTCTGGAGGACGGGCCCAAGCGGTTCGGCGAGCTCAAGCGCCGGCTGGACGGCGTCAGCCAGAAGATGCTCACGCAGACGTTGCGCACGCTGGAGCGCGATGGGCTCGTCACGCGCACGGTCTACCCCTCGGTGCCGTTGCGCGTCGAGTACGAACTGACGGCGCTGGGTCGCAGTGTCACCGAGCCGCTGGCCGCGTTGCGGTTGTGGGCGCAACAGAACTACGAGTCCGTCGCCGAGGCGCGGGAGACGTTCGACAGCGCGGAGCCGATGGGACTGGAGCCCGCTACGGCCCGGTGAGGACGTATCCGAGCGGACCGTCGCGGTGCTCGCCCTCGCAGTCGCCGTCGAGGGAGTCGAAGTGCCTGCTGCCGCTGTCCCTGGTGCAGCGGTAGAGCACCCTCGACTCCGCGTCCGCGGGCTGGGTGGTGAAGATCCAGCCGAGCTCGCCGGCGAACTCGTGGCCGTCGCAGTCCCTGTTCACCGCGGTCATGTAGTCACCGGCGGTGCCGATCTTGCACGCGTACAGCTTGCGGGTGCCCGCCTCCTCGCTCTCCGCGATCCAGCCGGCCGGGCCGTCCTTCGCGGTGAACTGGGAGGGTTTGGCGATGATGGGCGACGCGGTGAAGTACCACTTGCCGTCGTTCCACCGGTTCAGCGCGAGCGTCTTGCGCTTCGGCTTCTGCGGAGCGCTCGTCGGCTGAGGCTGCGCCTGGGCTTGAGTCGACTTGGGCGTGCTCGACGGCGTCTGACTGCTGCTCGGCGCGGCTGAACTGCTGCTGGGCGCGCTGCTCGACGTCTCACCGGGCGGGGTCGCCGTGGTCGTGACCTGCTGTGCGGCAGGGGTGACAGGCTCGTCGTTCGGCCGCACGATCAGGAAGGTGACGAGCGCGATCACCACGACGGCAGCGACGGCGGCACCCGCGATCAGACCCGTGCGCTTGGGTTCGGGGAACTCCTCACGCGTCGGTGCCACGAAGGTGGTGACGGGCTCGATGACGACGGTGCGTTCGGACGGCGAACCGAGCTGGGCCCTGGTCTGGGCCGCCGTGAGGCGCTGAGCGGGATTCTGGTGCAGCAGCCCCATGATCACGGTCGCGAGTGGACCGCGGGCTCTGCGCAGGACCGGTTCGTCGTACATGATCGCGTGCATCGTGGCCGCGGTCGTGTCGCGTTGGAACGGTGAGTGGCCCTCGATCGCGTGGAACATGGTGGCGCCCAAGGCCCACAGGTCGCTGGCGGGTGAGGGAGCCTTGCCGGCGAACAACTCCGGCGCCATGTAACCGGGCGAACCCATGATGCCGCCCGTGGCCGTCAGCCCGGGGTCGTCCATGGCCCGCGCGATGCCGAAGTCGGTCAGCTTCACCGTGCCGTCCGGCGCGACCATGATGTTGCTGGGCTTGACGTCCCGGTGCACGATCCCGGCCGCGTGGGCCGCTTCGAGCGCGCTGAGGGTCTGCAGGCCGATGCTCGCGACCTCGTCCTCGGTGAACGTCCTGCGCGCCATGAGGTCCGTGAGCGTCGGCGCCTCGACCAGCTCCATCACGATGTACGTGACGCCGTTGTCGGTGATCACGTCGTGGATGGCTACGACGTTCGGGCTGTTCAGACGGCCTGCGGTGCGCGCCTCGCTGAGGACGCGCTCTGTTTCCGACGTGCGCAGCTCCTTGAGCGCGACCCTGCGTCCGATGACCTGGTCCTCGGCGAGCCAGACCACGCCCATGCCACCACGGCCTAGCTCGCGGATCGTGCGGTACCGGCCGGCGATCACCCGACGACCCAGCCGAACTGCCACTCCTGCTGGTAGCCCTCGCACTTCGAGTCGAGCGAGTCGAAGTGCGTGCCCTTGAAGATGCAGCGGTAGAGGGGAAGCGTCGGCACGTCGCCGGGCTTGTCCTTGAAGACGTGGCCGAGCGGGGTGGCGCTGAGCACGGTCTGGCCCTCGCAGGTCGGCGACACCGAGGTCATGTGGTCCTCGGATCCGTTGATGCGACAGGCGTAGAGCGGCTTCGTGCCCGGTTCCTCCTTGGCGAGGAGCTTGCCGAGGGAGTGCGCCTCCGCCTGAAAACCGGCCGGCGCCGGAACCCTCGACGTGCCGCTGTAGTGGAAGCCGCCCGACTTCAGGTAGCGGGTCAGCACCAGCGTCTCACGCGGCGGTTTCGGTTGCGTTGTCGTCGGCTGCGGCTGGTTCGGCTGACTTTGGGTCGGCTTCGGGCCCTGGCTGGACGACGGCGCTTGGCTGCTGCTGCTCGGGGCCGCGCTGCTGCTGGACGGCGCGCTGGAGGCGGTGCTGCTGGTCTGGCTGGCCGGCTGCTCGCTGGAGCCGGGACCCTGCTGCGCCGAGGCGTTGCCGGGCGTGGTCGGCTTGATCAGGAAGACGGCGGCGAGCGCGATCACCACGACGGCCGCCGTGGCCCCTGCGACGATGCCGATCTTCTTGCGGGACTTGGGTTTCTCGTCGTCCCAGTCGTCGCGCGTCGTCTGCGGCGCGACGAAGGTGGTGACGGGTTCGATGACCACCGTCCGCTCGGACTGCGTGGACGGCCTGACCGTCCTGGTGCGGTCGCTCAGTCGTTCGCGCAACTGGGGTGCGGTGATGCGCTGGGCGTCGTCCTGGCTGAGCAGCGCCATGATCGTGGCGGCGAGCGGTCCCGTGGTGCGCTGAAGGACGGGTTCCTCGTACATGATCGCGTGCATGGTGGCCGCGGTCGTGTCGCGCTGGAACGGTGCGCGACCCTCGATCGCGTGGAACATGGTGGCGCCCAACGCCCACAGGTCGCTCGCCGGTGACGGCTGCTTGCCCGCGAACAGCTCAGGCGCCATGTAGCCCGGCGAACCCATGATGCCGCCGGTCGCCGTCAGCCCGGGGTCGTCCATGGCCCGCGCGATGCCGAAGTCGGCGAGCTTCACGCGTCCGTCCGGCAGCACCATGATGTTGCTGGGCTTGACGTCCCGATGGACGATGCCCGCCGCGTGGGCCGCCTCGAGCGCGCTGAGCGTCTGCAGGCCGATGTCCGCGACCTCGTCCTCGGTGAGGCTCTTGCGGGTCATGACCTCGGAGAGCGTAGGGGCCTCGACGAGCTCCATGACCAGGTAGGTGACGCCGTCCTCGACGATGACGTCGTAGATGCCGACGACGTTCGGGCTGTTCAGACGCCCTGCCGTGCGGGCCTCGCGGAGCACGCGCTCGCTCTCGGTGGTCCGCAGCTCCTTGAGCGCGACCTGGCGGCCGATGACCCGGTCCTCGGCGAGCCAGACGACCCCCATGCCGCCCCGGCCGAGCTCTCTGATCGTCGCGTATCTGCCCGCGACCAGCCTCGTCGGTTCCCCCACGCGCGGCATGGTATCCGCCCTCTCGCGCCGCCCGGTTTCCTGTCCGGTTCTGTCCGCTGACAGCGCGTGGCCGATTCGCTACCGTCTTTATTGGTCTAGACCGCTTCCCTGTTCTTCACCTCCCGAAGGCGGTCCTGTGATGCCTTTAGCTGCCCTGCTCAGCGCATTGGCGCTGCTCACCCCGATGGTCGACGATCTGCCGGCCGAGTTCCGCGAGCCGTCGGCTGTGTCCATCCAGTCCGTGGTCTGCGACGGCGACGGCGTGAGCGGCAAACGCGTCCAGACTGTTTATGTGCGCGGCGACCAGTCCGCCGACCGGTATTCGCAGTCCGTGGGCCAGTTCCAGACGTTCGCCGACCAGATCGACAACACGTTCGTCGAGGCGGCCTCACGCCTGGGCGGCGGCGTCCGGCACGTGCGCTTCGTGACGAACTCGGCCTGCCGTGCGTCCGTGGACAACGTTGTCGTGCCCCAGTCCGCGATGTCCTCCCCCTCCGCCATCGCCGACCAGCTCGCTGCGCGCGGGTACAACCGCACTGATCGCAAGTACTTGTTCTGGCACGACTCCGACGGCTGCGGCGTGGCGTGGGGCGCGCCGGGCGACGACCGTCCAGGTGCCGACAACGGCTACAACTCCGGACCTTCTTATGCCGCAGTGGGTACGGGCTGCTGGACGTGGCAGGCCAGCGGACACGAACTGCTGCACACCTTGGGCGCCGTGCAACGTTCCGCCCCGCACTCCACGGCCTACGGCCACTGCTGGGACGACCAGGACATCATGTGTTACGACGACGGCGGCATCCCTTCGCCACCCGGTGGCCTGGTGAACGTCTGTCCCGGCGCACCCGAGAACCAGATCGACTGCGGCGGCGACGACTACTTCCACACCAACCCGGCCGCGGGTTCTTACCTGGCAACGCATTGGAACGTCGCGCGCAGCCAGTTCCTGGTGTCGTCTTCCAGCGGTGGCGGCTCGATCGTGGGCATCGGCGGGAAGTGCGTTGATGTCAACGGTTCCGGCACCGCGGATGGCACGGTCATCCAGCTGTGGAGTTGCAACGGCACGGACGCCCAGCAGTGGTCGCGTTCCGGGGACACGTTGCGCGCATTGGGAAAGTGTCTTGACGTGGCCGGTTCCGGCACCGCCAACGGAACCGTTGTGCAACTGTGGACCTGCAACGGCACGGGAGCCCAGGTGTGGTCTCGCGTCGGCACCACGTTGCGCAATCCCCAGTCCGGCAAGTGCTTGGACGCGTCCGGCGGCTCCTCCGCCGACGGCACGCGCCTGGTGATCTGGACGTGTTCGGGCGGCGCCAACCAGAACTGGCAGCTCTAGCCGCCCCGGCCCCCGCTCAGGTGTGAGCGGGGGCCGTTCCGTTCAGACGCACACCCAGCAGTAGAGCCGTTCCCCGTTCTTCTCCGCCTCGACTGCCAGGGCCTGAAGCTCGCCCAGGATGCCGGCGAGCACCTCGGCCTCGAACCCGTTCAGCTCCTCGATCCCGGCCCACCGCACCGCGATCTCGTCCAGGTCACCGGCCGCCGCGAGCCCGTCCCGCAGGCCGTCGGTGACCGTGAGGACCAGCACTTCGCCGTCGTGCTCGACCGCCAGATCGTCGCCGCAGCGCGGATCCGCGGAGATCTCGTCGTAGGCGCGGCCGGTGAGCAGCTCCTCCAGCTTCCCCACGACCACGACAGGGTCGACGAACTTGGTCTCGACCGTCCTGAACAGACCCACCGGCCCGCCGTCGATCGTGGCAGCTGCGAGTTCGTCCGACGGCGCGGCGAAGTAGTCGTACATGACACCCATGTGTTGCCAGGCCCCCTCAGGCGTGTACGCGATGTTCGTTGCAGTACACCACGTGCAGCCAGTTCGGGTGCTGATCTTTGGCCGTGACCTCGGCGCAGCAATGCGTGCCGGGAGCCTCGTGCATGTGGCGCGGGCAGTCCTCGACCAGCTGCCGGAACGCCTCCGCACCAGCCTGGAACGCCGACCGGCTCCCGACGACGAACACGGTGCCGCCCACGATCTCGCCGCGAAGCTCCTGCCGGTCCCACCGCGGTTCCTCGCGCTCCCGCGGCATCCCTTGGCACACAACGGTGTGCGGCCGTCCGCCCCGAAGCCTGGCGCGCCCGTCCTTCCACTCCGACAGCCGGAACCCGAGGCTCTGGTGCAGCAGAACCAGATCCAGCGCGGGCCCGTCGGCGGACCTGCACTCGCAGTCGCTCTGCCGCAGCGGCAGGTACACCACCGTGCGCGGCGACCGCATCGCGAACGCCCAAGCCATCGCGATGCCGAGCGCCGACTCCTTGGTCACGCACGCCTCGACGCCCAGGTACCCCTCGTACAACGGCGCATGACGCAACGGCCGAGCCGGCCTCACCACCCGGCACTCGTCCCGCCCCAACCTCACGGTGCTGACGAGCGTGCGCCAGCGTTCCCCCTCATGTCTCATCGCGGGAAACGGTAGAACCGGCGGCCACCACGCCGCACCGCAAATACTCACCCTGCGAAGATCGAACTGCTCCAGTAGCGTCCCCCGCGATGAAACGACCTGGACTCGGCACCGGCTGGATCGTCGGCATCACGATCGCCACGACCCTCCTGCTGGTGGCAGCGGCCACAACGACGTTCCTGCTGATCAACAACCGTGAGGCAGGCGCCTACGGCCAGAAGCCGCTGCCCAGCTGCGAGAACGTCTTCACGAGGGTCAAGGGCCTGCCTCCGCTGACGTCGGAGGAGGGCACCGCCACCGGCAGGAAGTGCCACTTCACCGACGCGGCATCCGGCAAGTCCGCCGTCTTCGAGTCCTCGGTCAGCACCGTCGACGAACAGCGTGCGCAGTTCCAGCGGTACCTCGACGACGGCTACGTGCGCAAAACCGACGACGGCATGAGCAACGGCGACGCGGCCTGGCAGCGCGCCACCGGTGACGACACCTTCTGCTCGTTGGTCGTGCTCGACAGCAACGGCACGTTCAGGATCGACTACCGGGACCCCGGACTGTCCGGTACGCCGAACGTCGAGCCGGAGTGGCTGTGCCACACGAAGGTCCGCCTGTTGTGGCTCGACTTCTTCCTGGTCGCCAGGGGCTCCTGATCAGCCCTCGGCCGCGAGCTGACCGCAGGCCGCCGCGATCTCCTGGCCCCGCGTATCCCGCTTGCTTCCCGGCGGATCCGCGCGCCAGCCCTGGTCGTTGATGTCCCCTGCCGTCTTACAAGTCGTCGGCGCCCCAGGGGTTCAGCAGGGTGATGCCCGTGTCCACGAAGTCCTTCGTGTTGCGGGTGGCCAGGCAGGCCACGAAGCGACGGCAGATCGCAGCGATCTGCGCATCGGCCATGCTGATCGGCGAACCCTGATCCTCACGAGCCGCTGCGATCTCGCCGTAGTACACGGCAGCCACACCGTCGAACGGCAGGATCTGCCCTTGGAATTCCTCGGTCAGGAGTTCCGAGATCTTCACCGCGAGCGTCGTCTTGCGTTGCCCCTCCGGCATTCGCTCAACGCCATACGCGAGCTCGGCAGCCGTAACCGCGGTGACGAAGACTTCATCGGCCGGGTATCGATCGACCCAGCGAACCACCTCGTCGTTCGGAACCCGCCTCATGAGTTCGGAAACAACGTTGGTGTCAAGAACGATCACTCGGGGAACTCCGCTGCTCGCGGCGACTCGGCACGCTGAGGCAGTTCGAACGAGGCGTCATCGACGTCGGCGAAACGCTGCCGAATCCTCGTCCCCATGCCAGGCCCTGAGTCGGACTTGGTCAGCACCGCAGCGAGGATCGCCCGTACTTCGGCTTCCATCGATCGGCCGTGCTCAGCCGCACGAATCCTGAGCTTTGCCTTCAGACTCTCATCGAAGTCGCGGATCGTCAGGACCGCCATGATCCACCTCCGGCGCTGTCATTGCAGTCAATGCTAGCACCGATGGTTGTTATTGGCAGGTAGACCCAGCTCAGCCCTCGGCAGCGAGCTGACCGCAGGCCGCCGCGATCTCCTGCCCACGCGTGTCCCGCACAGTGCACTCGACACCCTGCTCCCGCACCCGCCGCACGAACTCCCGCTCCACCGGCTTCGGCGACGCGTCCCACTTGCTTCCCGGCGTCGGGTTCAGCGGGATCAGGTTCACGTGCACCAGCTGCCCCAGGTACTTGCGCAGCTTCTTGCCCAGCAGGTCCGCACGCCAGCCCTGGTCGTTGATGTCCCGGATCAACGCGTACTCGATGCTGACCCGCCGCCCGGTCTGGTCCGCGTACCCCCGCGCGGCTTCCAGCACCTCGGCGACGTCCCACCGCGTGTTCACCGGCACGAGCGTGTTGCGCAGCTCGTCGTCCGGCGTGTGCAGCGACACCGCGAGCCGGACCTGCAGCTTCTCCTCGGTCAGCTTCTTGATCGCCGGCACCAGACCCACCGTCGACACAGTGACCGTGCGCTGCGAGATGCCCAGACCGTCCGGCGCCGGAGCCGTGATGCGGTGGACAGCCTCGATCACGCGCTTGTAGTTCGCGAGCGGCTCGCCCATGCCCATGAAGACGATGTTGGAGAGCCTGCCCGGCCCGCCCGGCAGCTCGCCGTCGCGCATCGCCGCGGCGCCCAGACGGACCTGGTCCACGATCTCGGCGGTCGACAGGTTGCGCTGCAGGCCGCCCTGGCCGGTCGCGCAGAACGGGCACGCCATGCCGCAGCCCGCCTGCGACGAGATGCACAGCGTCGCGCGGTCCGGGTAGCGCATCAGCACCGACTCGATGAGCGTGCCGTCGTGCGCCCGCAGCAGCGTCTTGGCGGTCGTCCCCTCGTCGGTTGTGACCTTGCGCACGACCGTGAACAACGGCGGCATCAGGTCCGCAACCAGCTTGTCGCGCGTGGCGGCCGGGATGTCGGTCATCTCGGCCGGGTCGACCGTCAGGCGGCTGAAGTAGTGGTTCGACAGCTGCTTGGCGCGGAACGGCTTTTCACCAAGAGCCGCAACGGCTTCGGCACGTTCGGCAGGCGACAGGTCGACGAGGTGGCGCGGCGGCAGGCCGCGCTTGGGCGCGTCGAAGACAAGGGGAAGCGAAGTCATAGCACATCTAGTGTCCCACGAACTTCGCGACCACAAGACCGTTGCATCGCGATAGATTCCGATATATCGTTAGCGACATGATGATGAGACCACACCACAGAGAGCACCACCACAGGCATCGCCACGGTCCCTTCGGGGGCGGTGGCAGGGGCGGCCGCCAGAGGCGCGGCAACGTCCGGGCGGCGGTTCTGTCCTTGCTGGCAGAACGGCCGATGCACGGCTACGAGATCATCCAGGAGATCGCCAGGCGCACCGGCGGCGCGTGGAGCCCGAGCCCCGGCTCGGTCTACCCGACGCTGCAGATGCTCGCCGACGAAGGCCTCATCTCCTCCGAAGAAGAAGGAGGCAAGAAGCTGTTCACGGTCACCGAGCACGGCAGGACGGAGCACACGGCCCCGCCCTGGCGCGACATCGACATCCAGCTCGACCCGGTCGACGGCGAGCTGCGGACCGCGGTCCGGCTGCTCGGCAGCGCGATGGAGCAGATCTCCCACGCGGGCACGCCCGAGCAGAAGGCACGCACGGTCGAGCTCTACAACGAGTTGCGGCGCAGGCTCTACGCCATCCTCGCCGAGGAGTGACCTACCACCGGTCGTGCACGTGCGGCCGGATCAGCTCGTCGTAAACGGCAGCGACTGCCTTCTCGTCCACGGGCGGCAAGGAAGCAGCCCCTGAGTTCGCCCGCGCCTGCTCCACGTTGCGGGCACCGGGAATCACCACGGTGACACCGGGCTGGTCCACGATCCACCTGAGCGCGAACTGCGCCATCGTGGCCCCTTCCGGCACGAGCGGCCGGAGCCGTTCCACGGCCTCCAGCCCGACCTCGTACGGGACCCCGGAGAACGTCTCGCCGACGTCGAACGCCTCACCGTTGCGGTTGTAGTTGCGGTGGTCGTCCGCACCGAAAGTCGTTGCCGCGGTGTACTTCCCGGACAACAGCCCAGACGCCAGCGGCACCCGCGCGATGATCGCGACACCCGCCTCCTGAGCCGCGGGCAGCACCTCCTCGAGGGGCTTGAGCCGGAACGCGTTCAGGATGATCTGCACGCTGGCCACGTGCGGACGCCTGATCGCCTCCAGCGCCTCCTCGACCTTCTCCACCGACACGCCATAAGCAGCGATCCGTTGCTGCTCGACCATTTCGTCCAGGGTGTCGTACACCTCGTCCCGGCTGTAGACCGGCGTGGGCGGACAGTGCAGCTGCACGAGGTCCAGCGTGTCGACACCCAGATTGCGGCGGCTCCGGTCGTTCCACGCGAGGAAGTTCTCCCGGTTGTACCCCTCCGTGGTCTGCGCCGGCAGCCGCCGCCCCATCTTCGTAGCCACGAAGATGCCGTCGTCCTCGCGCTCCTTCAGGAAGCGGCCGACCAGCGACTCGCTGCGCCCGTCGCCGTACACGTCCGCGGTGTCGAAGAAGTCGACACCCGTGTCGGCGGCGGCGTGCAGCAGTGCGAGCGCCTCGGACTCGTCCACCTCGCCCCAGTCGGCGCCGAGCTGCCAGCAGCCCAGCCCCACGACGCCGACCTGGCGGTTCAACCTGCCTGCGATTCGCTTCTCCACGAATCAGAGCCTAGTCCGCGCAGATGCACAGGTACTTGGCAGGACGCCACGTCTCCGCGCGGCTCGGCGCGGACCTCGTCCAGGTCCGCGCCGAACCACATCCCCGACCGCAGCTTCATGATCACATCGCTAGTAGCCGGCCCGTTCGGACGCCCAGCTGCACAACTTCTGGATGTCGTCGAACCTCTGGTAGCCACCTCGTTCCAGACCTGCGTTGATCTCGAAGGCGTTGTTCTTCGCCCAGTCGCCGGTCCGAATCTTCGACTGCACGGACTCGTAGATGTATGCCGCCACGAACAATCCGAATCCCTGTGGCGGAAGGAACCCGCCTTCTTGCATGGAGTGGATGGCCTCGTGCCGCAGCAGGTCCTGACCGACCGAGTTCACCGCACCTGCGCCGCTTCTCCCGCGCAGGTACATGTTCTCGTAGGCCTCACAGCGGATCCACCTGTTCAGGTCCTCCCTGCTGCCGGGGTAGAAGAAGTAGTCACCGATGGTCGACGGCTGGTTTCCGCCGACCGACCAGCCGAAGCAGATCTTCTGCCGGAAGCTGTCGTCGCACTCCAAGCTCATCGCGACGGGAACCGCGGCAGCGTTCGCACCGTTGCCGCCGTTGAACCCGTACGACGGAGGTGAGCCGTAAGGCAGCCACGGCAACGAGACCTGGCGGGCCACGTCGCTGGGCTCCGAGCTACCGGTCATGTTCCGCGCGATCACCCGGAACTCCCAGACGATGCCGTACGTCGACGGGTCGAACACGGATGAGGTCTGACGCGTGGACTCCCAGGGATACCAGACACCCTGGTGGCTGGCGTTGCGCACCTCCACCGAGTAGCTCACGCCGGGCACCGGGTTCGAGTCCCAGTACAGCGGTATCCGCGAGTTGTAGGCGTAGGCCGGCGCCCTGAGCCCCGTTGGTTTCGCCGGCAACGGCGGCATCGGCTTGACCGTCACCTCGTTCGACGGCGGGCTCTGGCCTGCCTGGTTCGCCGCTGTCACGCGGAACGAGTAGTTGAACCCGTTCAGCAGGTTCTGTGCCACGAAAGAAGTTCCGCTCGCCGGGAACTGGTAGTAGAACCAGTCGTTCTGCCCCTGCGGCTTGAAGTAGACCCAGTAGAACACCGGCCCGGACGGACTCGGGTCCCAGGTGAGCGTCGCCTGGCCGTCGCCCGCGGTCACCCGGAGGTTCGGCGGCGCGGCGGGAAGGGGCAGGAACGGACGCGCACTGACCACATTGGACGGTGCTGACTGGCCGCCGAGATTCGCCGCCGTCACCTTGAACTCGTAGGTGAAGTTGTTCAGCAAACCCGTTGCCACGAACGAGGTTCCGCTCGCCGGGTACTGGAAGTAGTACCAGTCGCGGTGCCCCTGCGGCCGGAAGTACACCCAGTAGTACACCGGGCCGGACGGGCTCGCGTTCCACGACAGCGACACCTTGCCGTTGCCCGCCACCGCACGCAGGTTGGACGGAGCGGCGGGAGGCGGCGGCACCGGTGTGGCGCGCACGACGTTCGACGGGCCGCTTTCCCCCGCCACGTTGCCGGAGATCACGCGGAACTCGTACTGGTGGCCGTTGGCCAGCGGCCTGACCGTCAGAGCCCAGTTCGACACCGGCAGCGGCAACCGCTGGAAACTACCCTGACCAGCGGTGATGTCGCGGTACTCGACCCAGAAGTAGGTCGCCTGGTCGACGGCGTTCCACCCGAGGCCGACCTCGCCGTTGCCCGCGATGGCGGTCAACGACGCCGCGGCGGGCACCGGCGGCAACGGCCGCGCGCTCACCACCGGGGTCGTACGGCTGTCGCCCGCCCAGTTCGTCGCCGCGACCTTGAACTCGTAGGTGTGGCCGTTGGTCAACGGCTCCAGGGTCGCGGCCGGCGAACCGAACGGCACCTCCAGCTTGCGGAAGTTCTCGCCCAGGGAAGCATCGCGGTAGTAGACCCAGTAAAGGACGTCGGGCGTGCTGCTGGCCGTCCACGAGATCACGACGCGACCGTTGCCGGGCGACGCGGTGAGGCCCGACGGTGGCTGCGGCAGCCCGCCGAGCGACTTGATCGAGACCGTGTTCGACGCGGCACCGAGCCCGCCCGCGTTCTCCGCTCGGACGTAGAACTCGTAGACGTGCCCGTTCTGCAGCTGCTCCCACGACAGCAACGTCTTGTCCGTCGGGAACGCCGCCCGCGTGAACCCGGCCTCACCCGCCGTCACATCGCGCCGGTAGACCCAGTAGAAGAGGTTCGGGCCTGCGGAGTCCCAGGCGAGGTCGATGCTTCCGTCACCGGCGGCCGAGCCGCGCAGGTTCGCGGGCGCGCCGGGAACCGCGAACTGCGACTTCGCGCTGACGACATCGGAAGCCGGACCGTCACCCGCGAGGTTGGTCGCGGCGATCCTGAACTCGTAGACGTGCCCGTGGGTCAGCCCACCGGCCGTGAACGAGGCGTCGGAGGCGGGGAACGGCAGCTTGCTGAACTGCTGCCCGGCGGTCGCATCACGTTGGTAGATCCAGTAGTAGACGCTCGGCTGAGCGCTCCACGACAGCTTGATCTCACCAGAGGCCTGCTGCGTCGCGGAAAGCCCCGTCACCTTGGCCGGCAACGGCGGCATCGGCTTCCCGGACACCGGAGCGCTCGCCGCGCCCTCGCCACCGGCGGTGATCGCGGAGACCTTGAACTCGTAGGTGTGCCCGTTGGCGAGCAACCCGGCGGTGAACGAGGTCCCGTCGGTGATCGGGTACTCGAGCTTCGTGAAGTTCGTGTCGCCCGCGGTGACATCCCGCTGGTAGATCCAGTACCAGGCACCGGGAGCGGACGCTGTCCAGTTCAGCGCAACGGTTCCGTCGCCGGGCGTCGCGGTGAGGTTCGTCGGTGCCGCGGGTGCGTCGTAACGGGCGGTCGCCTGGACTTCCGCCGACAACGGCCCGTCGCCGCCGGCGTTGATCGCGCTGACCTTGAACGCGTAGACGTGGTCCTTGAGCAGCAGTCCCGCGGTGAACGTCGTCCCGTCCGTGACGGGGTAGTCGAGCTTGGTGAACGCGGTTTCGCCCGCGGTGACGTCTCGCTGGTGGATCCAGTACCAGTGGTTCTCGCCGGTGGAGCTCCAGGTGAGCTTGACGCCGCCGTCGGACTGGGCCGTCGCCGTGAGGTTCGCGGGTGCGGCAGGCTTGTCCCACCTGGCCGTGACACTCGCGACAGGCGACTTGGCCGACTCCAGGTTGAACCTGTTGACCGAACTGATCGCGAACTCGTACACGTGCCCGTTGGTCAGCAGCCCCGGCTGGGCCGAGGTGCCGTTCGTGACGGGATATTCGAGGCGCTGGAACGCCGCGCCCGCGGTGACGTCGCGCTGGTAGATCCAGTACCAGAGCCCCTCACCCGCGGAGTTCCAGCTCAGCTTCGCACTGCCGTCGCTCTGCGCCACGGCGGTCAGGCCGGTCGGCACCAGCGGCGGCGCGGAGACCGCGGTGGCGGCCACGACGTTCGACGGCGGGCTCTCGCCGCCACCGTTGCGTGCGATGACGCGGAATTCGTAGGCGTGGTTGTGCAGCAGATCCGTGACGGTGTGGGTGGTGTTGGCAGGGCTGGGGAACCAGACGTCGGTGAAGTCGGTGTCGCCGGCCGTCACATCGCGCTTCTGCACCGCGTACAGCACGTTGCTGCCCTGCACCGCGTCCCACGCGAGCGCGACGTCGACGTTGACGCCGGGGGTCGCACGCAGGTTCGTCGGCGCGTTCGGCGGGATGACGTGCGCGGTGCCGGAAACCGTTGCGGAGAAAGCACCTTCGCCCACACCGTTGACCGCGGAGACCTTGAACTCGTAGGTGTGCCCGTCCTTGAGCCCGCCTAGCTGCTGCGACTTGATCGTGACGCTGCTGGGGCCGTGCGAGAAGTGCGTCTGCCCGGCGGTCACATCCCTTTGGTAGAGCCAGAAGCTGAGCCCGTCCGGCGCGTTCCAGGTGACCGTGCCGCCACCGTCGGTGCCCAGCGCCAGGTTGACGTTCGACGGTGCCGCGGGCACACCGGGGCCGGGGATCGGGCGTGGCCAGGTGACGTCGACGAACCGCGGCCGGTAGATCCGGGCGTCCTTGTAGTTGTCCTCGTTCTGCAGGCTGTTGACGTTGTAGGACATGAGCAACGTGCCGGTGGCCGCCTGCTCCTGGTGCAGCTGGGCGTCATAGGCGAACTGCCACGGGTTCAACCCCGGCTCGGGTGCCTTGTGCAGGTAGGTGGGCCCGGCGAACGGACCTGTCGGCGCGGAAGCCGTGTACGCGACGAACCACGGGCTGAAGCCGACGTTGCCGTCGTGTGTGACGACGACGATCTGCCCGTCCTTGCGGATCACCGAGAACCCGGTGCCGCCACCGGAGAACAGCCGCTTCGACCGGGTCTCGTCGCTCCCCCACGCCGTGCCGTCCCAGAACTGCCACGCCGCACCGAGGTTGCCCGACGGCACCCGCGCGACGTGCGCGAACTTGAAACCGTCGGCGTCCTCGGTGCCGTAGACGTAGTCGTAGCCACCGTCGGACAAGATCGCCGAACCCCAGCCGATCTTGTTCTGCAGCGACAGGTCGGTGACGCTCGCGACCGTCAGCGCGGGCAGGCTGAAGGTGACGAGCGTGGTGCCGACCCGCTGGAAGCCGAGCGGCCCCGAACCCGCGTTCTTGTACCGCCCGTACAACGCCTTCACCGCGTTGCCCTGCACCATCGCGGCCCCGATCCAGTGGAACTCGTCCGGGTTGGCGCCGGTCACGAGCGTGGTCGGGTTCTGCGCAGTACCACCGTGCAGGGTCTGCACGAGCTGGTCGCCCTGCTGCACCACCGCGGAGTTGCGGATGAACGGCGCCGTCTTCGGACGGCTGAAGTCGGCGTTGACGGTGCCGAGGAACGTGTCCGAGAAGAACCAGGCGGTCCTGCCGTCCGGGAGCCGCACCGACACCGTGCTGTCACCGCCGGTCCAGTGCCCGCCCTGGTTTCCGTAGGCGGTGAACATCGCATTCAGGTCGGCCGCCGGTGGCACCGCGTACGAGGCCGGCGGGATCAACAGCACACTGACCAACATCAACAAGGACAGCAGGAACCGGCGTCTCATCACGTACCCCCAGTAGTACGTCGCAGCGACGAAGCTGAGGGACTGTACATATGTGATGAGCTCGCACGACAGCGCCCGAACGGTCTATCTGGAGGAGATCAGCCCCGTGGGCTTGCGGCGGACGTGCACCCGATAGCCCACCGGGAAGCTCAGCCCCTCGACGGAAGCGATGGCCCGCTCGGCGACCTGAGCGGAGAACTCGATGCGCAGCACGGCCTCCAGGTCCTCGCGCCGCTCGAAGCGCCACTCCGCCGTGACCCGTTGAAGTGAGAAACCGTTGTCCGCGAAGAACTTCTCGACCGCGGAAGGGTCGTAGCGCGGCTCGTCGGCGCACAGCCACGGCCCGTACGGCGAGGCTGCGCCGTCCAGGTCGATGATCGCCAACGCACCGCCCGGCCGCAGCACCCGGTCGGCCTCGCGCAGTCCCGGTTCGCACCCCGGCCCGAAGAAGTAGGCAGTGCGGGCGTGCACCAGATCAGCGGAGGCGTCGTCGAGCGGCAACCGTTGCGCGGGACCGGAAACCACTCGCACATTGGACAGTGGTGCGA
Source organism: Lentzea aerocolonigenes (assembly GCF_000955955.1). Classification (GTDB taxonomy): domain Bacteria; phylum Actinomycetota; class Actinomycetes; order Mycobacteriales; family Pseudonocardiaceae; genus Lentzea; species Lentzea aerocolonigenes_A. The sequence continues at coordinate 24,998 of NZ_JYJG01000038.1, forward strand.
CCCGGTTCTTGGCGCGCGCCACGAGCGGCGGGTGCGGTTCGACGCCCACGACCGATCGTGCGGACGAGGCGAAGAGCGGCAGGTGGAAACCGTCGCCGCAACCGACGTCCACGACGTCCAGACCGGCGAACGGACATTCCGACCGCAATGCCGACCAGATCGCGCCACCCACGTCCTGCGCGCGGTTCTCGACCTCGTAGACGTCAGGCCAATGCCAGATGTTCGGGCTCGGCACGACATCTACCGGACGCACCGCGTTCAGCGCCGCCCGCACGAATCCCCTCACGCAGACACTGTAGGGCCTCGATTTGCCGGTGACAGTTCGAATTCGTCCAACTACGGCGTAGCGTGATCGCATCTCTCCCCAGCAGGAGGCGGCAGTGTCGATCGCGCCCAACACACCCCAGCTCGCGCCGTTGCTCGGTGGAAGCCCCTGCTGGGTGGAGAGGACCGTGGACGACCTCAAGGGCTCCATCGAGTTCTACACAGGCCTGTTCGGCTGGCACTACGCCGACGATGCCGGCTACACCGTGGCGATGGTCGACGGCATCCCCGTCGCCGGACTGCCGCAGGGTGAGCCGGAGCCGTGGCGGTTGTACCTGGTCACGCCCCATGCGCGGGCGACCGCGGAGAAGGCCTTCCACCTCGGCGGATCGGTGCTGCGCAACCCCGAGGACGCCGCCGACCACACGCAGAGCACGGTGATCGCCGACCCGACCGGAGCCGTCGTCGGGTTCCGGCACGTGCCACCGGACTGGCGGTTCGGCATGGGCGGGCACGGTTCCTACGCGTGGGCCGAGCTGAACACCCGCGACGGCGCGGCGGCCGACGAGTTCTTCGGTGAGCTGTGCCACTACGACATCACGCAGATCGGCGACGGGCACCGGCTGGACTACGCGACCTGGTCCGTCGAGGGCACCGAGGTCATCGGCCGGCAGAAGATGGGGCGCGAGTTCCCGTACGGGGAGCAGTCGCACTGGATGGTGTACTTCAACGCCGCGCCCGAGATCGGCACCGACTCGGTGGCGTACCGGGTGCTGGAGCTCGGCGGCAGGGTGACCGTCGAGCCCTACGACACCCCGTACGGCCGCATCACCGTCGTCGAGGACCACGCGGGAATGGCGTTCTCGGTGATCGACCAGTCCCGCGTGATCGAGGCCGAGCCGCGCATCGAGGCGGACGACCCGTACGACGACTAGGGCCTGTATCGAAGTCCGGGGTCGATGAGAGTCGCGCCTGAGG
>NZ_JYJG01000039.1 GCF_000955955.1 Lentzea aerocolonigenes
GTATCGAAGTCCGGGGTCGATGAGAGTCGCGCCTGAGGTGGTTCCTGGTGGCCCTAGCGGCGGCTCGGCATCGGAAGACAGCTCGGCGGCTTCTCCCGGGAGTAGGTCCCGCCGGCGATGATCCAGCGGTCCCCCTCAGCCGGTGCCGTCGCCAGCACCACAGTCGCATCCGCGGAGATCTCGCCGGGCACGACCGTGATCTTGGTCCCCTCCTCCGAGGACTCGATCTTCACCAGGCCCAGCGGCTCGTCCGGCCCTGGCGCCGGTCGCGGGCAGCCTTCGCGCAACGGCACCACGATCGCCGGAACGCCCTTCTCCCGCAGCTTCGCGGTGGCTTCCTCGAACCGCTGCAGCTCGTGGATGGTCAGCGTCACCGAGCCGTCCGGGTTGTCGACCACGGCGTACGCGGGTGGCGTGCCACCGAAGTAGACGGGTGCGACCACGGCCGTGGCGCCCAGTACGACCACGCCTGCTGCTATGCCGACCCATCGGCGCGTGCGCAGACGTCGTTGCGTGGCAACGGACTGCAGCAGCTCAGCAGCGTGCTCGTGCTTCAGGTCGCCCCAGAGGTTGTCCTCGAACTTGCTCATCGCGCCTCCACCTCATCGTCCTCGACGACTGCGCGCAGACGTGCCGTGGCGCGGTACAGACGGGTCCGCATCGCTCCCTTGGGCACGCCGAGCGCAACCGCGGCTTCCTTGGGAGAGAGACCGCCGAGGTGCACGAGCTCGATCGCCTCGCGGTCGAGTTCCGGCAGTTCCGCGAGCCGTTCCAGCAATGCGCGGCCGGGCCGTTCGGCGTCGATGCGGGCTTCGAGCTCGGCGAGTTCGTCGCGGTCGAGCTCACGCCGGCCGCCGACCCTGCGCACCAGCTCGCCGCCTTTCGCGGACTGCTCGGCGTGCGCGGCGAAGGTGTGCCGGGCGATGCCGAACAACCAGCTCGACGCGGACCCCCTGGCCGCGTCGAACGTGGCGAACGACGTCATCGCGCGGACGAAGGTGTCCGCGGTCAGGTCTCCGACGAGCTGCGGATCCACGCACCGTCGCGCGAAGAACCGGGTGATCGCGCCGACGTTGTCGCGGTAGATCCGCTCGAACGCCGCCAGTGCGTCGTGGTCTCTCACAACCACTACTTGCGGCGTTGCGCGGAAAACGTCACCGGGACTTACTGGATGAAGAGGTGCAGGAGCAGCCAGGAGGCGACGGCGGACGGCAGCAGCGAGTCCATCCGGTCCATGATCCCGCCGTGACCGGGCAGCAGCGTGCCCATGTCCTTGATGCCGAGGTCGCGCTTGATCAGCGACTCGACCAGATCGCCAGCCGTGGCCGTGACGACGAGCGCGGCACCGAACAGCACGCCGTGCCACCACTGGCCGTCGAGCAGCAGCGTCAGCGTGAGGGCACCGCCGACCATGCCGGCGACCAGCGAGCCGCCGAAGCCCTCCCAGGACTTCTTCGGGCTGATCGTCGGCGCCATCGGGTGCTTGCCGAGGAAGACACCGGCCGCGTAACCGCCTACGTCGGACAGCACGACACCGATGAGGAACGCGAACGCGCGGCCCGCACCGTCCTTCTCGGGCACGACGAGCATCGCCGCGAACGCCGCCATCAGCGGGACGTACGCGACGGTGAACACGGATGCGCTGAGGTCGCGCAGATAACCGTCCGAGCCGCCGCGGAACCGCCACGCCATGCACACCAGGACGGTGATCACGAAGGCGGTCGTGATGCCCGCGCGTTCATACGGCCAGGACAACCAGATGATCGCCTGGCCGCCGATCAGCGCCGGCCACAGAGCGACGTTGATGCCGCTCTTCTTGAGCTCGGACGCGAGCTCCCACGTCGCCACCGCCGCGGCTGCCGCGACGATGGCGATGAAGGTCTGCCGCACGGTCAGCAACGACACGATGATCACGGCACCGAGCCCGACGCCGACCAGGATCGCCGAACGCAGGTCACGTCCCGCGCGCGACGGCTTCGACGCGGGCACCTCCGCGGGACCGCCTGCCACCTGTGCTCCCATCACGACCTCCGCCCGGCCAGGGCATTCACGCCTGCGGCGCGACTCGGCCGGGCGAAACCAACAGGAACATCAGACTTCGAGAAGCTCGGATTCCTTGTGCTTCACGAGCTCGTCGATCTGCGCGGTGTACTTGTGGGTCAGAGCGTCGAGCTCCTTCTCCCCACGAGCACCGTCGTCCTCGCCGACCTCGCCGTCCTTGACGAGCTTGTCGATCTCTTCCTTCGCCTTGCGGCGGACACCGCGGACGGATACGCGCGCGTCCTCGCCCTTCTGCTTCGCGACCTTCACCATGTCCCGGCGGCGCTCCTCGGAGAGCTGCGGGATGACGATGCGGATGATGGTGCCGTCGTTGCTCGGGTTGACGCCCAGGTCGGAGTCCCGGATCGCCTTCTCGATCGCGTTCAGCTGGCCCGCGTCGTACGGCTTCACGACCGCCATGCGCGCCTCGGGGACCGTGATGCTGGCCATCTGGTTCAGCGGCGTCATCGAGCCGTAGTAGTCGATGTGAATGCGGTTGAACATCGAGGGAGTCGCACGACCGGTTCGGACGGAGGAGAGGTTCTCCTTCGCGACCGAAACCGCCTTTTCCATCTTCTCCTCGGCGTCGAGGAGGGTCTCGTCGATCACGACTGCTCCTTGCTCTGCGTGTGCTTCTTCCCGGTTCCTGATCAGATCCCAGCAGGTCTAGAACGCCGGGCGGCCACCGGGGGTGCTGACCAGGGTGCCGATCTTCTCACCACGCACCGCGCGCGCGATGTTCCCCTCGGTGAGGAGGTTGAAGACGAGGATCGGCATGTTGTTGTCCATGCAGAGGCTGAAGGCCGTGGCATCGGCGACGTTGAGGCCGCGTTCCAGCACTTCGCGGTGGGTGATGTTGTCGAACATCAACGCGTCGCGGTCGATCTTGGGGTCGGCGGTGTAAACGCCGTCGACGGCCTTGGCCATCAGGACGATCTCGCAGCCGATCTCCAACGCGCGCTGGGCGGCCGTCGTGTCGGTGGAGAAGTACGGCAGACCCGCGCCACCGCCGAAGATCACGACGCGGCCCTTGTCGAGGTGGCGCATCGCGCGGCGGGGGATGTAGGACTCGGCGACCTGCGTCATCTGGATGGAGGTCTGCACGCGGGTGTCGATGCCGTGCTCGCGTTCCAGGAAGTCCTGCAGCGCCAGGCAGTTCATGACCGTGCCGAGCATGCCCATGTAGTCGGCGCGCGACCGGTCCATGCCGCGTTGCTGGAGTTCGGACCCGCGGAAGAAGTTGCCACCACCGATCACGACGGCCACCTGCACGCCGGACTTGTGGACGGCCGCGATCTGCTTGGCCACTGTCTGGACGACGTCGGGGTCGACGCCGACGCCACCGCCGCCGAACATCTCACCACCGAGCTTGAGCATCACCCGGTTGTAGCCGTGGCTACCTTCTTCGCTCACTGGTCCCTCACCTCGCGCCTTTGGGAAGTTCCTAGACACGCCAAGGGCGGGGTCGCTGGTACCTGCAACCCCGCCCTCATGCGAATCAGCTCTGGCCGACCTCGAACCGAGCGAAACGGGTAACCGTCACGCCGGCCTCGTCCAGAAGAGCCTTGACCGTCTTCTTGCTGTCGGTCACGGAAGCCTGCTCGAGGAGCACGACGTCCTTGAAGAAACCGTTGACGCGACCCTCGACGATCTTGGGGAGCGCGCCTTCCGGCTTGCCCTCCTCGCGAGCGGTCTCCTCGGCGATGCGGCGCTCGTTGGCGACGAGCTCCTCGGGAACGTCCTCACGCGTGACGTACTTCGGGCGCATCGCGGCGATCTGCATCGCGGCACCCTTGGCGACCTCGGCGTTGTCACCGGTGTACTCGACCAGCACGCCGACGGCCGGCGGCAGGTCAGCGGCACGCTTGTGCAGGTAGACCGAGACGGTGCCGTCGTAGTCGACGGCCTTCGCCAGCTCGAGCTTCTCGCCGATCTTGGCGGAGAACTCCTGGACCAGCGCGTCCACGGTCTTGCCATCGACCTCGACGGCCTTGAGGGCCTCGACGTCGGCGACCTTGTTGGCCTTGGCGAGCGCGACGATGTCGTCGGCCAGCGCGATGAAGTCGGCGTTCTTGGCCACGAAGTCGGTCTCGCAGCGCAGCTCGACCATCGCGCCGTCCTTGACCGCGACCAGGCCGTTGGACGTGGTGCGCTCGGCGCGCTTGCCGACGTCCTTGGCGCCCTTGATGCGCAGGATCTCGACGGCCTTCTCGAAGTCGCCGTCAGCCTCGTCCAGCGCCTTCTTGCAGTCCATCATGCCGGCGGCGGTCAGCTCGCGGAGCTTCTTGACGTCCGCGGTGGTGTAGTTCGCCATCGTTTTCCTTCTGCGATGTACGCGCTTGAGTCACGCGGCGCCCGCTGGTGTGCGGGCGCCGCGTGGGGGAGATCAGGACTGGACGGGCTGCTCGGCCGGGGCTGCCTCGGCCGGGGCCTCAGTCGCGACGGCGGCGTTGGTGGTGAGGAGCTCCTGCTCCCACTCCGCCAGCGGCTCGTCGGTCGCGACCTCGGGCTTGTCCTGGCCGTCCGCGGCGTCGCGGCGGCCACCGGACCGCTGCATGAGACCGGCGGCGGCGGCCTCGGCCACGACCTTGGTCAGCAGGGCGGCGGAACGGATGGCGTCGTCGTTACCCGGAATCGGGTAGTCGACCTCGTCCGGGTCGCAGTTGGTGTCGAGGATCGCGACGATCGGGATGTTCAGCTTGCGAGCCTCACCGACCGCGATGTGCTCCTTCTTGGTGTCCACGATCCACACGGCGCTGGGCACCTTGGACATGTCGCGGATACCGCCGAGCGTGCGCTCCAGCTTGTCCTTCTCACGGTTCATCATCAGGATTTCCTTCTTGGTGAAACCCTGGAAACCGCCGGTCTGCTCCATCGACTCGAGCTCCTTGAGGCGCTGAAGCCTCTTGTGGACCGTCGAGAAGTTGGTGAGCATGCCGCCCAGCCAGCGCTGGTTCACGAAGGGCATGCCGACGCGGAGCGCCTCGTTGGCGATGGCCTCCTGCGCCTGCTTCTTGGTGCCGATGAACAGGATCGACCCGCCGTGCGCGACCGTCTCCTTGACGAACTCGAAAGCCCGGTCGATGTAGGTCAGCGTCTGCTGCAGGTCGATGATGTAGATGCCGTTGCGCTCGGTGAAGATGTAGCGCTTCATCTTCGGGTTCCAGCGCCGGGTCTGGTGCCCGAAGTGCACGCCGCTGTCAAGCAGCTGCTTCATGGTTACGACGGCCATGGCCGGTTCGCACCTCATCTGTAGGACGCTCGCGCGTCGTTCGGTTGCCGCCCCGAGCCGGTGGCTCGAAGCCCTGGTGCCCATGCCGCCGTCCGCACCCGCGGAGCATCTCTGCACCGTCAGGACCGTCGGACGTCGTGACTCGACCCTGCTGGGATCAGCTGGTCGGATCTGCGTTGGCACGCGAAGTCGTCCCGCGACAGACGGGACGCGCCCAAAAGTCTACTCCCCACCCCCGACAAACTTCGAATCGCCCCCTGCTCACCGCCGGTAGTTATCCACAACCGGCGAGTTGTCCACAGTTCCCCGATACCCGCTGGTCCCACCGCGACCTTTGCCAGACCGTTGACCCATGCCCCTCCTCCCCACCGCCCTGGTGCTCACGACCCTGCTGGCCCCCTCCCCTGCCCGCTTCTCCTGGCCGCTGCCTCCACCGCACCCGGTGGTGCGCTCGTTCGACGCGCCTGCGTCCCCGTTCGGGCCTGGTCACCGGGGCGCCGACCTGTCCGCAGCTCCTGGCTCGCCGGTGCTGGCCGCAGGCGACGGCGTGGTGGTCTACGCGGGCGCCGTCGCGGCTCGGACCCTGGTGTCCCTGCAGCACGCCAACGGCCTGCGCACGACCTACGAACCGGTCACGCCCGCTGTCGTGGCAGGTCGTCCGGTGCGGCGGGGCGACGTCATCGGGCACCTGCAGGAGGGCCACTGCGCCTCACCGTGCCTGCACTGGGGCGTCCGCCGCGGCGACGAGTACCTGAACCCGCTGCGCCTGGTGCTCTGGGGCCGCATCCGCCTGCTCCCCCTGAACCCGGCCGCCCCACCTCGCGGTAGCTAAAACCTCCGCTGCGGGCGGCGCGCCCCCCACCCGCAGCGCCCCGATAGGGCGCTTTCCCGCCGCTCCCGCCGGCGGTTGATTCGGCGGCGCGTCCCCGTTGCGCGCCGCAAGCGCCCGCCAGGTTGCCGGGAGGCGGCCACGCCCGTCGGCGTCCACCCGCCTCCCGGCACCTCTTCACCCCCTGGCCCCGCACGCCCCGTCCGGCCACCACCGCCCAGCCAGGCCCGCACCCGTTCACCGCACACGGCCAGCGGCTCAGCCACCACCGCACCCCTTCACCGCACGTGGCCAGCAGCTCAGCCACACCCGCACCCCTTCACCGCACCCGGCCAGCAGCTCAACCACACCCGCAATCACGCTCGCCGACCGCCGCCAACCGCCTTCTCACCACACCCTGCGTATCGCAGTTCAGCCACCAGCCAACGAACCCACCCGCACCATTTCGCCCCCACAACCCGCACCCCCGCCACACCCCAGCCGCTCCGCACATCGCACATGCCCAACGCCCTGCCGAAGCCCGCAGGCACGCTCCTCGCTACTACCGCCGGCAGCCCCCGCCAACCGCACGCCCCACCACACAGACCAGCCACCACCCCAACGAACCCAGCCGCACCACTTCGCCCCCACAACCCCAGTCCCCGCCGCGCGCACCAGCCGCCCCGACCGACCCTCACGTGCCCAAAGCCCTGCCGAAGCCCGCAGTCACGTCTATTGGCAACCCCAAGACCCCGTCCATCGCACGCCCTCGCTGCGCAGATCAGCGATCAGCCAACGACCCACCGCACCATCGCCCCACCACGACCGGTGCCCCACCGCACGCCAGGCGCCCTCACCTTCCCCGCACGTGCCCAAGCCCCGGCGGAACCACAGTCACGCCCATCGCTACCTCCGACAGCCCCGCGACCGCACGCCCGCAGACCAGCCACCACCCCAACGAACCCAGCCGCGCTCCTTCGTCCCACCGACACCGCTTCGCCCACCCACGACCCGTGCGCCCTCCTCACACCAGCCGTCCCGACCTCCCACACCTGCTCAGAAGCTAGGCCGAACCCGCAATCACGTTCATCGGCCGCCTCCCGTCACCTCAGCCTCACCGCACGCCCTCCCTCGCTGGCCAGCAGTCAGCCAGCGAACCCACCCACGCCCATTTCGCCCCAACCGCGACCTGTGCCCGCTCGTGGCACGCCAGCCGTCCTGACCGCCGCACGTACTCAGCGCTCTGCCCAACCCGTTGGCGTGCACTGGCTGTGACGGGCACTCGGCGTGCTTGGAGCAACTCCAAGACCCACCCGTTCGAGTGAATTAGCCCTGGCAAGGGGCGGAAAGAGGTGTGAAGGAATGCTCGTGAGGCTCGTACGGCTTCTCAACGCGTCCGCGCGGGGCGATCCCGGCGTGCGGCGGCGTGACGGTGCGGCCGTGTGGCAGCCCGGCTACGGCCGGGTTGCGGGTGAGGGAGGAGGCGCGGTCAGGCCTCGGACTGCTCGTTGAGCTTGGTGCGCAGGCGTAGAACGGCGCGGGTGTGCAGCTGGCAGACCCTGGACTCGGTCACGCCGAGGACCTTGCCGATCTCGGCGAGGGTCAGGTTCTCGAAGTAGTAGAGGGTCACGACGACGCGGTCGCGCTCGGCCAGCTGGGCTATCGCGTCAGCGAGCTGGCGGCGGCTGTCCTGGTCGACGAGCGATGCCACCGGGTCTTCGGCGGCGTCGTCCGGCAGCGACTCCGCCAGGGAGGAGCCGCCCTTGTTCGGGGCGATCAGCTCGTCCAGGGCGACGACGCTGGTGAGCTGCAGCTGGCCGTACAGCTCGCGCAGCTCCGCCAGGCCGATCTTGAGCTCTGCGGCGAGCTCGCGGTCGGTGGGCGTGCGCTGCAACTTGGCGCCGAGGCGTTCCAGGGCGCGCTCGACGTCGCGGGCGCGGCTGCGGACCGAGCGCGGCACCCAGTCCTGGGAGCGGAGGTCGTCGAGGATCGCGCCGCGGATGCGCTGCATGGCGTAGGTCTCGAACTTGAGGCCGCGTTCCGGCTCGAACTTCTCGATCGCGTCGACCAGGCCGAAGATGCCGGACTGGATCAGGTCGGCCACGTCCACGTGGGCGGGCAGGCCGGTACCGACGCGACCGGCGACGTACTTGACCAGCGGCGCGTAGTGCAGCACCAGTCGGTCGCGCTGGCCCTGGTCGTGCGACTCGCCGTAGCTGCGCCACAGCGCGACGATGCCGGCCTCGACGTCGTCACCGGACCTGGCGTCCGCGCGCGTCACGGCAGCGGCCGGAACGGCCGCGGGCGTGCCGTTGACATGCGTATCCGCACCGGGCTCTGCAGTCTCCCCGGTGCTCGCCTCGGTGCGCGGCGCGCCGTTCTGACGGTGCCCGTTGCTCGCCTGCTTCGCAGCTGGTGCGGGCACCACGGGTTCAGGGGGCACGGTCGCCGTACGCGATCCTCCCCCTGCGGCGTCAGGAACGGGGGTGGGTTCGGTCATGGATCGCCTTCAGCCGTTCGACAGTGACGTGTGTGTAAAGCTGAGTCGTTGCGAGCGTAGCGTGACCAAGCAGTTCTTGGACGGTGCGCAGGTCCGCTCCTCCTTCCAGCAAATGGGTCGCAGCGGAGTGGCGCAACCCGTGCGGCCCGATGTCCGGCGCATCCGGTACCACGGCGACCACCTCGTGCACCAGCGTGCGAACGGCCCGCTGGTTCAGCCGGCCGCCGCGAGCGCCGAGGAACAGGGCCGGCGGCGAATCCGGTGCTACCAGGGCGTTTCGGCCTTCGTCCAGCCACCGCCGCAGCGCTCGCTCGGCCGGCACGCCGAACGGCGTGCTGCGCTCGCGTCCACCTTTGCCCAGAACCCGAATCACCCTTAGGGAGTAGTCCACGTCGTCGAGATCAAGACCACAGAGTTCGGCCACGCGGATACCTGTGGCGTACAGCAACTCCACCACGGCCTGATCACGCAGCGCAACCGGATCGCCTTCGGAAGCGCCAGAGGATACGGCGCTCAACGCGTCCTTCGCCTGGTCTTCGCGCAACACGGACGGCAACGTCCGATGTGGTCGCGGCGCGGCGAGACGCGGCCCCGGATCCGCCGTCAAATGCCCAGCACGATGCGCCCACGCGGTGAACGTGCGCGCCGCGGCAGCGCGTCGTGCGAGCGTGGTGCGGCTGGCACCGGCTGTGCGTTGTGCGGCAAGCCATGAGCGCAAGCTCGGCAGGTCGATGCGTGCGACATCGACCTGTTCAGGGTTATTCCCCGCGACATGTCCAAGCAGCGCCACCGAATCGCCGATGTACGCACGAACGGTGTGCGGCGACAGATCACGCTCCAAAGTCAGGTGCCGTTCGTACTGCCGCAACACGTCTGCGACGGACGCCGGCAGTTTTTCGCGCAGGCGAACGAGATCGACACGGCGTGTCCGACCATGCGGCGGCGGGGACATAGGCCAAGACGCTGCGCCAGTCGGGGCGTTTGGTCAAGTATCGCCACACCCTCGCGCCATTTGAGAGCGCTCTCATGATCAGGAACACGATAACGTTTCAACTCCCTGTGACGACCAGGGGTTTGGTGGCACGCACAGATCACCTTTCGGAGTAGCGATGGTAGCCAGCACCACCGTCCGAACAGCCGACGAGCTAGCCCGCCGAGTCGTGCGGAAGATCGCTCCCGAGGAGCTGCCTTCCTTCGACATCGTCGCCGCTCCCTACCTGGAGACCCCTGAACAGGCCGAACGCAGGCTGCGCCGGGCTTACGACGACCCACTGGGCTTCGGCTTGGGCGACATCGTCGCGATGGCGACGCCCGTGATCGCCCTCGTCTCGGGCAGCGTGATCACGGCGGTCTCCGACAGCGTCGGCAAGGCGGTGCGCGACGGAACGACCAGCGCCCTGCGCAGGACCTGGCGGAAAGTCCGCGGCAAGCCGGAAGAACCGCTGGCACTGCCGTCGACGGAGCTCACCACGTCCCAGCTGGCCGAAGTGCGCCAGATCGCCCTTGAGCGCGCGCTCTCGCTCGGCATGAAGCGGCAGAAGGCCGAGGCGCTCGCCGACGCCGTCGTCGCCGCCCTCGTGCTGCGCGACAACGACCTGGACACGGGCCGCGAGTCCGGTGGTGCCTCCAGATGACGGAAGCGAAGACGCAGGTCAACCCCAGGGCCTTTCCGTCCGAGATGATCCTCCTGCTTCTCCTCCTCGCGGCGACGGTGCTGCTCAACGTCTTCTTCGTCGCGAACTGGTTGTCCGGCCTCGAAAGGGGCGGCGCCGGTGGCCTGCTGCAGAAACTGCAGATGCTGCTGGCGCCGGGCCTCGCCGTCTACGGCATCTACACGGCGATCCGCATCCGGCGATCCGTTCCTCTCGCCGAATCGGGCCTGCGCGACGCCGCCAACGCCGTCACGGACCTCGTCACGCAGGTCAACCCTTCGCGCCACGTGGACATCCGCCTCGGCAAACGCCTGGGCAGCCGTTCCTACGTCACCGGTGCGCCCCGCAAGCCGATCGTCGTGCTCGGCCCGGAAATCCTGGCGCTGCACTCGATGCCCGGCGAGCGCAAGGCGGTGTTCGACGCAGTGGTGCGCCATGAGCTCGCACACGTGCACGCAGGCGACCTGTGGTGGTACCAGCTGGCCAGCGTGCTGCGGTTCTCGAACCTCAGCACGGGTTTCTTCGCGCTGCTGGTGCTGTGGCTGAACGTCCAGTTCGACCGCGGTGACGTCACCTCCTTCCTCGTGAGCACCTTCCGCCTGGTCGCGCTGACCCTTCTCACCGAACTGATCGCGCGCGCCTTCCTGCGTGCCCGCGAACACTCGGCTGACCTGCACGCCGCCGAGTACGGCGTGGAAGGCCTGCTGGCCGCCGTCCAGGTTCACGAAACCGCGCAGACGCGCTCCGTCATCCGCACCTGGTTGCGTCGCCACCCTGGCGCCGACGAACGCTCCCAGGCCCTGACGAACCCGATGCGCCTGCTGGCCTCACCCATCGGTCAGGCCTTCCTCGGCGCCGCCGCAGCGGGCGCCGCCTTCGTCACGTTGCAGGACCTCCTCCTCAGCGGCAGCACCGAGGACAAGGCGACCCCGGTCATCACCGGCGTGTTGATCGGCATTCCGCTCACCTTGTTCGCCGCCTTCTACCTGTGGCGCGGCGCCTGGCAGGAGGACCGCAACCGCTTGCGCCCGTTCCTGACCGCGGCCGCACTGCTGTCCGGCCTGGTGATCGGCAGCCACCTGCCGCTCTACACCCGGATCTTCGACCAGGCCCCGATCGGCATCCCGATCGCGCCGTCCGTACTCCTTCCTCTCGCCCTCGGCGTGCTCGGCTTGTGCTGGTGGCTCGACGCGCTGAGCACCTCCTGGCGGCAGTCCGATCCCGGCGCTGCCCGAGTGCCCGCCTTCCTCCGGTTCGCGGTCCCGTCGGCCTGCGTGGCCGGCGGCTGGCTGTTCGCCGTCCTGTGGACGTGGTCGGCCCGCCTGCGCGGCGTCTACCTCGCCTGCCCGACGGAGGAAGCCAAGGCGGTGCCGATCTGCCAGTCCGCCACACCGCAGTCCGACGTCGCCCACAAGATGGCCGCCGACTTCGGCTTCACGTTCTGGTCGATCCTCACCGTCCTGGTGGTCGCGGCCACGCTCGCCGTCCCGCACCACCGCCGCACCCGAACGCTCCGGCCGGCGGCATTCGCCGTGGTGGCAGTGCTGATCGCGTTGACGGCGCTGTGGACGACGCGTTCGACCACACCGCTGAACCGGGCACGCGCCGAGTTCCGCGTGGTCACGGGCTCGGCCGTGGCGTACGCCGACGACTGCTCCAAACCGTTGTCAGACAACGTGAAGTGCGCCGCCGACGGTAGCGAGAAGCTGACGCTGGCCCCACCGTCTCTATCCACAGCGGACATCGAAGACGCCACTGCCGAGAACACCACCACGGGTTATGCCATTCGCATCGAGTTCACCTCCGAAGGCCGGCAACGCTGGGAAGAGCTGACTCGGGCGAACGTCGGCAAGCGCATCGCCTTCCTCGTCGACGACGAACTTCTCTCCGCGCCCGAGATCTCCCAGCCGCTGACCGGCGACTCGGCGCAGCTCCCGGGCCCGTTCACGACCCTCGACCAGGCCAGGAAGTTCGCGGACGCCATCCGCGGCACCTGATCACCTCACCTCCAGCTTCTGCCAGCCGCCGTCGAGCTGCCGCGCCAGACCGGCGAGCTCCAACTCGGGCAACAACGCCCGAACCCGCTCCAACGGCACGCCTGACTCCACCGACACGACCTCGTCACCGACCGCGCACCGCTTGCCCAGCGCCTCGTACACCCGCATGGCTTCTCCTTGCGGCGCACCGAGTTCGCTCTCCTTCTCGGCGGGTTCGGTGGCGAGGTCGTCCCCGAACCGCCCCACCGACTCGATGATCTCGGCCACCGAACAGACCGAATCGGCCTGCCGATCCCGCAACAACTCGTGACACCCGACCGAACTGGCCGACGTCACCGGCCCGGGCACCACCATCAAGGGCCGTCCCAATGCTTTCGTGATGGCAGCCGTGTTCTTGGCCCCACTGCGCCGCCCCGCCTCCACGACCACGGTGCCGCCACCGAGCGCGGCGATGAGCCGGTTGCGCGTGAGAAACCGATGCCGCGCGGGCGTGACCCCAGGCGGGTACTCGCTGACGATCAGCCCTTCCCGCGCGATCCTTCCGAGCAACCCCTGATGCCCAGCGGGATAAGCGAAGTCCACGCCGCACGCCAGCACCGCGACCGTCAGCCCACCGGCCGCCAGCGCACCCCGGTGAGCCGCGCCGTCAATCCCGTACGCGGCACCGGACACGACAGTCACACCCGCCTCCGCCAACCCGTACGCGAACTCACCGGCCACATGCTCGCCATAGCCGCTGGCCGCCCGCGACCCGACGATCGCCACAGCCTTCTCCGCAGCCTCCGCGAGGTCGTGCGGCCCGCGCACCCACAACGCCAACGGCTCGCCCCCACACCGCTGCCCGGCCACATTTCCCAGCGCGACGAACGGCCATCGCGGCCACTCGTCGTCCTCGGGAATCAGCAAGCGCCCACCACGTTTGCCGATGAGCTCGAGGTCTTCGTGCACGCGCTCCTCGGTGCGCCGCGCCGAGGTCTGGCTCGCAACAGACGGCGAAACTTCGCCGGCCCGCACCATCTCCGCGGCATCGATCGGCCCGACCTCGGCGACCAGTGCCGCGAGCGCCGCCGGATAGGGCTCGGCCACGCGGGAGAGGTAGGCCCTGGCCAGGCGAACAGCATCAGCCGGAGACGCGGCCGCTGGTGCTGTGGGTGGCGTGGTCCGCGGTTCGGTCGACGGCTCCACAGACGACGCAACTGGTGGCTCAGTCGGTGGTGCTGTCGGTGGTGCTGTCGGTGACGCCGTCGACGTAGTTGGTGGCGCAATTCGTGGCTGGGTCGGCCGCTCAGTCGACGACGTGGTCAGCGACGCCGTTGGTGGCGTGGTTGGTGGCTGGGTCGGAGACGCAGTTGGTGGTGCCGTTGGAGGTCGGGTCGGCGGAGCGCTCACCGGAACCACCACCAGGGGAGCCATCGGTGCCAGGGGGCGGGGAGCCATTGGCGGGGCGGGCTGGCACCGGAGGAGCGGTGGCGGACTGTGCAGGGCAGGTGGAGGAGGGCGGGCCCAGCGTATGCCGGGGTGGAGGCGGCTCGGGCGAGAAGGGTGGTCATGGTTGGGCTCCTGTTCGAGATTCGGGCGGTGGGCGGGCCGCTCGCTGGGGACTGGGCGAACGGCCCGCCCAGGAGCCGGACGCGAGCCGAGGCAGGAGGCTCAGCGTCCGGCGGCTCGGAAACCTGCACCGAGGTGCGGCGGATCAGGGGTGACGCCACGGCGGGGACCCGTACATCAGTTGTGGGTTTGTGCCAGGGCTGAGGGCTGGATGGCGGGTCGCGGGTGGTCGCCCGGTTAGAGGGTGGGGCCAAATCAGGGGACAAATGCCGAGCCGGAGGTGGGTGCCGGGCGCGGAGTGGGAGTGGGGCTCCGCGCCCGGCGGCATTGGGGGATGGGCGGGCGTGGTGTCGGGGCGACGGCAGGTGCGCCTGACGCAGGTGGGTGGATTGGTTGGGTGAGCGGGTCGCCCGCTGGGGGTGTGCGGGCGACCCGCTCGGCCGGGGCCGGTCGCGGAGCAGGGGCTCGATTGCTCCGCGACCGGCTGTTCAAGGGGCCGGGCGGCCAGTGCCTGTCGTGGTCAGGGCGGCGGGCGCGGTGGGGTGGGTCAGGTTTGGCGGCGTTCTCGGAATTGGAGGGCGGCGGCCACGTGGTCGGCTGTGGGGCGGTCGGACTCGGCCAGGTCGGCGAGGGTCCAGGCGACTCGGAGGCAGCGGTCGGCGCCTCGGCCGGTCAGGGCGCCGGTGGCGAGGGCTCGGTCCAGGAGGGTGGTGGATTGGCGTGGGAGGGCGAACTCGCGGCGCAGGGCCGGGCCTGGGACTTGGGCGTTGGTGGGCCAGGTGTGGCCGTGGGCCGACCAGCGGGTGGCGGCTCGGGAGCGGGCTTTGAGGACTCGTTCGCGGACGATCGCGGTGGGTTCGGGTGGGCGGGCGTCGGCGTTGGTCATGGCTGTGGTGGCTCGCATTCGGACTCGGAGGTCCACGCGGTCCAGCAGCGGGCCGGAGAGGCGGGCCTGGTAGCGGCGGCGGACTGTGGCGGTGCAGATGCAGTCGACTTCCTTGGGCGGGGCGCACGGGCACGGGTTGGTGGCGAGGATGAGCTGGAAGCGGGCCGGGTAGCGGGCTATGCCGTCGCGGCGCGGGATGCGGACCTCGCCGGACTCCAGGGCCGTGCGGAGGGTGTCGATCGTCTTCTGGCCGAACTCGCAGGCCTCGTCCAGGAAGAGGACGCCCTTGTGGGCTCGGGAGGCGGCGCCTGGTTTGGCCATGCCGCTGCCGCCGCCGATCAGGGCGGCGATGGACGTGGTGTGGTGGACGTCGACGAACGGTGGGACGGCCACCAGCGGATAGTCGGAGGAGAGCGTGCCGGCCACCGAGTGGACCGCCGTGACAGCCAGGGCGTCTTCTCGGGTCAGGGGTGGGAGCAGGCCCGGCAGGCGTTCGGCCAGCATCGTCTTGCCGGTGCCGGGAGGACCGGTCAGCAGGAGGTGGTGGGCACCCGCGGCCGCTACTTCCAGGGCCCAGCGGGCTTCCGGCTGGCCCACCACGTCGGCCAGGTCCGGGACGTCCGGCGTCGCAGGCGAAGCTGCTTCCGGTGGCGGTTGGAGATCTGTGCTCTCGGCGCGCAGCCAGGCCAGGACTTCGGTGAGGGTCAGCGCGCCCAGCACCGTCATGCCGTCCACCAGGCCCGCCTCGGGCAAGGTGTCCGCCGGGACGATCGCGCTGCGCAGACCGGCACGGCGAGCGGCCAGCAGCGCGGGCAGTACGCCTCGGACCGGGCGGATTCGGCCGTCCAGTGCCAGTTCGCCCAGCAGAACCGTGCTGGCGAGGCGGTCGAGCGGCACGGATCCCGCCGCGGCCAAAGTCGCGCAGGCTATGGCCAGGTCGTAGCTCGAGCCGCCCTTGGGGAGGTTGGCCGGGGAGAGGCCCAGCACGATGCGCTGCTTCGGCCACTCCTCCTCGCTGTTGCGGACGGCGGCTTTGACGCGCTCCTTCGACTCGTGCAAGGAGGCGTCGGGCAGACCGAGGAGATGCGTGCGGGGCTGGCCAACGCCCACGTCGGCCTCGATCTCGACCGCCAGGCCGTCGACGCCGTAGAGGGCGACCGACCACGCCTGCGCGAGGCCCACGTCAGGCTCCCCGCAGGTGTTGCAGGTGCGGGGAACCGCCTGGTGGCCAGGTGACCGAGATCAGGTCGACGCGGACGGGGCACCAGCCCACACCGTGTTTGGCGAGCCAGCGCAGGGCCGTTCGCCGCAGACGGGAGAGCTTGCGCTGGTCGACGGCCTCGTCCGGGCGGCCCCACACGGGACCGGACCGGGTCTTGACCTCGCAGACGACCAGGCGGTCGCCCTCCACGGCCACCACGTCGAGCTCGCCGTCGCGGCACGTCCAGTTGCGGGACAGGACGACGAGGCCCTGCCCCTCCAGGTACGTGCACGCCAGGTCCTCGCCCTGCCGGCCCAGCTCCTGCTGCCTGGTCTCGACCAGTTCCTGTGCCACCACTGTCCTCGCCTCCCTGCGGGTCGTTGGGTACGACCTTGCAGGGTGGGGCGGGGTGGGGTGCCGGGCTGAGGGGAATCTGTGGACAACTCAGCGGCTGTGGACAACTCGGCCGTTGTCGATGTTGGAACGGCCGAATTGTCGGTGGGGTGTGCTAGTGGCCCCCAGCGCCACCCACACCGAAAACCACTACGTCGGGAACGGCCCGCTTTCCGGCAGGCGCAGGTCCGGCTTGTCCAGCTCCTCCACGTTCACGTCCTTGAACGTGATGACACGAACGTTCTTGACGAACCGGGCGGGGCGGTACATGTCCCACACCCACGCGTCCGACATGCGCACCTCGAAGTACACCTCGCCATCGGCGTTGCGCACCTGCACGTCCACCGAGTTGGCCAGGTAGAAACGCCGTTCGGTCTCCACGACGAACGAGAACTGGCTGACGATGTCGCGGTACTCCTTGTACAGCGACAGCTCCATCTCGGTCTCGTACTTCTCGAGATCCTCTGCACTCATTACGCCTCCGCGCGGGTCATCTGCTCCGCGCCCTCACTCGTCGCGAGCTCCCCGGCGTCAGCCGGGGTCGCATCATTCTGGACCACGGCGGTCACGGTCGTACCGCGCGCCACCCTGTGCGGCGCGGCGAGACCGTGCTTCGACGCCGCCGCTGCCACATTTACATACGACCAGCGATGCTCCGCACACGGGCCGTGTTCCATCAACGCCGCCGTGTGGTCCGGCGTGCAGTAGCCCTTGTGCTCGTTGAAGCCGTACTGGGGATAACGCGTGTGCAGATCGGCCATGATCCGGTCTCGCGTGACCTTGGCCAGCACAGATGCCGCCGCCACGCACGCCGCCGCCTGGTCGCCCTTGATCACCGCGACGCTCGGCGCCGGCATCCCGGGCACCTTGAAACCGTCCGTCAGCACGTATCCAGGATGCGTCGCCATCTGCGCCACCGCGCGCCGCATGCCCTCGAGGTTCATCACGTGGATGCCCAGCCAGTCGATCTCGGCGGGCGACACGACGATCACCGAGTGATCCACGGCACGCTTCAGCACCAGGTCGTACATCCGGTCGCGGGCAGAAGCCGTCATCAGCTTCGAGTCGTTCAGGCCCTCGAACCGCGCAGCGTCACCCGGTCGAAGGACACACGCCGCGATCACCAACGGCCCTGCGCACGGCCCACGCCCCGCCTCGTCCACACCTGCCACGGGACCCAGCCCACGCCGCTCCAGCGTGCCCTGCAACGCCCAGTTCCCCGACGAGCCCCGCACGACCGCGCGGGGCGGCAACAGCATCGTCATCGGCGGAATCGGTCTCGCACTCGACGTCCCAGCAGCAGAAGCGGCCACGCGGCGACGATACCCATGCCCAGCGGGACGTTCTGCTGCCAGCCCGGCGCACCCATCGAAACGGCCTGCGGGTTGTGGTCCGTCACCCCGCCCCACCTCGACGGAGGCAGCACGATCACGCGCGCTTTGCCGATCACGTCGTCCACCGGCACGAGCCCGTTCAGGCCGCCCTGCCCCTGGCACCGCGAGTCGCACGAGTGGTTGCGGTTGTCGCCGAGCACGAACAACATCCCGTCCGGGATCTTGAGCTCCTCGAACGACTCCTGCACGGCCTCGGAGCCCTCGTCGTAGTGCTTGTACGGCTCGTCGAGCGGCTTGCCGTCCACCGTCACGCGGTTCTGCTCGTCGCAGCACTTCACGGTCTGCCCGCCGACGGCGATCACGCGCTTGACGAAGTCCTCCTCGTTCGCCGAGGGCAGACCGATCAGGGACCCGAGCCACGACAACCCCTGCGAGATCGGGTTGCCCGGCTCGTCGGTGATGAAGTCGTTCTGCCACGACGGCGGCCCGCGGAACACGATCACGTCGCCCGGCGACGGCTCGGTGAAGCGGTAGGTGACCTTGTCCACCAGCACCCGGTCGCCGTAGCAGTCGGTGCACCCGTGCAGCGTCGCTTCCATCGACTCCGACGGGATCATGTAGACACGGCCGAGGAAGATCTGGATACCGATCGCGAGGCCGAACGCGACCAGGATGAGGACCGGCAGTTCCTTCCAGAAGTTGCCCTTTTTCTTCTTCTTCGAAGGTTTACCCGAAGCGTCCGAACTCGGCTCGTCACTGGACGGGGTCTGCTCTGGATCGACGTCAACCACGAGATCAGCCTAGGGGCTGCGGGTTGTGATCCGACACAACACTCCACCGATCTTTCGGGAAAACGATGTAGCGCGCCTTCCCGATGACGTTTTCGATCGGGATCGTGCCCGCAACGCCCCCGCCGCCCTGTTTGCGTGAGTCCGTCGAGTTCATCCGGTTGTCCCCCATTACGAACAACCGCCCTTCCGGCACGAGCACGGGAGCGAACGGCTCGTGGTCCGCCGGCGTTGTTCCGGGCTGCCAGTGGATGTACGGCTCATCGAGCGGTTTGCCGTCCACGACGACACGGTGTTGCTCATCGCAGCACATCACCGTCTGACCTGGCAGTGCGATCACGCGCTTCACGAAGTCGCGCTCGTTCGCGGGCGCGATGCCCAGCAACGATCCGATGTTCTGCGCAACGCGCGCAACGGGGTTCGTGGACGGCGCGGCGCGGAAGTCGTGCGCGGTCCACGCCTCGGGGCCGCGGAACACGACCACCTCACCCGGCTCGACGTCGCTGAACCGGTAGGTGAGCTTGTCGACCAGCACCCTGTCGTTCTCGCAGCCGGTGCAGCCGTGCAGCGTGCTCTCCATCGACGCCGAGGGGATCACGTAGACCCGCGCCACGAACGCCTGGATCAGCACCGTCAGCACGACGGCCGTCACGACGACGTAGAGGATTTCTCTCCAGACAGGAGTACGCCCCCGCTCCGGTTCATCCGGTGCGGAGGCGTCCTCGAAGTCTTCTGGGCTCGAAGCCACCGATCAGGAGACCGGCTTGGCCTCGCGCTTCTCCTTGATCTTCGCAGCCTTGCCGCGCAGGTCGCGCAGGTAGTACAGCTTGGCGCGACGCACGTCACCGCGGATGGCGACCTCGATCTCGGCGATGTTCGGGGAGTGCACCGGGAAGGTGCGCTCGACGCCGACACCGAACGAGACCTTGCGGACGGTGAAGGTCTCGCGGATGCCGCCACCCTGGCGACGGATCACGACGCCCTGGAACACCTGGACGCGCTCGCGCGAGCCCTCGATGACGCGGACGTGAACCTTGAGCGTGTCACCCGCGCGGAAGCTCGGGATGTCAGAGCGCAGCGACTGGGCGTCGATTGCGTCCAGGATGTTCATCGGTGGTTCCTCACGTGTCTTGAACTCCCCAGAGCATGTTCCATGACAGTGCACGACATGATGGGGGCTCGGCTTGGTGCGCACGCCGGTGTGACACCGGGTGCGGCAACTGGTCCAGTGTGCCAGACCAGGCACTCCGGAACGAAATCGGGCTACTCCCCGCCCTCGCGCAGGCGCGAGAGCAGAGCCCGGTCGTGCTTGTCGAACGCTTCCGCAGGCAACGATTCCAGCAGGTCAGGACGCCTTTCAAAGGTCCTGACGAGCGATTGGTCACGCCGCCAGCGGTTGATCAGCTTGTGGTTCCCGGACCGCAGCACGTCCGGCACGGCGAGCTCGCGCCACACCTCCGGCCGCGTGTAGCTCGGGCCTTCGAGCAGCCCGTCCTGGAACGAGTCCTCGGCGTGCGACTTCGGGTTGCCGAGCACACCAGGCAGCAGCCGAGCGACCGCTTCCACGATGGCGAGCACCGCGACTTCACCGCCCACCAGCACGTAGTCGCCGATGGACACCTCGTCGACGCGCACGCGCCGTGCGGCGTCATCGACTACACGCTGGTCGATGCCCTCGTAGCGGCCGCACGCGAACACGAGATGCGACTCGGACGCGTATTCGTGCGCGAGCGCCTGCGTGAACGGGCGTCCGGCCGGCGTCGGGACGATCAGGCGCGTCGAGTCCGTGCACACGTCGTCGAGCGCCTGGCCCCAGATGTCTGGCTTCATGACCATGCCGGGACCGCCGCCGTACGGGCTGTCGTCGACGGCCTTGTGCACGTCCTGCGTCCAGTCGCGCAGGTCGTGGACACCGACGCTGATCAGGCCCTTGTCGATCGCCTTCCCGAGCAACGCGGCACGCAGCGGCGCCAGGTACTCCGGGAAGATCGTGACGACGTCAATCTGCATCGAGCAGGCCCTCTGGCGGTGTCACGACGACGCGGCCGCCGCGAACGTCCACAGTGGGCACGATCTCGCGCACGAACGGCACGAGCACTTCCCCGCCATCGCGAACGATCACGAGCAGCTCGCCACCGAGGCCGTGCAGGATCTCCTTGACCGTGCCGAGCTTCGTGCCGTCGGCCAGCTCGGCCGTGAGCCCTTCGAGCTCGTGGTCGTAGAACTCGTCCGGGTCGTCGTTCGGCGGCAGGTCGTCGGTGCTGCCCAGCAGCACCGTGCCGCGCAGCGACTCCGCGACATCACGCGTGACGACTTCCTCGAAACGCACGAGCAGCCGCCCGGCATGAGGCCGGGCGGCTGACACGGTGAGGCTTCGAGACGTGCCGTCGCGCAGTTTCGCCTGCATCGTCGCCCCGATCGCGAATCGCAGATCGGGAGAGTCAGTGCGCACGTCAACGGCTAGTTCGCCGGTGATCCCGTGCGCTTTGGCCACACGGCCGACAACTACGTCCATTGCCCTGAAAACTCGTTCTCAGCGGTCGGTGTCGACGACGTCGACCCGCACACCACGACCGCCGATGCCGGCCATCACGGTGCGCAGAGCCGTCGCGGTGCGACCGCCACGACCGATCACCTTGCCGAGGTCGTCCGGGTGGACGTGGACCTCGAGGGTGCGGCCGCGGCGGGTCGTGACGAGGTTCACCCGGACGTCGTCCGGGTGGTCGACGATGCCGCGAACGAGGTGTTCGAGGGCGTCAGCCAACAAACTCACGCCTCGTCCTTGGTCGCCTCGGCGTCAGCCTTGGGGGCCTCGTCGGCCTTGCGGGCCTTCTTCGCCTTCGGCGTGGTGGCCTCGGTCATCGGCTCCTCGTTCGCGGCGGCCAGAGCGGCGGCGAACAGGTCGGCCTTGGAGGTCTTCGGCTCCTTGACGCGGAGCGTGCCCTCGGCGCCCGGCAGGCCCTTGAACTTCTGCCAGTCACCGGTGATCTCGAGCAGACGCTGCACCGACTCGGTCGGCTGCGCGCCGACACCCAGCCAGTACTGCGCGCGCTCGGAGTCGACCGCGATGAACGACGGCTCTTCCTTGGGGTGGTACTTGCCGATCGTCTCGATCGCCTTGCCGTCGCGACGGGTGCGCGCGTCGGCGACCACGATGCGGTAGTACGGCTGACGGATCTTGCCGAGACGCTGAAGCTTGATCTTGACGGCCACGGGCCTGGTACTCCTTGAACTCTGTGTTGGTGGTTCGCACAGCCGCGGCTCGGGCAGAGGGGCCGACCACGGCGGAACAACCAGCGATTGTGCCAGATGGGAGCTGGTGGATCCGAATCGGGGCTCTACACGAACGCCGTGACGGCCTTGAGGGCGTCTTTCACGGCTCGCGCGTGCTCGACCGCGCCCGGCGTGTCGCCGTGCACGCACAGAGACTCGGCCTGGGTTTTGATGATCGTGCCGTCGACCGCGACGAGTTCCCCCTGAAGCAGCCTGGTCGCCCGTTCGACGATCTGCGCGGTGTTCGTGAGCAGGGCGTTCGGCTCGCTGCGCGGAACCAGCGTGCCCTGCGGGGTGTAGCCGCGGTCGGCGAACGCTTCCTGCACTGGCCTGAGCCCGGCTTCCTCGGTTTTGACGAGCAGCTGGGAGCCCGGCAGGCCGAGGATGGGCAGGTCCTTGAACGCCTTGGTGCCGTTGACCACGGCTTCTGCCTGCTTCTCGTGGTGCACCGTGGCGTTGTAGAGGGCGCCGTGCGGCTTCACGTAGACGACCTCGGTGCCTGCTGCTCGTGCGCACGCGTCGAGCGCGCCGATTTGGTATAGGACCTCGTCGGCGAGCTCTGTCGGGTCGGCGTCGATGAACCGCCGTCCGAACCCCGCCAGGTCGCGGTAGGAGACCTGGGCACCGATCTTGACGCCGTTCCTGGCGGCTTCCTCGCACACCTTGCGCATGGTCGACGGGTCGCCCGCGTGGAAGCCGCACGCGACGTTCGCGCTGGTGATGATGCCCAGCAGTGCTGCGTCGTCGCCGAGTTTCCAGATGCCGAAGCCCTCGCCGAGGTCGCTGTTCAGGTCCATCACATGACCCCGGCGGACATCAGGAGGAGGGTGAGGCCGGGGAGGAAGTTGTTCATCACGTGCACCACGATGCTCGCCCCGAGCTTTCTCGTGACGAGGCGGGCGATGCCGATGGGGATGGCGATCACGAGCAGCAGCCACGTGCGGTGGGGTTCGAGGTGGCTGACCGCGAAGATCACCGTGGTGAGCACGAACGCGGCCCACCTGCTCCAGCCCTGGCGT
>NZ_JYJG01000040.1 GCF_000955955.1 Lentzea aerocolonigenes
CTGGCGTTCGACGGCGCCCCAGAGCAGGCCGCGGAAGATGATCTCCTCGCAGATCGGCCCGATGAAGCTCATGTAGAGGAACATCGTGATGGCGGCCGACAGCGGCAGGTTGGCGTCGGTGAACAGCTCGCCGACGGCGCTCGTGGCGTTCTCCTCGCCGACGATGCTGGCCCACAGCTTGGCCGCGAGCAGGGTCAGGACGAGCCCGCCGAGGCCGATCTTGAGGCCGGTGGCGATGTCCTCCTTCGTCATGCTCAGGCGCAGGTCCTTGACCGGGCCGTTGCCGCGGACGTACGTGATGCCGATGGCGAGCCCGGCCGCGAGGACGATCGGCACGAGCGACCCGATCAGCACGAGCGATGTCGAGTTCTCGAGGTCCGCGCCTAAACTCTTGCCCACGGCCGTGATGAACACGGCGCTCAGGATGAAGACGGCCTCCACCAGGATGAAGGCGCCGAACCCCCAGCGCTGGCCCACGCGCTCCGGCTCCGGGTTGCGGCTGATGTCCCGCACGCTCTCGATGAAGCCCCGGTTCGGCTTCGGGGACTCCGGCTCACTCACGCTCTGCAATCTAGTCACGCCGCGGCTACCTGCGGATGGACAGCCTGCAGTGGCACCCTCATCATCGGCTCACCTCGCGATCGACGGCTTCTGAAGCACCGATGCTCGACCGGGGCCTCGCGATACGAGTGGAGTGGGGACGCGATCAGCCGCCCCGAATCCGAGGTTAGCGTGCTGCACCGACGGAAACCTGGCCAAGCATCTGGCCAAAAGATGGTCAGATCGGGTCCCCGCCGGATGTCCTTCTCCTGGTGAACGGATCGGCGGACAGAGGCTGCGACTAAACCTCGGCGGTGCGCCTGTGTTGAGGTACGCGCGCATGGTGACGCCACCGCACATGCGACCAGCCGGGCACCTCAGCGGCGCAGAGCGGTCTCCTGCTCCATGTGCGAGAGCTTCGCCGGGTTGCGCACCGCGTACAGGCCGCTGATCAGCCCGTTGTCGAGGCGTAGGGCGATGACGGTGTCGAGTTCGCCGTCGAACCTGACGATCAGCGCGGGGTGGCCGTTGGCGCTGGCCGGCTCCATCGTCCAGCCGGTGAACCTGAGCATGCCGCCGAGGATCATGCGGGCGACCTTGTCCGAACCGAGCACCGGGCGCGGCACTGCCTGCTTCACGCCGCCGCCGTCGCCGAGGAACACGACGTCCGGGGCGAGCAGGTCGAGGAGTGCCTGCAGGTCTCCGGTTTCGACCGCGTGCTGGAACGCGGACAGGGCCTCGCGGACAACACCGGGTGGCGTCGTGCCTCGCGGGCGGCGGGCGGCCACGTGGGAGCGGGCCCGGTGGGCGATCTGGCGGACCGCGGCGGGGTTCTTGTCCACCGCGAGCGAGATCTCGTCGTAGTCCAGGTCGAAGACCTCGCGCAGCACGAACACCGCGCGTTCGGTCGGGGTCAGGGTTTCCAGGACGAGCATCATCGCCATCGACACGCTGTCGGCCAGTTCGACGTCCTCGGCGACGTCCGGGGTGGTCAGCAGCGGTTCGGGGAGCCACGAGCCGACGTAGGACTCCTTGCGGCGGCTCAACGTCCGCAGCCTCGACAACGCCTGGCGCGTGACGATGCGGACGAGGTAGGCGCGGTGGTTCTCGACGACGGCCTGGTCGACGCCGGACCACTTGAGCCACGTCTCCTGCAGCACGTCCTCGGCGTCGGCCGCGGAGCCGAGCATCTCGTAGGCGATCGTGAAGAGCAGGTTGCGGTGGCTGACGAACGTGTCGGTGGCGGCGTCCATGGACACAAGACACCAGACGGCCCGCCTTTGTGACAGTGGGCTGGATCACAGTCACAAAGGCCGACGGACCGGCATCTCGTGGTCGTCAAGCAAGTCCACGAGGGAGGAAAAGTCATGGAACCGCGCATCAACCTCTTCGCCACCGCGACCGGCACCAAGCTCGCGAAGCGGTTCGCCGGGCTCAACACCGTGCTGCACCAGTCGACGCTGCCGAAGACCGTGATCGAACTGGTCAGCCTGCGCGCCAGCCAGCTCAACGGGTGCGGCTTCTGCCTCGACATGCACGTCAAGGAGGCCATCGCGGCCGGTGAGGACCCGTTGCGGCTGCACCTGGTTGCCGGGTGGCGCGAGACGACCGTGTTCACCGAGGCGGAGCAGGCCGCGCTGGCGTTCGCCGAGGAAGGCACCGAGAACGTGAGCGTCAGCGACGAGACGTGGGCGAACGTCGGCAAGCACTTCGACGACGAGGAGATCGCCGCGCTGGTGTGCCTGATCGGGCTCATCAACGCGGCCAACCGGATGGCCGTGATCACGCACCAGAAGGGCGGCTCGTACGAGGTCGGCGCCATGGCCGGCCTCGAGAGCTAGTGGATCCTGCCCCTGAGCATGATCATGCGCGGCGACCGCAGGACGTCGAGGTTCAGGCGAGGATCCTCGTCGTAGACCACGATGTCCGCGGCCGCGCCTTCCACCAGCGACGGGAAACCGAGCCACGAGCGGGCGTTCCACGAGGCCGCGCCGATGGCGTCGGTCGCGCTCATGCCCACGCCGTGCAAGGAAACGATCTCGTCGACGATGCGGCCGTGCTGGATGCCACCGCCCGCGTCGGTGCCCGCGTAGACCGGCACGCCCGCCTCGATCGCCGACGACACGGTGGCCGAGACGCGGGCGTGCAGCGAGCGCATGTGATCGGCGTACGCGGGGTACTTGCCCGCCTTGTCCGCGATGCCCGGGAACGTCTCGATGTTGATCAACGTCGGCACCAGCGCGGTGCCCCGTGACGCCATCAGCGAGATCGTGTCCTCGGTCAGGCCGGTGCCGTGCTCGATGCAGTCGATGCCCGCGTTGATCAGGCCGGGCAACGCGTCCTCGCCGAACACGTGGGCGGTCACGCGGGCACCGGCGTCGTGCGCGACCTTGATCGCCTGAGCCAGTTCGTCGTCCGTCCACAGTGGAGCGAGATCTCCGACACCGCGGTCGATCCAGTCGCCGACGAGCTTCACCCAGCCGTCGCCGTACGCGACCTGCTCGGCAACGGCTGATGGCAGATCCGACTCGATCTCCACGCCGATGTACGGGTTGTAGCGCTTCGGCCGGGCGATGTGCCGGCCCGATCGGATGATTCGCGGCAGGTCGAGGCGCTCCTGCAACGGCGTGGTGTCGATCGGCGAGCCGCAGTCGCGAATCAGCAACGTGCCCGCGTCGCGGTCCGTGATCGCCTGCTCGACGGCCTCGGACAGCTCCACCCCGCCCTGCGAACCCAGGCCGACGTGGCAGTGCGCGTCGACCAGGCCCGGAACCAGGAACCCGCCGTCGACCACGGTCTGCGCGCCCGGCACCGGCCGGGTGCGCACGCGGCCGTTGACGACCCACAGGTCTCGCGGCTCTCCGTCGGGGAGGACGACGCCGCGCAGGTGCATGGTCACTTCTTCTTGTCGTCGCCGTCGAACTTGAACTTCGACGGGTCGAAGCCGGGCGGGAGCTCGTTCATGCCGCCGCCGAGGTCCGGCAGCTTCGGCATCCCGCCGGGAGGCATCCCCGGCATTCCACCAGGCATGCCGCCGGGGAACATCCCCGGGAAGCCGCCCTTGATCTTGGGAGGCGTCGGGCCGCGTCCGCCCTTGCCCTTCTTCCCCTTCTTGCCCTTGCGGTTCTTGCTGCCGCCACCGCCGCCGAAGCCCATCCGGCCGGCCATCGACGCCATCATCTTGCGAGCCTCGAAGAACCTGTTGACCAGGTCGTTGACGTCGCTGACCTTCACGCCCGAACCGTTGGCGATGCGCAGCCGGCGGGACGCGTTGATCATCTTGGGGTCGTCGCGCTCGGCCGGCGTCATGCCGCGGATGATCGCCTGGATGCGGTCGAGGTGCTTCTCGTCCAGCATCGCGAGCTGGTCCTTCATCTGACCGGCACCGGGGAGCATGCCGAGCAGGTTCGCGATCGGGCCCATCTTGCGGATGGCGAGCATCTGCTCCAGGAAGTCCTCGAGCGTGAGCTGGCCGGTGTGCAGCTTCGCGGCGGCCTTCTCGGCCTGCTCCTGGTCGAAGTGCTGCTCGGCCTGCTCGATCAGCGTGAGGACGTCACCCATGCCGAGGATGCGCGAGGCCATCCGGTCCGGGTGGAAGACGTCGAAGTCCTCGAGCTTCTCGCCGTTGGACGCGAAGAGGATCGGCTGGCCGGTGACCTCGCGGACCGACAGCGCGGCACCACCGCGGGCGTCGCCGTCGAGCTTCGTCAGCACCACACCGGTGAAGCCGACACCCTCGGCGAACGCCGTGGCCGTGTTGACCGCGTCCTGACCGACCATGGCGTCGACCACGAACAGGACCTCGTCCGGGTTGACCGCGGCCCGGATGTCGATGGCCTGCTTCATCATCTCTTCGTCGACACCCAGCCGGCCGGCCGTGTCGACGAGGACGATGTCGTGCTGCTTCGCCCTGGCTTCCTCGACACCTCGGCGCGACACCGCCACCGGGTCGCCGACGCCGTTGCCGGGCTCGGGAGCGAACACGGGCACACCCGCGCGCTCACCGACGACCTGGAGCTGCGTGACGGCGTTCGGGCGCTGCAGGTCGGCCGCGACGAGCAGCGGCGTGTGCCCCTGCCCCTTCAGCCACCTGGCGAGCTTGCCCGCGAGCGTCGTCTTACCGGCACCCTGCAGACCCGCCAGCATGATCACCGACGGCGGGTTCTTCGCGAGGTTCAGCCGCCGCGTCTCGCCGCCGAGGACGTTGACGAGCTCCTCGTTGACGATCTTCACGACCTGCTGCGCCGGGTTCAGCGCCTGGTGGACCTCGGAGCCCTTGGCCCGCTCCTTCACCTTGGCGATGAAGTTGCGCACAACGGGCAGCGCGACGTCGGCCTCGAGCAGGGCGACCCTGATCTCGCGGGCGGTCGCGTCGATGTCGGCGTCGCTGAGCCGGCCCTTGCCGCGAAGGCCCTGGAGAACCGTGGTCAGCCGGTCGGAAAGCGTGGAGAACACGTCGTCCAGACTAGCTAACCGCGCCTTCACCCGATCCCGTGGCTCGCAAGCGCCTCCAGGAGCACCGGCTCGCGGCGCCCGACCGGAGCAGTGGAGATCTGCGCGAACTGCAGCCCCGCCGCCACCGCCGCCCCGTCCGACACCGGGTCGTCGCCCACGTACAAGCACTCGGACGGATCAACGTCCAGCCGCACGCAAGCCGCCTCGAAGGCACGCCGAGAAGGCTTCGACACCCCGATCTCGAACGACAGCGCGAAGGCGTCCACGGCCAACGACTCGCGCGAGAACACCGACCTGATGTCCCACGAGATGTTCGACAACACCCCGATCTTCAACGGCCTGGCGACTCTCAAAGCCTCAGCAGCATCCGGGTAGGGCAGCCAGAACGCCGGATCGTGCAGGCGCTGGAACAGGGAGTCCGGCATCGTGAGACCGGCCAGGCGGAACAGGGTCCAGTAGGCCGACCGGTTGGCCAGCGGCGTCAGATCACGGGCCTCCCACACCGCGCGCTCGGCTGCGTTCATGCGAGCCACGTAGGGAGCCGGCGCGCGCAGCACGGAAAGGTGCGGCGGCGAGAGCCAGCGCGAAGCCGGACGCCCGAACAGGGTGCCTGCGAAGTCGAAGAGCACGGCCTTGATCACGACACCATGATGCGCAGACCACCCGAGGTTCCCGCACGGGTGAGCAGCGTCACGCCGCTGAAACCGAACGGCACCCAGCCCGACTCGAACTGGGCGCGCATCGACGTGCCACGCCGGACGTGCCGCTCGAACGCGTGAGTGCGGACGACGCGGCGGCGGGCTATCTGGCCGTCCAGGGCCTGCGCTGCCGAGGCGTCCAGCCACAGGAAGTGGCGGGAACGTCCCGACAGCAGGCCCGCGAGAACGAGCATGAAACGCGTGCCCGGACGGGTGGACGGCTCGTGCACCACCAGCAGTCCGGCACAGAAGAGCGCTGACCAGAACACCCGCAGCCGGTGCGTGAGGTGCACGAGGACGCGCCAGTACTTGTACGGCAGCCGCACGCGCGGTTCGAGCCACATGCGGACCTGGTCGGAGTCGAGCACGGTGACCGGTTCGTCCGCGTCGAGGCGGGTGAGCAGCGTCGTCTTGCCCGCGCCGGGGATGCCGGCGAGGACGACGAGCGAGCGCGGCTTCACTCGGACGGCGGTGGTCTGCGTGTTCAACACGGCGGTCATGTCCTAGAAGACGTGTTGACCTTCCTTCTCGTTCAGTTTGGTCCGAATTCTGGTGAAATGCACAGGTTTCAGCGCCACACGACCGCTCGCCAAGTACCATCTGCGAACCCTGCGATGCCGATGACCTGGCCGTTCTCCGTCAGGCCCGACACGGAACTGCGGTTCGAACCGGCGAGCACGGGCAACGCCGTCTGCACCCCGGCGGCGTTCCACGTCACCGCCCACGAACCTGCTGTGCCCGCCACCACACCGGCGTTGTTGATCTTGGTCGCCGCCGACGGAGCCGGGGCGAGCGGTTGCGCGGTGGTGAACTCGGACGCCGCCCAGCGGACCGCCTGCGAACCGGAGACGCCGACTGCCCAGCCGTTGTCGGAGATGTCACGCGGACTGGTGCCCGCTCCCAGCAAGGAGCGCCGGCGGCCGAGCCACAGCACGCCTTCACCACCGGTGGTGCCCACGGCGTCAGCGGCCTCGTTGTGGCCGGACAACATCGCGCCGTGGTTGTCGTACACGTACAACCCGCTGGACCACCGCGCCGGCTGGTCACCGGAGTAGCCGATCACTGTGCCGGACGACGTGAGGTAGCGGCCGGAACCCTCACCGAGATCGGTGGCGACTCCGGCGCTGTCCCAGACGACCGCGTGCGACACACCGTTGATCACCGCGCTGCCGGTGACCGAACCCGAGTCGTTGACGTCGTAGGCAACACCGCTCACCGCGCCCGGCGTCGTCAGCACCGTCAGCGAGCCGCTGAAGTCCCAGCGCGCCGGTTGTGTGTGGTTGGCCGAGTCGACCGCGTAGCCCACGACGACGCGCTGGCTGTTGATCGCCGCGGCCCAGGAGTCGGAACCGAGGTCGTCCAGCTTCTTGATCGCGGCACCCGGATCCCAGCGAACCGCGTGCTGTGCGTTGGCGGCGCTCGTCGAAACCCCTGCGACGGCGCCACCTTCGTTGATGTCCTGCGGGGTGCTGCGCACGTCACCCGGCAACGTGCCGAGGTCCTCCACGCCCACCGCGGCATGCGCGACAGGCACGGAGAAGGTGACAACAGCGGCCACGACGCAGGCCAATGACAGTGTGTTCTTCACGATGCATACCCCCAGCTTCGCGAATCCCTTACCTGCCACCGTGCCGGGCGTGGCCGCCGTTGTCCAGCAAGCTGTCTCGTTGTCAGCGCCAGAGAACCGCCTGCGGGAACCCGCCGCCGTGCACGATGCCCGCGGTCAGGACGGATCGGATCTGCGCACTGAGGCCCTCCCACGCCTGTTGGCGCACAAGGGGAAACGCCGGCCGGAGCGTCCGGCGGTGTGATTGCACGGTGCCTCCCCCAGCGCCGCGAATGATCACCGCCAGCCTGCCCCGGCCGGGTCAACCCGTCCAGAAAGTGTTCCACCCCTCGAGGACGCTTTCCGAACACCACGAAGACTGCCGGGTTCAGGAAGGGGAAAGGAGCGTGAGCACCCCCGAGTGGTTGTGCGTAGAGCTACTCAACTGCTACTTGGCCGCGTCGAGAACCGCCCGTTCGATCCGCTTCCGATCCAGGTCCGTCGCCGTGATGCTGAACGAGTCCACGACCGTCGCCCCCAGCGTGGACACACGCGCCCACTGCACGTCGACCCCGCACTGCTCCAACGCCCCGGCAACGCGGTGCAGCAACCCGATCCGGTCGGCCGCACGCAGCTCCAGCACCACCGCGCCGGTCGCCTCGTCGTCGAACCACAGCACCTTCGCGGGCGGCGGGTCGAGCGGCGGGCCGCCGTAGTCGCGTTCCTTCGCGGCGAGCTTGTCGGCCAACGGCAACGAGCCCTCGATCGCCCGCGCCAGCTGTTCGCGCAGCAGCGAGGCGTCCGGCAGCGAGCCGAACCGCGGCGACACCGTGAACGCGTCCACCGTCGCGCCACCGTGCGAGCGCAACGTCGCCGCGTGCACCTCCAGCGAGTTCAACGCCAGCACTCCCGCGGCCTTGGACAGCATGCCCGGCCGGTCCGGGGCGAGCACCGTCACGACCGCAGCGTGGTCCTGCTTCTCCAGCAGCACGTCCGGTTTCCCCGACGCCGCAACACGTTCCGCCATCGCCACGTGCGCAGGGTCGAGCGGTTCCGGTTTGGGCAACGCCTCCCCGGCCATCGCCTTGCGGCAGCGCGCGACCAGATCGGCCATCAACGCGGCCTTCCAGTCCGTCCACACACCCGGCCCGGTGGCGATGGAGTCCGACTCGGCCAGCGCGTACAGC
This sequence comes from Lentzea aerocolonigenes, assembly GCF_000955955.1. GTDB lineage: Bacteria > Actinomycetota > Actinomycetes > Mycobacteriales > Pseudonocardiaceae > Lentzea > Lentzea aerocolonigenes_A. The sequence goes on from NZ_JYJG01000040.1 coordinate 8,427, forward strand.
AGTTCCAGCAGAACCGCGTCGCCACCGAGCGTCTCCACAACGCGGTGCACGGTCGCCTCGTCCTCGACGTCACGCCGTGTCGCGGTGTGCGGCAACAGAAGATGGTGCCGGACCATCGCGGACAACGTCTCCACGTCCTGCGGCCACAACCCGATCCGCTCACCGATCTGGGTCGCCAGAGCAGCGCCCACTTCGGAGTGGTCCTGCTGCCGTCCCTTGCCGATGTCGTGGATCAACGCACCGAGCAGCAACAGGTCGGGCCGCGCCACCGTGGTCACCAGCCGAGCCGCGTGCGCGACGGTCTGGACGAGATGCCGGTCGACCGTCCACATGTGCGCGGCGTCGCGCGGCGGCAGATCCCGGACAGCGCCCCACTCGGGGAACAACCGGCCCCACAGACCCGTGCGGTCCAACGCTTCCACGACGTCGACGAGCCCGCTGCCGCTGCCGAGCAACGCCAGCAGCTCCTCGCGGGCCTCGCGCGGCCACGGCTGCCGCAGCTCCGGCGCCGAGTCAGCGAGCCGCGTCAACGTTCCAGAGGCGATCGGGTGCTTCGAGCGCGCCGCCGCCGTGGCCACGCGCAACAACAACGCGGGATCACGGCTGGGAATCGCGTCACGGGCCAAAGACACCTCGGACCCGTGCAGCACAACGCCTTCGTCCAACGGCCGGCGCGGCGGCTGTCCACGCAGGAACGCCCCGAGCCCGCGTTTGGGCGCGGCAGCCCGAGCCGCCCGCGTCGCCACGTCGAACGCGTAGACGACCGTCCGTGCGGCAGAGGAAAGCGAACGGGCCAACGCAAACCGGTCGGTCAGACCGAGAGCGGCGGCCACCTCGTCACCGTCCTGCGCCCGCAGCACGTCACGAGGCTTGCGCGCGACACGGCGAAGTTCGGTGCGCACGTCCAGCAACAGCTTGCGCGCCTCGCCGACGTCAGCCGAAGGCCGATCCACGAGCTGCGCCAGCGAAAGCGCGTCCAGAATGGTCAGGTCGCGCAACCCGCCGCGCCCGTGCTTCAGGTCGGGTTCGACGCGATGGGCGATCTCGCCGCTGCGGGCCCAGCGCTTCTGCGACGACTCGGCGATCTCGTCCAGCCGGTTCCGGACGTTGCCGCGCCACGCCTGCTTCGCACCGTCCGCGAGCTTGACCGTGACCTCGGGGTCACCCGCGATGTGCCGGATGTCCAGCAGTCCCAGCGCGGTCCGCAGATCACCGGCGGCGACCCGGAGAGCCTCACCGACCGTGCGAACCGAGTGGTCGAGCCCGATGCCGGAGTTCCACAGCGGGTACCAGAGCTTCTCGGCGACCTCGTCGATGTTCTTGACGCCGTTGTGCACCAGCACCAGGTCGAGGTCGGAGTAGGGCACGAGCTCGCGCCGCCCCAGCCCACCGACCGCCACGAGCGCGATACCCGTTCCGGATATCCCCGCTCCCCCCGCGTGTTTGGTCAACCAGAACTCGTGCAGGTCCACGAGTGCTTCGCGCAGAGGTTCGGCGGCCAAGCGACGACGACCTGGCACGAGCAGCCTTTCGCGTGCTCGCACCAGGTCGTCAGCCGTGACGACGGCCGTTTCGTTGTTCTCCACGGGCCGTCTCCCCAAAACTAGTTAAAGCGCATCCGATCCACGTTCTCCCGTGCGGACACGGACAACTGTGTCGACCGGAGTCACCCAGACCTTGCCGTCGCCGATCTTGCCGGTGCGGGCGGCCTCGACCACCGCTTCCAGCACCTTGTCGACCTGGTTGTCGTCGATGACGACCTCGATCTTGATCTTGGGCACGAAGTCGACGGAGTACTCGGCGCCCCGGTAGACCTCGGTGTGGCCCTTCTGGCGGCCGTAGCCCTGGACCTCGCTGACGGTCATGCCCAGCACCCCGAGCTGTTCCAGGGAGCTCTTCACGTCGTCGAGCGTGAACGGCTTGATGATCGCGGTGACCAGCTTCATTTCTTGTTGCTCCCCTCGAGAACCGCGGTCGCGCCCGCGGTCACACTGCCCTTGTTCGCACCGCGAGCGCTGGAGAACGCGCCGAACTCGTAGGCCGACTCGGCGTGCTCCGCCTCGTCGATACCCGCGACCTCGGCCTCTTCGTCGACGCGGAAGCCGACCGTCTTGTTCACCACGAACGCGATGACGAACGTGAGGACGAACGAGAAGGCGAGCACCGCGAAGGCCGCGATCGCCTGCTTGCCCAGGAGGCTGAAGCCGCCGCCGTAGAACAGGCCGTCCGCGCCGGCCGAGTTGACGCTGGTGGTGCCGAAGAAGCCGATCAGCAGCGTACCGACGAGGCCGCCGACCAGGTGGACACCGACGACGTCGAGCGAGTCGTCGTAGCCGAAGCGGAACTTGAGGCCGACCGCGAGGCTGCACAGCGCACCGGCGATGACACCGATCGCGATGGCACCGAGCGGGCTGACGAACGCACAGGCGGGCGTGATCGCGACGAGGCCGGCGACCGCACCGGACGCGGCACCGAGGGTGGTCGGCTTGCCGTCGCGGAACTGCTCGACGAGCAGCCAGCCGAGCACGGCGGCGGCGGTGGCCACGGTGGTCGTGGCGAACGCGACGGCGGCGGTCTCGTTGGCACCGAGCGCCGAACCGGCGTTGAAGCCGTACCAGCCGAACCACAGCAGAGCGGCACCGAGCAGCACGAACGGCAGGTTGTGCGGCCGCATCGGCTCCTTCGGCCAGCCCCGGCGCTTGCCGAGCACCAGCGCGACCGCGAGACCCGCGGCACCGGCGTTGATGTGGACCGCGGTACCACCGGCGAAGTCGAGGGCCTTCAGGTTGTTCGCGATCCAGCCACCGACGACGGAACCGTCAGCGCTCGAGAAGGCGAACACCCAGTGCGCGACCGGGAAGTACACGATCGTGACCCAGAGGCCGATGAACAGCGTCCAGCCCCAGAACTTGGCGCGGTCCGCGATCGCTCCGGAGATCAGGGCGGGCGTGATGATCGCGAACATCAGCTGGAACATCACGAACGCCATCGTCGGGAACTGGTGGTCCGCCGGACCGCTCAGCGTGCCGAGCACGCCCTTCAACCCGATGAAGTCGAAGTTGCCCAGAAGACCGGCACCGAGGTCGTTGCCGAACGCCAGGCTGTAGCCGTAGAGCACCCAGAGGACGCTGACCACGGCCAGGGAAATGAAGCTCATCATGAGCATGTTCAGGACGCTCTTGGAACGGACCATGCCTCCGTAGAAGAAGGCGAGGCCCGGCGTCATGAGCATGACCAGCGCCGCGCTGATCAACACCCAGGCCGTGTCACCTGTGTTCACTTGGACCTCCACTGCACGTCGGTTGCAGGGAGCATCGGGACGTCCTGTTTCACGCGCTTACGTGGAACGTTTCGCGGAGGTGAACTGTCGGGCGCACCTTGTTACGTCCGCGTTTCGCGGGGTTCACGGTCTCGATTCAGCCACCTCACGGCCGCGAACCGGTGACGAGGAGTAACCCGAAACCTCACTCTTCCGGGTCACAGGACTGTGCCCCCGGTGCGCGCACCGAGGGCACAGTTCACGACACTTCCGGGCCTAGAACGGTCCGGCGATCTGCGGCCTGGCCGACTGGATCGACGTCTGCGGCGCGGGCTCGACCGCCGCACACGACGTGCCGCTGCGCGGCAGCTTCAGCGACACCAGATACTCGTTGTTGATCTTCAGTGTGCACTCGCTGCGGTCGTACACGCCGTGGCCCCAGCCTTCGTAGGTCACGAAGACGGTGGTGTCACGGGACTGCCGGTGCGCGTTGACCGCCCACTCGTAGACCGTCGCCGGGTCGTACCTGGAGTTGGTCATCAGGATCTTCGGCGCACCCTTGATCTTCAGCGGCCGCTGCGGGTTCGTGGCCTTCGGGAACCCGACGCAACCCATCATCGCGCCGTGGCCGATCGACGAGCCGAGGCTGTCCGGCGCGACGCGGTTCTCCATGGCGTTGAGCGCCTGGTACTCGCCCCACGAGCTGACGCGCAGGTTGTAGTCGTTGCAGAAGATGCCCGCGAACGGGTTCTCGAACGTCTCGCCCTCAGCGAACTTCGCAGCCGCCGGCGCACCGGAGACGAGCGTCGCGATGTAGTCCGCGAACGGTTTGAAGGCCGGGCCGTAGCCCATGCCGACGATGCCCCCACCGAGGTTCTCAGGGGTGATCACGCGGCCGTTCTGGTCCTTCAGCTCACCGCGGGCGGCCTTGGCCAGCAGGTCCTTCCAGATCTTGCGGAGGTCCTTGCCGTAGAACGGCGACGACGGCGTGCGGTCGCTCCACTTGACCCACTCGTTGAACATGTCCTGCGCGCCACGCGCCTCGGTCTCGAGGAACTTCCACGTGCCGAGGCTGTGGTCCATGTTCGAGTCGATGATCATCGCGCGGATGTTCTTGCCGTACTGCGCCGCGTAGTGCTGGCCCATGATCGTGCCGTACGAGACGCCGTAGTAGTTGATCTTCTTCTCGCCGAGCGCACGGCGGATCGAGTCGATGTCGTTCGCGACGTCGTAGGTCGACGCGTGGTCGAAGATCGCGCCGGAGACCTTGCGGCAGTCCTCGCGGAGCTCCTTGTTGAACGCGACCAGCTTGTCGAACTCGTCCTTGGTCTTCGGGTAGTTGGACGGCTGGCGCTGCAGGACGTCGCCCGAGCACTTGATCGGCTGCGACCGCGCCACGCCACGCGGGTCGAACCCGATGACGTCGAACTTGTCGACGATCTCCTTGCTGAAGTAGCGGTCGGCACCGAACGAGAAGTCGACGCCGGAACCACCAGGGCCACCGGGGTTGATGACCATCGAGCCGATCTTGTTCGCCTGGTCGTTCGCCTTTCTGCGCGACACGGCCAGCTTGAACTTCTCCCCGTTCGGCTTGGCGTAGTCGATCGGCAGCTCCAGGAAGCCGCAGTCGACCGTCGGCACTTCCTCACACGGCTTCCAGTCGATCGCGCCGACCTTGAACTCCGGCTGCTGCTGCGTCTCCGGAGCCGCGACCGCGAGCGAAGAACTTCCCACTACCAGTGCAGAACTCGCGAGCGCGACACCCAGGACGCGCATCATCGGTTGCATGGATTTCCTCCCTAGATCCCCAAGCACTGCGGGAGGAAACGCTTCCACCGGTCGTGTGACGTGAACAACCAACCGAGGTAGGGAGAAATATCAGACCGTAGTCGGACAACCACCGTCAGCTACTACTTTTGGTCCACAACGATCGTAGGTGTGCTGCCCCATCGGCCGTAGGGGTACCTAGTACTCGCAGCCGGGCCATGCCGCCGTCGGGGTAGATGTCGAGCCGGACGTGCGTCGCCTCGACGGAGTCCACGACGAACCGGTGCCGCGTGTCGGGCTGCAGCCGGGTGCGCGGCAGGACGTCGAACCAGGCGTCCGGGTCCGTGCGCTCGTCGCAGCCGCTGACCGACGCCCAGCCCGGCGCGTTGCCCTTGAAGTGGCTGGTGTCGAGCTCGACCAGTTGCACCACACCGGGCGCGGCGAGTTTCACGGACACCCAGTCGTTGCCGTCGTCCCTGCGTCGTGCGGTCTCCCAGCCCTCGCCCATGACCGTGGCCTGACCAGGGGCGATGAGGTTGTTGGGCGAGCTGTAGAACATGTTGCTGCAGCCCGTGACGACGGCGCCGTTCTCCAGCGCGGCCAGGTCGATGCCGGGGACGAGCAGCCGCGGGTCGGCGACCGGCTCGCCGTGCACCCGCAGCCGGGCGACGCCGCCGTCCGGGTCGATGGTGAGCCGGACGTGCGTGACGCGGCGACCTTCGGCGACGTCGAAGTGGTGCTTCTCGTCGCCCTTCAACGCCGATCGCTCGACCAGCGGGAACCACTCGGTGATCTCGTCCGCGGTCGGATAGCCCTCGGCCTGCGCGCCCTCGACCCAGCAGAACGGCGGGTAGTTGCCCTTGAAGAACGCCGTGTCGACGACGATGCCGCGCACCACACCGGGCATGCCGAGGCGGATCACGGCTTGGTCGACACCCGCCTCACGACGGCGGCGAGTCTCCCAGCCGTCGTAGATCTGTCCTTTGTGGCCGAAGGTGTAGGTCTGGTAGACCGGCTCGGCGGGCTTGATCAGGTTCTCCCGCTCGGCGAACAGTTCGTCGTTCGCCCACACCACACCACCCCCGACCGCGCGCGAAGCGAGATCAGGGAGCCGGGTCCACTCGGTCATGCTTCTCCTCTGCGTAGCAACTTGCCGTGCGTTGTACTGATTTCCTTGCCGCGCAACCACGTCTGCCTCACGACGCCGTGCAGTTCCCTGCCGTGATAGGGCGTCACGGGGTTGCGGTGGTGGAGTGCGTTCTTGTCCACCACGAACTTCTGATCCGGCGCGAACACCACGAGGTCCGCGTCCTTGCCGACCTCGATCGCGCCCTTGCTCTCCAACCCGACCTGGCGGGCCGGGTGCGTCGCCATCCAGCGGACGACGTCGGTGAGGTGGAAGCCGCGCGAGCGCGCCCCAGTCCACACCGCGGGCAGGCCGAGCTGCAGTGACGCGATGCCGCCCCAGGCCGTGGCGAAGTCGCCTGCCTTGAGTTCGACCGTGCTCGGCGAGTGGTCGCTCACGACCAGCTCGATCACACCCTCGCGCAGTCCCTGCCACAGCGCCTCGCGGTTCTCCGCCTCACGGATCGGCGGGCAGCACTTGAACTCCGTCTGCCCGTCGTGGATCTCCTCGGCGGTGAACGTGAGGTAGTGCGGGCAGGTCTCGGCGGTCACCGGCAACCGGTCGCGATGCGCTCCCTCGATGATGTGCAGCGCGTCCGACGACGACAGGTGCAGGATGTGCGTCCGCGCGCCCGTCTTGCGGGTCAGCTCCACGACGTCTGCGATGGCCCGGTTCTCCGCCTCGCGCGGTCGTGACGCCAGGAACCCCGGGTAGTCCGGTTCCGACTCACGAACCGTGTGCGCGTCCTCGGCGTGCACGATCGTCAGCGCGTCGAGGGTCGCCAACTCTCGTAGTGCCGCTTCGAGCTCGGCCTTGGTGACCGCCGGGAACTCGTCCACGCCCGAGTGCAGCAGGAAGCACTTGAAGCCGAACACGCCGGCCTCGTGCAACGGCTTCAGGTCCGCCAGGTTGCCGGGGATGATCCCGCCCCAGAACCCGACGTCCACCGAGACGTTCGCGGCCGCCTTGCGCTTGATCTCCAAAGCCGCGACTTCGACCGTCGGCGGGATGCTGTTCAACGGCATGTCGATGATCGTCGTGACGCCACCGGCAGCGGCCGCGCGAGTCGCGGTCTCGAAGCCCTCCCACTCGGTACGGCCCGGGTCGTTGACGTGCACGTGCGTGTCGACCAGGCCGGGCAGCAGCACCTCGTCGTCCGCGAGGTGCACGACGTTCGGCGACTCGATGAAGGGCTCGACGGCGACGATCCTGCCGTCGACCACACCGACGTCAGCCGCGATCTCGCCCTGCGGGGTGATGACCCTGCGGGCGCGGAAGACCAGGTCCATGTCCCTCACTCTGACACCCAGTCGCGGGCGATGCGACCGCCGAGAACGCCGAGAAGCGAATCTGCCTGGGCCATGCACCGCGTCACGTCGGGCTCGATGTCGAGCAACGCGTAGGCGGCCTTGAGCCCCAGCTCACCCGGCGCGACCGAGCACTGGCCGGCGACCGCGACCACCGGCACGTCACCCGAGGCCCTGACCACGCCATAAGGCGCTTTGCCGTGCCGGGTCTGCGCGTCCAGTGATCCTTCGCCTGTGACCACCAGACGCGCGTCCCGGACGGCCTCTTCGAAGCCGGCCAGTTCCAGCACCACCTCGATGCCCGGCCGGAGCCGCGCGCCGAGCACGGCCAGTGCGGCGAACCCGATTCCGCCCGCCGCACCCGCACCGGGCCGTGCTGCGTGCTCCGGCCCTACCCGTTGCGCGAAAGCCTCAAGCCGGGCTTCGAGGATCTCGACCTGTTCGGGTGAAGCACCCTTCTGCGGCCCGTAGACCGCAGCCGCGCCCGTAGGACCCAGGAGCGGGTTGTCCACGTCCGAAGCGAGCACGAGGTCGACGCCGGAGAACGACGCCTTGGCCAGCGCCTCCAGCATCCCCGCGCCGCCGTCCGTGCACGCGCTGCCGCCCAGCCCGAGCACGATCGTCGTGCAGCCGACGTCCAGCGCGGCCTTCAGCAGCTCGCCGACCCCGTAGCTGGTGGCGTCGAGCGGCGCGGGCTGGTCCAGCAACGTCAGCCCGGCCGCCGCGGCCACCTCGACCACGGCGGTGGTGCCCTTGACGGCGAAGGACGCGGGCACCGGCTTGCCGACCGGCCCGGTGACCCAGCGCCCGACCTTCAGGAACCCGGCGGCGACGGCGGCGTCGACGGTGCCGTCGCCGCCGTCCGCCACCGGGAGGCAGCGCACGTCCACGTCCGGGGCCGCCTCCCGCAGGCCGCGCGCGACAGCGGCAGCGACCTGCGGGGCGGTGAGCGAACCCTTGAACTTGTCCGGCGCGACGACGATCACGGCAGCGGCTCGAACTCACGCATGGCAGCGATGGACGTGCCGTTCGCGGTGTTGCCCTCGCGCTCGATCATGATCTCGACGAGCACCGGCCGTTGCGTGCGATCCGCTTCTTTGCGTGCCCACTCCAGGGACGAGCGGATCTCGGAAGGATCGGCCACCCGGATGCCCGAACAGCCGTAGGCCTCCATGATCTTGACGTTGTCCGAGCCGGTGGTGTCGTAGTGGATGTCGACCTCGTACTTCATGTCGTAGCCACCGTGGTCCTCCGCCATCCGGATCAGGCCGAGGTACTCGTTGTTCAGCATGATCAGCACGAACGGCACGTCGTACTGGGCGCCGACCGCGAGCTCCTCCACCAGGAACTGGAACGAGTAGTCGCCGACGATGCCGACGACCTCCGCGTCCGGTCGCGCCTTCTTCACGCCGATCGCCGCCGGGATCTCCCAGCCGAGCGGTCCGGCCTGGCCGCAGACCTGGTAGTGGCGCGGCTGGTGCGCCTTCTGGTGCTGGCCGGACCAGATCTGGTAGAGCCCGATGGCCGTGACGAAGTAGGTGTCCGGGCCGTAGAAGTCGTTGATCTCCTTGAACACCCGCGGCGCCTTGACCGGCACGGTGTCGAAGTCCTCGCGGCGCAGCAGGGTTCGCTTGAGCTCGGCGCAGCGGTCGACCCACTCGCCGGCCGCGCGCGGTCCCCTCGAACGCGCTTTCTCCAGCAATGCCTGGAGGAACAGCTTGGTGTCCGCGACAACGCCGAGGTCCGGCCCGAACACCTTGCCGATCTGGGTCGGCTCGACGTCGACGTGGATGAACTTCCGGTCGCCGCGGTAGGTCGCGAGATCTCCGGTGTGGCGGTCGCCGAACCGTGCGCCCAAAGCGAGAACCAGATCCGACTCCAGGAACGACGCGTTGCCGTAGCGCTGCGAGGTCTGGATACCGGTCATGCCCGCGTAGAGCGGGTGGTCCTCGTCGATCGCGCCCTTGCCCATCAACGTGGCCTGGACCGGGATCTGCAGGAACTCAGCCAGGTCCAGCAACTCGGCGGACGCCTCGCCGAGGATGACACCGCCACCCGCGAGCAGCAGTGGGCGTTCGGCGGCCAGCAGCATCTCCAGCGCCCGTTCCACGCGTGCGTCGGAAGGCACGCTTTTCGGGACGGGCAACGGCTCGTCGATCGACGAGTCCCACTCGATCTCCTGCTTCTGCACGTCGATCGGCAGGTCGATCAGGACCGGGCCCGGACGACCCGAGCGGGCGATCCGGAACGCCTCGCGGAAGATCCACGGCATCTGCGCGGCTTCCTTGACCTGCACCGCCCACTTCGTGACGGGCGCGGCGATCGAGACGATGTCGACGGCCTGGAACGCCTCCTGGTGCAGCTTCGACACCGCGGCCTGGCCCGTGATGCACAGGATCGGCACGGAGTCGGCCTGCGCGGTGTACAGGCCGGTGATCATGTTCGTGCCGGCCGGACCCGAGGTGCCGATCGCGACACCGACGTTGCCGGTCGTGCGCGACCAGCCGTCGGCCATGTGCGTCGCGCCTTCCTCGTGCCGCACGATGAGGTGCTCGATCGAACCGTCCTGCTCCATCGCCTTGTACAGCGGCAGGATCGCGGCGCCGGGGCAGCCGAACACGGTGTCGATGCCCTCGGACTTGAGGACCTCGACGACCGCTTGCATGACTGGGATCTTCGGCATGTGTCAGGCCCTTCCCGCGAAGTTCTCGATGACCTTGAGCAGCGCGGAGTGGTCGAGCGACCCGTAGCCCTGCGCGCGTGCCGCCGCGACCAGTGCGGCGATCTGGTTGGTGACCGGCAGCGCGACGTCGGCGGCGCGTGCCGCGTCCAGTGCGATGCCCATGTCCTTGTGGTGCAGGTCGATCCGGAAGCCGGGCTGGAACTCGCGCGCGATCATGGACTCGCGCTTGAGGTCGAGGATCCGGTTCGCGGCAAGACCGCCCGCGAGCACGTCCAGGCCCGCCTTCGGGTCGACGCCGGACGCCTCCAGCAGCACGATCGACTCGGCGACCAGGGCGTAGATGCCGCCGACCATCAGCTGGTTCGCGGCCTTCACGACCTGACCGGCGCCGTGCGGGCCGACGTGCACGATCGTCTTGCCCACGATCTCCAGGAACGGGCGCGCTGCCGCGAAGTCGGCCTCGTTGCCGCCGACCATGATGCTCAGCGACGCCTGGATCGCACCGGTCTGGCCGCCGGACACGGGCGCGTCGAGCACGCGGACGTTCGAAAGCTTGCGGGCGATCTCGATCGACGTGGACGGGCGGATCGTGCTCATGTCGATCAGCAACGTGCCGTCGTCGAACGTCACCTCGTCGATGACCGCCTCGACCTGCGGGTGGTTCGGCAGCATCGTGATGACGACTTCAGCGCCGCTCACGGCTTCCTGTGCTGACGACGCAGCCTTGCCGCCGTCCGCGACGAGCTTTTCCAGGGACGCCGAGCTGAGGTCGAACCCCGTCACGTCGTGCCCGGCGGCTACCAGGTGGGCCGCCATCGGGCTGCCCATGATGCCGAGTCCGATGAAACCGATGCGGGTCATGCTTGATCCCTCCAAGCGAAGGAGTTCGTGACGGGCTTGTACTCGGCGCCGACGAAGCCCGTGTAGCCGTTGGCGCGGAGCTTCGCGAGATGCCCGAAGATGTCGAGCTCGCCGGTGCCTGGCTCACCGCGTCCGGGAGCGTCGGCGATCTGCACGTGACCGATGAGGTCGACGTGGTCGGCGAGGGTGTCGAGGTCGTCGCCGTTCGTGGCGAGGTGGTACAGGTCCGCGAGCAGCTTCACGTTGCCGCGGTCGATCTCGTCGATCAGGTCGAACGCCTGTTGGGCGGTCTTGATCGGGTACAGGGGCGCGCCGCTGAGCGGTTCGATCACGATCTGCGCGCCTGCCTCTGCCGCGACGTCGGCGGCGAAGCGGTAGTTGGAGATGGTCTGCGCGGTGGTCTCGAAGTTGCCGTGCAACGCGTTGAGCGTCCGGCAGCCGAGGCGGCCCGCGATGGCGCACGTGATCTCGACGTTCGTCCGGAACTCGGTCTCGCGGCCGGGCCAGCTCGCGAGGCCGCGGTCACCGGCCGGCATGTCGCCCGCGTAGAAGTTCAGGCCGACCAGGCGCACCTGCGCGTCCACGATCGCGCGTTCGAACGCGTCGATCTCGCGTGTCTCGGGTACGGCGTCCGCGAACGGCCACCAGATCTCGACCGCGTCGAACCCGGCGGCGCGTGCGGCGGCCGGGCGCTCCAGCAGCGGCAGCTCGGTGAAGAGCATGGACAGGTTTGCGTCGAACATCTTTGGGCCGTTCCTTCCACATCGCGGAAGTTCAATTTCGCTCTATGGAGACACTAGACATCCCGTGAGCCTCGGGTCAAGAATGTGGAAGTTAGATTCCGCGATACAGAAACTTGGAGAGCCGTGGACAGCTTCAACAGCGCCCCGGAGGCCGAACTCCGACCTCTGCTCACCGAGTGCCTCGCGGTACCCCGCTGGGTCGACGCGATAGTGGCGGGCAGGCCGTACGCGTCGATGGATGCTCTCCTCGCGGCTTCTCACGTTGCCGCACAAGGACTTTCCGACGAGGAGGTGCTCGGCGCCATCGCCGGGCACCCGCGCATCGGCGAACGACAGAAGACAGGTGGGGTGTCGGCGAAGTGGTCGCGGTCCGAACAGTCCGGTGTGGACAGCTCCCAGGCTGATCGCCTGGCGGCTGCGAACGCCGCGTACGAGGATCGGTTCGGGCACATCTACCTGGTGTGCGCGACCGGCCTGAGCGGTGCGGAGATGCTCGGCAACCTGTCCAGTCGCATGGACAACCCGCCGGATGTCGAGATCCGCGTCGTCAACGACGAACTCGCGAAGATCGCCGCCTTGCGGCTGCAGAAGCTGATCGGGAGCTGAACAACATGGCCATCGTCCTGGGCCCCAACCAGTACGGGAAGGCGGAGAACCGCCTCGTCACGGTGTCGCGCAACGGTTCCGTGCACACGATCAAAGACCTGACGGTCAGCACCTCGCTGCGCGGCGACCTCGCCGACACGCATCTCACCGGCGACAACGCGAAGGTGCTCGCGACCGACACGCAGAAGAACACCGTCTACGCCTTCGCGAAGGAGGCGCCGGTCGGTGAGATCGAGGACTTCGCGCTGCGCCTGGGCCGTCACTTCGTCTCCTCGCAGGAGGCGATCTCCGGCGCGCGGATTCTGATCGACGAGCACTCGTGGGACCGCATCGACGCGAACGACCACTCGTTCGTCCAGGGGTCGAACGAGAAGCGCACCACGGCCGTGACGATCGAGGGCTCACAGGCGTGGGTCGTGTCGGGCGTCCGCGACCTGGTGGTGCTGAAGTCCACGGGTTCCGAGTTCCACGGCTATCCGAAGGACCCGTACACGACGCTCAAGGAGACGAACGACCGGATCCTGGCGACGTCGGTGACCGCGCGCTGGCGTTATGCCGGCACCGAGGTGGACTGGGCCAAGTCGTTCACCGAGATCCGGTCGATCATGCTGAAGACGTTCGCGGACAAGCACTCCCTGTCGTTGCAGCAGACGCTGTACGCGATGGGCGAGGCCGTGCTGAACGCCCGCTCGGAGGTCGCCGAGGTACGGCTCTCCATGCCGAACAAGCACCACTTCCTGGTGGACCTCAGCGCGTTCGGACTGGAGAACGACAACGAGGTCTTCTACGCCGCCGACCGTCCGTACGGGCTCATCGAGGGCTCGATCCTGCGCGACGACGCGCCCGATCCCGGTCTTGCCTGGAGTACTTTGCCAGCCTTCTGAACACCACCGGGTTCATGAGCGTGGCCGGCGAGTCCACCATGTGCACGACGCGCAGGAACCGCCGGAAGATGTCCTGATCGTGCGTCAGCGCGCCCTGCCACTTCTTCATGAACCAGCCGAATGCGCGCATGATCGGCCCAGGCGCGTGGGCGCCGTCCACCCAACCCTGATCGGCGTTGCTGGACAGCGTCCACGCGCCCTGCGCCGTCTTCGCGACCTTGCGCTGGAACTCCTGGCAGCCCTTGGCGCTGAAGTCCCGGTGCTGCCGGAACAACAGCGCCGCCATCGCCGCCACCGTCATCCCCTGCCCGTACACGGGGTTGAACACGCACACCGCGTCGCCGACCGCGACGAGTCCACCCGGCCACCCCCGCGTCTGCTCGAACGCGATGCGGCGACTGGCCGTCCGCGCGAACAGGTACACGGGCGTGAGCGGCTCGGCGTCCGCGATCATCTCGGCGATGGGCCCGCGCAACGAGTCCAGGAACCGCCCGAACCCCTCGGGGTCGCGCGGCGGATGATCGCCGCCGGCGCCCTGGGCCGTCACCATCATCCGGTCGCCCTCGATGCGCATGACGATGCCACCGCGCGGGGTGTGCGGCGCGGCCAGCGACTCGGCGACCACCACCGGGAAGTCCTCCGACGCCGTGTAGAGCCGGGTGGCGTAGCCGGTCCGCGAGTCGACCTCACTCGGCTCCGGCACGACGATTCCCGCTTCGGCCAGCCAGGCCGGGAGCTTCGACGAGCGGCCGGACGCGTCGACCACGAGATCGGCGTCCACCCTGCCGTCCCTCGTGAGCACACCGTCCACAGTGGAACCTCGGAACGAGAGCCCGGTGACGTGCGTGTCGTCCACGATCTTCGCGGTGACCCGGCGCCGGATGTGCGTCTCCAGCAACGGCCTGCTCAGCACCAGCAGCGGCAGACCACTCGTCGTCGACGCCACCCAGCCCAGCGGGTTGAGAATGCGCATCTCACCCGCGTCCATCAGATGTGCCCCCGCCTGCACGAGCTCGTCGCGCAGACCGGGGAACAGCCCCTCCATGATCTCTCCGCCGCGCACGAGCAACCCGTGCACGTGCCTGCCCTGCGGCACGCCGGCTCTGGGTTCTGGCTGGTCGGACAGCTTGTCGCGTTCCAGGACCACCACGTCGTCGTACGTCTCGCCGAGCACGCGAGCCGCCAACAAGCCGGCGATTCCCCCACCGATCACTACGGCTTTCATGAGGCCATTGAACCAGCCGGAAGCTGAGAGTCAGCGGTTTTCGGTACCGCGCAAGGACATCTGCTGGTCACGCCAGGAGTGGAAGAGATCCGCCTCGGAGTACCAGTCCACCCCTGTCGGGCGTTCGCCAGTCGTCATGAACTCGATCAGCAGCTGCCGGTACAGGTCCAGCGGTACCCCGACGCCGGGCGGGAAGTCGGTGTACTTCTCGTTGACGTACGGCGCTTCCTCGGAGCCTTTCGGCCAGCCCATGAAGACGTTGTCGACGTAGTACATGTAGCCCCACCCGCCCCGCACGGCGAGCACCACGTTGTGGTCCGGGTCGCCCTCGGCGGTGAGCGTCCTGCCGAAGTGGTCGAGCGATCCGTCGTTGCACTGCGGCCTGCCGAGCAGGCCGATCAGCGTGTCCACATCCGCCTCGCACGCGACGACCTGGTACTTGTGCTCCGCCGCGTCGAGGTCGGGTAGCCCGGTCCAGAGGCCAGCACGCATGCTCATGCGAGCCACCCTGCACCCATTGCCGGGAACATTCGACACCCATTGACAGAACCACACGAACGGGTGAGGACCCGGTCAGCCTGATCGTGCGACGAGGCCTCTCAACGCCGACTCGTCCAGACCCGTCGCGACCTGCACTTCCACCGGATCGAGCGCACCGCAGTCCACCGCGCGGAGGAAGAAGGA
Organism: Lentzea aerocolonigenes; assembly: GCF_000955955.1. Lineage (GTDB taxonomy): Bacteria > Actinomycetota > Actinomycetes > Mycobacteriales > Pseudonocardiaceae > Lentzea > Lentzea aerocolonigenes_A. The sequence continues at coordinate 23,572 of NZ_JYJG01000040.1, forward strand.
CGACAACGCCTGGGCGGTCGCGGGTTCGTCCAGAACCCCTCCGGAGACGTGCTGCACGTAGGACTTCAGGCGCCCGGCATCGGCGTCCAAACCCTCGCGGTAGAAAGCGTAAACGGCGGCATAACGTGTCACCAGTTGTGCCGGGTGCAGATCCCAACCCTGGTAGAAACCGTGGTCCAGTGATCGCCGGGTGAGCCGGTAGTGCGTGTCCCAGCCCAGCTTCTTCTGATCACCGACGGGCAGCACGTTGGTGGACCCGTCGGAGAGCCGAACCCCGGTCCCAGCAGCGGAAACCTGCATCACGTGCCGAGCGAAGTCGCAGGCACCGTGAGCCAAGTGCTGCTGTGCCGCGGACAACCCGCAGCCCGCCGTGTAGTCGTAGGTCCCGAAGTGCAGACCTGTCACCCGTCCCCTGCCCGCCTCGAGGTACTGCGGGATCGCGAGCCGTCCCTCGTGATCCACAATGGACTGGGTGGTCTCGACCTGGATCTCGAACTTCAGCTCCTCGCCGAAGAGATCCAGCACCTCGCCGAACACCTCGACCTGGTCGACTGATGTCACCTTCGGGAAAGTGATCACAAAACCTGGCGGAACCTCTCCCAGTGCTGTCAGGAAGATGTCCAACGTGCGCAGCCCGCGTTCACGCAACGCCTTGGTGTCGAACGACTTGATCCGCAGTCCGATCGACGGCGGCGCCGAGCCCTCCGCCAGCCACCGGGACACCAGGTGCGCGGTGCTCTCGGCGTCCATGTCCTCGACGTCGTCCTCCGGCGCCCCGTAGCCGTCCTCGAAGTCGATCCGCAGGTCCTCGATCGGCTCCCGGACGAGCTTGGCCCGCACCCGGTCGAGCACGCCCTCCGGCAGCTCCGGCAGCAGCTCGGGTTCGATCGACGCCAGCGCCTCGCGACCCCAGTCCTTCACCGTGGTCGCGATGATCCGGCCGGCGGGCACGTAGCACGTGTGCACGGGCTGCCGCCCCACCGGCCAGCTGCGTTCCACAGTGGACAGCCGCGCGGTCACCCGCGCGACGTCCTCGGGTGACAACGACGTCTCGTACATCAGATGCGCTCGTACGCCGGCAGCGTCAGGAAGTCGACGAAGTCCTCGGACAACGCGACCTGTTCGAACAGCTCGACGGCCGCCGCCACGTGCGGGCCCTCGACCTCCTCGCCCACGCGCGCAAGCACTTCCCGCACGGCGTCGGCGGTCACCTGCGTGCCGTCGTCGAGCACGACCTTGTTGTTGATCCACTGCCAGATCTGCGACCGGCTGATCTCAGCGGTGGCCGCGTCCTCCATCAGGTTGTGGATCGCCGCGGCCCCGTTGCCGCCCAGCCACGACGCGATGTACCGCACGCCAACGTCAACAGCGGATTCGAGCCCGGCCCGGGTAGCCCCACCACCGGCCGACTTGAAGTCCAGCAACTGCTCGGCCGTCACCTCGACCTCTGGCCGCTGCTTGTCGATCTGGTTCGGCTTGTCCCCGAGCACGCCGTCGAAGATCTCCCGGCAGATCGGCACCAGATCCGGGTGCGCCACCCACGACCCGTCGAACCCGTCCGTCGCCTCGCGCGTCTTGTCCTCACGAACCTTGCGCAGCGCGTTCTCCGTGACCTCAGGATCGCGCCGGTTCGGAATGAACGCCGCCATGCCACCCATCGCGAACGCCCCGCGCTTGTGGCACGTCTTGACCAACAGCTCGGTGTACGCGCGCATGAACGGCGCCGTCATCGTCACGCTGTTGCGGTCCGGCAGCACGAAGTCCGCACCGGCGTCCCGGAAGTACTTGATGACGCTGAACAGGTAGTCCCAGCGCCCGGCGTTGAGCCCCGACGCGTGGTCCCGCAGCTCGTAGAGGATCTCCTCCATCTGGAACGCGGCCGGAATCGTCTCGATCAGCACCGTCGCGCGGATCGTCCCGTGCGGCACGCCCTTGAGCTTCTGCGCCGTCGTGAAGACGTCGTTCCACAGCCGCGCCTCGAGGTGCGACTCCATCTTCGGCAGGTAGTAGTACGGCCTGCCCAGCTCGGCGTTGTGGAAGAAGTGCAGCCCGAAGTCCACGAGCGCACCGACCGCGTTCTTCCCGCCGAACTGCAGGTTCCGCTCGTCGAGGTGCCACCCGCGCGGCCGGACCACGATCGTCGGGTACGGCCCGCCCTTGAGCCTGTACTCCTTGCCCTCCGGCGAGGTGAACTCGATCGTCTCGCGCGCCGCCTCGTACAGGTTCACCTGTCCCTGCACGACGTTGTCCCAGTGCGGCGTGTTCGCATCCTCGAGGTCCGCCAGCCACACCTTGGCGCCGGAGTTGAGCGCGTTGATCGTCATCTTGCGCTCGGTGGGCCCGGTGATCTCGACGCGGCGATCCCGGAGTGCCTCAGGCGCCTCGGCGACCTGCCACTCGCCGTCGCGCACGTCCTGCGTCTCAGGCAAGAACCCGAGAGGGCGCCGCTCCTTCCTCAGGGCGAGCAGCTCGTCCCGGCGCCCGGCGTGCGCCTCGTGCAGCTTCGCGACGAACTCAAGAGCCTCTTCGGTGAGGACCTGCACCTGGATCCACCTCTCTCGGTTTTGCTGTGTGGACTATAGTTTCTGCATTGCGGAACAGCAATGAGAGGAGCCGCACGTGTCCACAGGTGGCGTGCAGTCCCTTCAACGGGCCTTCGACCTGCTAGAACGCCTTGCCGACGCAGGCGGTGAAGCCTCCCTGTCCGAACTGGCCACAGCCTCTGGCCTCCCCCTCCCCACGATCCACCGACTGATCCGCACCCTTGTCACGCTGGGCTATGTGCGCCAGAACAGCAACCGGCGCTACACCCTCGGCTCCCGCCTGATCCGCCTGGGCGAAACCGCCTCCCGCCAGTACGGCACGTGGGCCCGCCCGTTCCTCTCGCAACTAGTTGACTCCGTGGAGGAGACGGCAAACCTCGCCGTGCTGGACGGCGACGAGGTCGTCTACGTGGCCCAGGTCCCGTCAAAGCACTCGATGCGGATGTTCACCGAGGTGGGCCGCCGGCTGCTGCCGCACGGGACCGGGGTGGGCAAGGCGATGTTGTCGCAGCTGCCACGGGACGAGGTGCGGCAACTCCTGGAGCGCACGAGCCTGCCCGCCTACACGCCGAACACGATCACGGACGCGGCCGAGCTGCTCGACGAGCTGGACGAGATCCAGCAACGCGGCTACGCGCTGGACGAGTCCGAACAGGAGCTCGGCGTCAGGTGCATCGCGGTACCGGTGATCGGCGGCCCGACGCTGGCGGCAGTCTCGGTCTCGGGCCCGGAAGGCCGCCTCACGAAGGAAGCCGTGTCGCGGATCCTGCCCGAGGTGCTGGCGGTGGCGAAGAGGCTCGCGGACCGCTCCGCCACCGTCTGATCAAGCCGCGACGACCACGGGCTCGGCGAGCTCGTCGAAGAGCGGCAGCCAGAGTGCCGAACGCATCTTGGTCATGACAGCGCCTTCCGGGCGAAGAAGAGTGCGATCCCACCGATCGCACAGGCTGATCCGAGCACGGCCGGTCCGGCCAGGTCGAGCAACGCGGTTCCGGTCAGCGGACCGAGGACCGCACCGACGCTCCAGGTGGTCGAGGCGAGCCCCATGTACCCGCCGCGCAGTTCGGCGGGCGCGAGGTCGGCGAAGGTGTCGCCGAACCGGACGGCGATACCGATCTGGCCGAGCGTCCAGATCAGGACCGATCCGGCGAACGCCGCGGTGCCGTGACTCAAGGCACCGAGTGCGGCACCGGCTCCGACCAGCAACATCGAGACGGCCGACACCACACTGCCGCTGCGACCGGAGAGCAGCCGGACCGCCACCGGCTGCAGCGCCACGACGGCGATCCCGTTCAGCGCCAGCACCGCGCCGTAGGTCGCCGGTCCGAGCCCGTCGGCCGTCATCAGCAGCGGCAACGTCGTGAAGGTCTGCAGGAACAGCGTGAAGTAGCCGACGTGGACCGCCATCATCGCGATCATCCGCCGGTCGCGCAGCACCACGGGCAACAACTTCTGCCTCATCCGCACCGACCCCGCCGGCCGGGTTTCCGGCACCTGCCGCCAGACGATCAGCGCCGCCACCAGCGAGGCCACCACGTTGATCCAGAACAACAGCCCGTACCCGTACTGGGCCAGGACGCCGGCCGCCACCGTGGCGACGGAGAAGCCGAGGTTGGCCGCCCAGTACAGCAACCCGAACGCCCGGATCCGCTGCTGCGCGGGCAGGTCTGCCACCGCGGCGGAACCAGCCGGACGATGCAGCTCGACAGTCAGCCCGACAGCCACCGCGGCCGCCCAGATCTCCGGCACCGAATCCGCGGAGCCGAGCAGGGCGAGCGCCACCGCAGCGCCCACGAACCCCACGAGCATCGTGTTGCGCCGGCCGATCCGATCGCCCAGCCAGCCACCGAGCAACTGGGACCCGATGTCTCCCACGCCGAGAGCCGCGACCACCGTGCCCGCGGTCGCAGGCGAGAGGTGCTGCGCCTGCGTCAGGTAGAGCACCAGGAACGACCGCACCACGCCCCCGGCCCTGCCGACGAACTGCGTGGCCGCCAGTGCCCAGACCAGTTTGGGCAAACCCAGCCGCGGCAAGGAGAAGCGGGCCGGGCGGAGGGTGATCGAGGTCGTCATGGAAATGACGCTAGGCCCGCAAGTGCATCACGAAAAGCGATGAATTCCGATCAGCTCAATCGCCATCACTTATGCTCAACGCCGTGGATGCCGAACTGCGTCACCTGCGAGCGATGGCCGTGATCGCCGAAGAAGGAACGTTCGGCCGGGCGGCGGCCCGGCTCGGCTACACCCAGTCCTCGGTGAGCCAGCAGATCTCCGCGCTCGAGAAGGCCGTCGGCGGCCCGGTGTTCGACCGGCCCGGCGGGCCGAAGCCCGTCCGGATCACACCTCTGGGTGAGGTGGTCCTGGCGCACGGCCGCGATCTGCTGCGGAAGGCGGAGGCGCTGACCGACGCCGTAGAGCGCTTCCAGGCGGGCAACGGCCGGATCGACATCGGCACGTTCCAGGGCGTGTCCACCCTGATCCTGCCGGTCGTCATCCGCCGGCTGCTGGAAGAACATCCCGGCTGCGACATCAGGCTGTCCGACGTGACGCCGGAGGATCCGCGGATCGGGGATCTCGACCTGCTGTTCCACGACGGCCAGGTGGAGGGCGACGTCGAGCACGTCAAGCTCTTCGACGAGGAGTACTTCCTGGTGACGGGCGCGGGCGCGGTCCAGGCCGGCCCAGTGCGGACGAAGCTGCTCGACGACGCCGCGATGGTCGGCTGGCCGCTCACCTACTACCAGCGCTGGCTGGAGCGGACGCTCGCCCGCGCCGGCGCGCGGCCGAGGTTCGTGTTCCGCACCACCGGCCACGAAACGATCCTGTCGATGGTGCGGGCGGGCATCGGCTGGGCGGTGCTGCCGTGGCTCGCCCTGCACGCGCACGACGCCTGGTCCGACGATCAGCTCAGCATCCACCCGCTGAAGCCGGCACCGACTCGTGAGCTGTCCCTCCACTGGCCGGCCGGCCGCACCGAGTCACCGCTCGCGCTCCGGACACGGGAGATCGCGATCGAAGTCGCCCGCGATCTCGCCGCCCAGATGTAGATCAGCCGAGCAGAGCGTCCACGAAGGCGCCGGGCTCGAACGGCGCCAGGTGGTCGGCGCCTTCACCGAGGCCGACGAGCTTCACCGGCACGCCGAGCTCGCGCTGCACCTGGAAGACGATGCCGCCCTTGGCCGTGCCGTCCAGCTTGGTCAGCACGATGCCGGTGATGTCGACCTGCTCGGCGAACACCCGCGCCTGCGTGAGGCCGTTCTGACCGGTCGTGGCGTCCAGGACGAGCAGCACCTCGTCCACCACGGCCTGCTTCTCGACGACGCGCTTGACCTTGCCGAGCTCGTCCATGAGCCCGACCTTGGTGTGCAGGCGTCCCGCCGTGTCGATCAGCACCGTGTCGACGCCCGCGTCCATGCCGCGCTTCACCGCGTCGAACGCGACCGAGGCCGGGTCGCCGCCCTCAGGCCCGCGCACGGTCTCCGCGCCGACCCGCTTGCCCCAGGTCTCCAGCTGGTCGGCCGCCGCCGCGCGGAACGTGTCCGCGGCACCCAGCAACACGGTGCGGCCGTCGGCGACGAGCACGCGGGCGAGCTTGCCGGTGGTGGTGGTCTTGCCGACGCCGTTGACGCCGACCACGAGCAGCACGGCGGGCTTGCCGGAGTGCGGCAGCGCCTTCAGCGAGCGGTCCATCGAGGGGTGCAGCGCATCGACGAGCACCGAGCGCAGCAACGCCTGCGCCTCGGCCTCGGTGCGCACCGCCGAACCCGCGATCTTCGAGCGGAGGGTGTCGACGATCTCGGTGGTCGTGGCGGCGCCCAGATCGGCGATCAGCAGCGTGTCCTCGACGTCCTGCCACGAGTCCTCGTCGAGGTCGCCCGCACCCAGCAGGCCCAGCAGCGAGGAGCCGAACGCGTTGCGCGACTTCGACAGCTTGCCGCGCAGCCGCTCCAGGCGCCCGGAGGTCGGTTCGATCTCCTCGACCTCGGAGGCTTCCTCGGGAAGGTCGACCTCGACGAACCCGCGCTTCACCGAATCGCGTGGTTCGGAGGCGTCATCACCCACGCCCGGCTGGCCGTCCACCTCTGGCCGGTCGGCAACTGGGTGTTCAACCGGTTCCGGTTTGGCCGGGGCCAGCGAGATCCCGGAAGAGGCCTCGTACCCGCCGGGCTTCGGCGCCTCCTCCTTCTGGGTGAGGCTGATGCGACGGCGACGCGTCAGCACCACGCCGGTCACCAGCGCGGCGATCAGCACGACCGCCACGACGACGAGGATCAGGACAAGGGAAGACGTCGACACGGGCTCATGGTTTCACAGACCCTCATGTGACCTGTCAACCATGTATTGCTCATTTAGGCGAAGATTTCACGGAAGCACTTGCGCCCGCCCTGACTGTGGAATAGACCACACGTCGTGAGGGTGATCGGACTGATTTCCGGCACGTCGATGGACGGCATCGACGTCGCCGTCGCCGACCTGTCGATCAACGGCGACGTCGTCGAGCTCGTGCCGGTGCAGTGCGCCGAGCACCCGTTCCCGAAGGATCTGCTGGAGAAGCCGCGGGACCTCGCTGAAGTGTGCGCCTTCGACACGTCGCTGGGGCAGGCTTTCGGTGAAGTCGCCGCCGGATACCTGCCGGCGGACCTGATCTCCTCGCTCGGGCAGACCGTGCACCACGAGGTCCAGGACGGCGACTGCCTCGGCACCCTCCAGCTGGGGCAGCCCGCGTGGATCGCCGAGCGCACGGGCGTCCCGGTGATCGCCGACCTGAGGGTGCGCGACGTCGCCGCGGGTGGCCAAGGAGCACCGCTGGCCTCGACGCTGGACGCGTTGTGGCTGGCCGGTGAGAGCACCGCGATCGCGTTGAACATCGGCGGCATCGCGAACATCACCGTGGTCAGACCGGGGACACCACCGATCGCCTACGACACAGGGCCGGGCAACGCGCTCATGGACGCCGTCATGGAGGTCATCTCCGACGGCCAGCGCCGCCAGGACACCAATGGCGAGTTCGCACGCAGGGGTGTCGTCCGCGAGGACATCCTCAAAAAGCTGCTCGCCGACCCGTACTACTCGAAGCCCTGGCCCAAGTCGACGGGCAAGGAGCTCTTCAACGCCGAGTACCTGCAAGGGTTTCCGACGGTCCCGGCCGAGGACATGCTGCGCACCCTCGCCGAGCTGACCGCGCGCACCATCGCCGACGCCTGTCGCGCGCACGACGCGAGCACAGTCGTCGCGTCCGGCGGTGGCATGCGCAACCCGGTGCTCGTCGAGGCGCTCACGAAGGCGCTCGACCCGATCCCGTTGAAGATCAGCGACTCGCTGGGCCTGCCGCGCGACGGCAAGGAGGCCTACCTCGCCGCACTGCTCGGATTCCTGACGTGGCACGGGATCTCGGGCAACACGCCGTCCGCGACCGGTGCGTCCGGGCCGCGGCTGCTCGGCAGCATCACGCCCGGCAACGGGCCGTTGCGGCTGCCAGAACCTGTCACGGGTCCGGTGTCCAAGCTGAAAGTGGGGGAACCGAAGTGGCTGGACTAGATCTCGCGATCATCGCGGTCTTCCTCGTCGGCATGCCGTTGCTCGGCACGTGGATCGGCGGCCGGCAGAAGTCGTCCACCGACTACTTCGTCAGCGAGAGCCGCATCTCGTGGTGGGTCGTCTGTCTCTCGGTCGTGTCCGCGGAGACGTCGACGCTCACCGTGCTGAGCGTGCCGGTGATCGCCTACACGGCGACGCCCGCACAGGGCGGCATGACGTACCTGACGCTCGCGCTCGGCTACATCGTCGGCCGGATCATCGTCAGTTTCGTGCTGCTGCCCAAGTACGTCGCCGGTGATCTCGTGACGGCGTACGCGTTCCTGGGCAAGCGGTACGGCGACGGCATGCGCGCCACCGCGTCCGTGACATTCCTCTTCACGCGTCTGCTCGCGGACGGCATCCGGCTGTTCGCCACGGCGATCCCGATCAAGCTGGTGCTCGCCCAGTACGGGATCAACGCCTCGTACTGGCTGATCATCGTCGCGCTCGGCATCGCGATGGTGTTCTACAGCTTCTTCGGCGGCGTGCGCGCGGTCGTGTGGGTCGACGCCATCCAGATGCTCTGGTACGTGCTCGGTGGCGTCGTGGTGATCTGGTGGCTCGCCGGGAAGCTTCCGGACGGCTGGCTGGCGAAGGCCGCGGACGGCAACAAGTTCCAGCTCTTCGACTTCACCTCGTCCCCGCTGACGGGCGCTTATCCTTTCGTGGCAGCGTTCTTCGGCGGTGCGCTGCTGTCGATGGCCTCGCACGGCGCGGACCAGCTGATCGTGCAACGGCTGATGGCCACGCGTGATGTGAAGGCCGCGCAGAAGGCGTTGATCGCCTCCGGTGTCGTGGTGTTCCTGCAGTTCGCGTTCTTCCTGTTCATCGGCGTGATGCTGTGGGCGTTCTACAACGGCGCCGACCCGGTGAAGGGCCTGAAGCTCGGCAACAAGGACGAGCTGTTCGGCAACTTCATCGTCACCGAGCTGCCGTCGGGTCTGTCCGGCTTCGTGATCGCCGGAATCCTCGCGGCCGCGCTGTCGTCCTCGTTGGGCGCCTTGGCCTCCAGCACGGTGACCGACGTCTACGAACGCGTCCGCAAGACCCCGATGACCGACGACGAACGCCTGCGCCACGGCCGGATGTGGACCCTGGTGTGGGCGGGTCTGCTGATCGTCTGCGCGGGCCTGTTCGCCTCCTCGAACAAGACCACGGCTGACCCGATCGTGGTGCAGGCGCTCGGCATCGCCGGCTACACCTACGGAGCGCTGCTCGGGGCCTTCCTCCTCGGCCTCATCTTCAAGCGCGTCACGCAGGCGGACGCGATCATCGCGTTCGTGACGACGGTGCTGGTCGTGGGTTTCGTGATTCTCGGGGTCAAGTTCGCCGGCAGCACGCCTCAGGTCAACTTCGGCAAGGCCACTGCTGACCTGAAGTCCTTGACCGGCTGGTGGAACACGCCCCTGGGGGTGGCGGTCACCCTGCTCGTAGGTGGGCTGTTGTCGCTAAGGCATTCAGGCGGGGTGCCGGTACGCGACGAGCTCGATGTGAAGTCGGAAGCCTAGGCGGGCGAACATGTGCTGCGACGACTCGTTGCCCGAGTAGATCGACGCGGCTGCTTGCGGTCGAGCCCCGTGCTCGGCCGCGAGCTTCCACAACAACTCGGTGACGAGAGCCGCACCGACGCCCTGACCGCGAACATCGGGTTCCACGGCCACGAAGTCGACGTAGTACTCCTCGGGTTGGGCCTTGCCCGCCGCGTACCCGATGACGCGTTCGCCGTCCATCGCGACGACGACGGTGCGGGTCTCCGGTTTGGATTCGACGAGCTGTTTGCCGGACAGATAGGTCCGCGGGAAACATCGCTCGTGCAGCACGGCCACGGCTTCGTGCACGTGCTTGTCGGTGGGCAGCACGCGCATCTCGCGTTCGCTGGGGCACTTCGCGTCCCTCAGCAACAACGTGCGCAGCTCCCCGTTGTCCAGTATGTGGATGGCGCTCGCCTTGCCGGCCGAGAAGCCGTGCCGTTCGGCGAACGCCGCGAGCCGCCGGTGCGCGGTGTGCCCGTACAGCTCGAGGTCGGTGATGCCGGTGAGGAGCTCAGCGGCCCGCCGGAACATCGCGTCGGCGGTCTGGTCCCAGATGCGGCTGCCCGCCGGGTGGTTGACCGGTACGTCGACGAACGGCCCGTGCAGCCACGCGCGGCCCAGCTCGGCATCGATCTCCACGCTGAGCATGCCGGTGATGTTGTCGTCGGCGTCGACGGCCACCACCGTGCAGTCGGCCCAGCTGGGCTCGAACTCGCCGAGCTCCGCGCGGAGCTCTTCGACTGTCTCACCGAGGTAGCCGATGTGGTGCGCTGAGTCGGCCTGGAGCCGGACCAGGAGCGCCATCGTGGCGCCGAGGTCGCCAGGTTCGGCGAAACGGATGTCGTACATAGAAGGAATGGTTGCTCCCGCGACGGCCGGACGCGAGGGAGTTTTCGGACGGGTAAAATGGCGGGGATGTCCACCCCGACCGGCGACGCGCTCGCGACGCGGAACGACCTGGCCAAGGCCAAGGCCCACGCAGGCGACTTCCGGGGTGCGGTCACCGAGTTCAGAGCCCTTGTGAAGGACTTCACGAACGCGGTCGGCGCGGATCATCCCCGGACTCTCGACGTGCGCGTGAACCTGGCGGGCGTGCTCGGCACCGCAGGACAGTTCACGAAGGCCGTCGCCGTGGCCGAGCCGCTGCTGCGCGACCAGGTCCGCGTGCTCGGTCCCGAGCACGCGGACACCTTGGAGACCAGGCAACTGCTGGCCAGCCTCCGCTACCGGGCCGGCGACGCCGAAGGGGCGGCCGAGGAGCTGGAGCAGTTGCTCGCGGCTCTGTCGCGCGTGCTCATGCCCACTCACGACCGGATCACCAAGCTGAAGCGCGAGATCGCGTTCCTGAAGAGATGACACTCACACCACTGCCGGGACGCCACCCAGATTCGGGCTTGCAGGGCTGGTGAGGGTGGGGGACTCTTCTACAGTGAGTGAGGAAACGATCCAACTCGATCTCAGCGAATCCGGGGTGGCCGTCGACCTGCCCTTGCCGACGAACAACCGGGACGGTGTCCAGGGCGTTCCGTACCGGCCGGTCGAATTCCGAGACGATGATCTGCCCACTGCCCTCGAACGTGCCGCCGCCTGGCTGCGGCAGACGCAGGAGTGGCTGGGCGAACCCGTGGATGTCATCGCAGTTCATCTCGACTACGACGACACCAAGGGCAACCCGTACTACGACCTCAAGTTGCTGTGCAACGACGAGGACCTCGCGGGTGTGCCGAGGGTCATCCGAGACAACGAAAGGGCCGCTACCGGTCAGTAGCTTTTCCGGCTACCGTTCGGAAGCATGTCGGATCGCGTATACCCCCCGGTGATCGCCGCTGCCAAGCTCATGTTCAAGGTGCTGGACATGCGGCTCACCGTCGAAGGGGCGCACCACGTCCCGCGCACCGGTGGAGCGGTGCTGGCGTCGAACCACGTCAGCTACCTCGACTTCATCTTCGCGGGCTACGGCGCTCGTCCCTCGGGGCGCCTCACGCGGTTCATGGCTAAGCACGAGATCTTCGCGAACAAGATCGCAGGGCCGCTCATGCGCGGCATGCACCACATCCCCGTCGACCGGAGCGCGGGCCAGGCCTCCTTCCAGCAGGCCCTGTCCGCGCTCCGCACCGGCGAGGTCGTCGGGATCTTCCCCGAGGCCACCATCAGCCGCTCGTTCACGGTCAAGGACATCAAGTCCGGTGCGAACCGCCTGGCGCACGAGGCCGGCGTGCCGATCATCCCGGTCGCGCTGTGGGGAACCCAGCGCCTGTGGACCAAGGGCCGTCCCAAGAACCTGACGCAGCGGCACGTGCCGATCACCATCCTCATCGGCGAGCCGTTCGAGCCCTCCCCCGGCGACTCCGGCGACGGTCTGCTGCGCAAGCGGATGCAGGACCTGCTCGACACCGCGCAGGCCAACTACCCCACCGAGCCCGGCGCGTGGTGGGCTCCGCGGCATCTCGGCGGCACCGCGCCGACGCCAGAAGAAGCGGCCGAACTGGACGCTGGGCGATCATGAGGGCATGACGCGCTTCCAGGTGCTCGGCGAGGTCTCGGTCTGCGGCGCGCCGTTGATCGTCAAGCACAAGGGCGCGCTCATCACGTTGTCGCTGCTGTTGTTGCACGCCAACGAGGTGGTGCGCACCGAGGCGTTGATCGACGACATCTGGGGCGAAGAGGTGCCGCGCAAGCCCGTCGAGGGCCTGCGCAGTCACCTGTCGCGGTTGCGGGCCGCGCTACCGGACGACATCGCGCTGACGCGCCGTGCCGGTGGGTACGCGCTGGAGGTCGCGCCCGAGTCCGTCGACGTCCACCACTTCCGCGCACTGGCCGCCGCCGGACAGCACGCGGAGGCGCTCGCGTTGTGGCGGGGCGAGCCGTTCGCCGGGTTGCGGGCACCAGGGCTGGAGCGGGCCAGGACCGCGCTCTGCGGGGAACGGCTGGCGGTGGTGCTCGACCTGAACGACGTCCGGTTGCGGACGGGCGACCACGCACTCGTGCTGGCCTCGGCGCAGGAGCTCGCTGAGGCGCACCCGGTCGACGAACGCGTCGCGCGGCAGCTCATGCGGGCGCTGGCGGACGGCGGCCGGCAGAACGACGCGCTGCGGGCGTTCGAGATCCTGCGCACCAGGCTGGCCGACGAGCTCGGCACCGATCCCGACCAGGAGACCCGGCGGCTGCACCAGCAGCTGCTGACGGCCTCCGGCACGCCGCGTGAGCTCCCCGCCGCGCCGTGGTCGTTCAGCGCCCGCACCGAGGAGCTGGCGGCGTTGACGGAGGCACTCACGTCCGGCGGGCCGCGCCTGGTCGTGATCAGCGGTCCCGGCGGCGTCGGCAAGACCGCGCTCGCACTGCACTGGGCGCACCGCAACGCGGCGCTGTTCCCGGACGGCCAGCTGTACGTCGACCTCATGGGCTTCACGCCGTCAGGGCACCCGGTGTCCCCCGCGGACGCGCTGGAACGGCTGCTCAGCGGCCTCGGCGCCACCACCGTGCCGGACACGCTCGACGCGCGAGCCGCGCTGTTCCGCAGCACCGTCGCGAACCAGCGGGTGCTGCTCGTGCTGGACAACGCCGCCGACGCCGCCCAGATCACGCCGCTGCTGCCGGGCACAGCGGATTGCGCGGTCCTGATCACCAGCCGGGACCACCTGCACAGCACGACCACCCGCGGCGCCCGGCTGGTGCCGCTGGCCACGCTCACCTCGTCCGACGGAGAACGCCTGCTGGCCGACCGCATCGGCGCGGACCGGGTGGCCGCCGAACCGGACGCCGCCGCCGGTCTGATCGCGGCCTGCGCGGGACTGCCGCTCGCACTCGCCGTCGTGGCCGGACATGCCCAGGCCAGGCCGAAGTTCCCGCTGGCGGCGCTCGCGGAGGAGCTGCGCGACGCGTCGACCCGCTTGCGGGCGTTGGACCTCGGCGCCCCCGAAACCTCGCTGACCGCGGTGCTGGCGTCGTCGCACCGGGCACTCGACCCGGTGCACGCCCGCACGTTCGGCTTGCTGGCCGCCGTGCCGGGCGAGGATCTCAGTCTGTCGTGCGCGGTCGCGCTGACCGGCCGGTCCACTGTGGAGGTTCGGGCCGATCTCCGTGCACTGGAACGGGTTTCGCTCATCGAGGAGCACGTCCCGGGCCGGTGGCGGATGCACGACCTGGTGCGTCTGCACGGCCAGGAGCACGCCGCGCCACCAGACCTCGCCGAGTCGTTGCACAGGCTGGTGAACTTCGTGCTGTACACCGCACACGCGGCCGATCATGTGCTCCACGGGTTCCGCAGGCCGATCACGATGCCACCGGCCGTGGTCGAGTCGCTGTCGTTCGCGGACGCCACAGCCGCGTTGCTCTGGTTCGACGCCGAGCACCGCACCGCGGCAGCGTTGCAGGAGGTGGCGGACGACGACGCGTGCTGGCGGCTGGCCTGGGTGCTGAACAGCTACTACTGGACGCAGAGCCGGGCTCTCGACGACGTTGCGGTCAACCGCGCGGGTGTCGAGGCCGCGGAACGGCTCGGCGACCACGAAGCTCTCACCATCACCCATCTGATGCTCGGCCAGGCGTTGGAGAGCATCGGTGAAAGCGAAGCCGCCGAACACCAGTTGAGGATCGCTGGCGTCCACGCCAAGGAGATCGGCGACAACTGGCGGCAGACCGCCGTCCACCGCACGCTCGCGAAGCTGGCGCGCAAACGCGGCGACCACCGCGAGGCGCTGGACCAGGCGCTCCTCACCCTCGAACTGGCCCGCACGCTGGACGACGAAGCCTGGGAAGCGGACGCCCTCACCGCACTCGGCTGGCACGCGGCGCAGTACGGCGAGTTCGACCTCGCGGAGGAGCATCTCCGTGCCGGACGCGCGAAGCAGATCGCGATCGGCGACGTCGACGGCGAGGCGCACACCAGCGACAGCCTCGGGTACGTCCTGAGTGCGACCGGCCGGCACGAGGAGTCCCTGCCGCTGTTCCACCGCTCGATCGAGCTGCTCCGCCGCCTCGGCAACAGGCAGTTCGAGGCGAGGTCGCTGGACCACCTCGGCGACGCCCTGCACGCCATCGGCCGGTGCGACGACGCGGCCGGCGCCTGGCGCCGGGCAGAGGAGCTGCATCGCGCGACCGACCGACCGGATCTGGCGGACGCCGTGCTCGCGAAGCTGGCCTGACCTGCGGATACAAGGTTTTCACAAGGCCGGTCGGGCAGAGTTGTCCGTGCGCACCTGATGAGGTGAGGTTGAACTGGGGGATTTCACCCCGTCAGGCGCCGGGCTGCGTCTGCACGGTGATTCGGGGGACTCCCTCCCCTAAGAGGAAGGTCACCGGGCACGGCGCAGCCCTAGGTAGAGGCCGCGGTCGGGGTTGGTCTTAGCCCCCCAGGCACCCGCTCCGACCGCCCTCTGCTAACCCTCGACAGTCTCCGGAGCCGCTTGCGCCGGCTCTTCTGCCGCCGGTTTGGCCGGCTCGTCGCCACGAGTCCCCAGCCGCTGCGAGATCACCTGCGAGATGCCGTCACCGCGCATCGACACGCCGTACAGGGCGTCCGCGATCTCCATGGTCGGCTTCTGGTGCGTGATGATCAGCAGCTGCGACCGTTCCCGCAGCTGCTCGAACAGGCCGATCAGCCGGTGCAGGTTCGTGTCGTCCAGCGCCGCCTCGACCTCGTCCATCACGTAGAACGGTGAGGGGCGGGCGCGGAAGATCGCGACCAGCATCGCGACCGCGGCCAGCGACTTCTCGCCACCGGACAGCAGCGACAGGCGCTTGACCTTCTTGCCGGGCGGGCGGGCCTCCAGCTCGATGCCGGTGGTCAGCATGTCGCCGGGCTCGGTCAGCACCAGCCGTCCGTCGCCGCCGGGGAACAGGACCTTGAAGACGATCTCGAACTCGCGCGCCACGTCCTCGTAGGCCGACGTGAAGACCTCGAGGATCTTGTCGTCGACCTCCTTCACGACCGTCAGCAGGTCGCGGCGGGTGTCCTTGATGTCCTCGAGCTGCGTGGAGAGGAACTTGTAGCGCTCCTCCAGCGCCGCGAACTCCTCCAGCGCCAACGGGTTCACCTTGCCCAGCAACGACAGGTCGCGCTCGGCACGCTTGGCGCGGCGTGCCTGGGTGTCGCGGTCGTAGGGCATCGGCTGCGGCTCGGAGACCTGCTCGCCGCGTTCCTTGGCGGCCTGGTACTCGTGCAGCTCGGCTGCCGACGCGGGCACCATGACGTCGGGGCCGTACTCGTTGACGAGGTCTTCCAGGCCGATGCCGAAGTCCTCGGCGATCTTGGTTTCCAACGTCTCGATGCGCATGCGCTGCTCGGCGCGCAGCACCTCGTCGCGGTGCACGGCGTCGACGAGCTTCTCCAGCTCGCCGGACATCTCGCGCACCAGGTTGCGCACCTGGGTCAGCAGGAGTTCGTGCTGCTGACGGCGTTCCTGGGCCTGGTCGCGCTCACGGGCCGCGCGGTTCAGCGAAATCTCGATGCGTTCCAGCGCCTGTTCGCCGCCACGGACGACGGCCTTCGCGACCTGGGCTCCGCGCGCACGGTGCTGCGTCGCGCGGGCGTGGCGCTCGCGGGCCTCACGCTCGGCGCGCGCGGCACGACGCAAGCCGTCCGCCTTGCCCTGCAACGCACGTGCGCGCTCCTCGGCTGTGCGCTGCACCAGGCGTGCGTCCATTTCGCCCTGACGTGCCTGGGCGAGCTCCGCGGCCAGCTGGTCGCGCTGCTCGGTGTCCGGCTCGTCGTCGAGGGTCTGCTCTTCTTCCGCCATCAGCAGTCGCTCTTCGAGCTCGCCCAGCTTCATCAGGGCGTCCTCGCGGGACTGCTCGACCTTGTTGCGCTGCTCGGTGATGCGGCTGACCTCGGCCTCGGCGGACCGCACCGCGGCGACCATCCGGTTCAGCCGCTCGCCGGAGCGGGCCTGGCGAACCTTGGCCTCCTGCATGGCTTCCTTGACCGTGTCGAGCACCTTGCGGCGGGACTGCTGCTCGGCACGGGCGCCTTCCAGCGCCGCGGAAGCGTGTTCCAGCGCGCGTTCCGCCGTGGCGAGGGCTTCCTGCGCCTCGTCGACAGCCGCCTGGATCTCGATGACGCTCTGGCCCTGAGCGCCCGAGCCACCGATCGCCCAGTCCGTGCCGAACAGGTCGCCGTCACGGGTGACCGCACGGCCGTTGAACCTCGCCGCGGAGTCCAGATCCTCAACCACCGCAAGGCGATCGAGCGCGCGGGCCAGTGCCGGACGCAACGCCTCCGGGGCGTGCACGACGTCGATCGCCCACCGTGCACCGTGCGGGAGGTAGCCCCACTGACTCGTGTCCACAGTGGACCCGTGCGAGCCGATGAGGACACCAGCGCGTCCGGCGTCCCTCTCCTTCAACAGCTTCAGCGCCTGCAACGCGCCGTCGCCGGAGGAAACCGCCACGGCGTCGGCGATCGGGCCGAGTGCGGCCGCCAGCGCGACCTCGAAACCGGGTTCGACGGTCAGCAGCGCGGCCACGGAACCCAGCAGCCCCGGCACGTCGGACGCGAGCAGCGCGCCCGCACCGTCCTTGCGGGTCAGGCCCAACGACAGGGCGTCGACGCGGGCACGCCACGAGGCGATGTCGCGTTCGGCGGTGCGTTCGGCCTTCACCAGCTCCTCGACGCGCTGCCGTGCCGCGTCGTTGGCCTGCACGGCGTGGCGGTGGCGTTCGTCGAGCCCGCTGTCGCCCTCGTCCTCGTAGCCGGTGACCGCCTGCGCCTCGGCCAGTTCGATCGAGGCGAACTCGACGCGTTCGGTGGCCTCGGCGAGCGTGCCGGAGAGGCGTTCGATCTCCTCGGCGGTCGCGTTCGTCTTGCTGCGCAACGCTTCCACCTGGCCCGACAGCCTCGCGAGGCCTTCCCGCCGGTCGGCGATCGCGCGGACGGCGGCGATGTGCGCCTTCTCCGCCTGCGACACCATGCGCTCCAGCTCGGCCCGCGTCTCCACGGCCTCCGCCAAGGCGATCCTGGCCTCGGTCACGCCTTCCTGGAGCTCCAGCTCCATCTCGGCGGTCTCCTCGGCCTCGCGGTCGAGGTCGTCCGGGTCACGGCCGCGGCTCGGCGCGTCCAGCTCGGCGGACAGGTGCCGCGCGCGTTCGGCGGCAAGCCTCACGGTGCCGCGGAGGCGTTCCTCCAAAGCGGACAGCCGGTACCAGGTGTCCTGCGCGGCCTGCAGCTTCGGCGAGTCGGCTGCGACGCGTTCTTCCAGCTCGTTCTGCTGGTACTGCGCCGCCTGCAACGACTTCTCGACCTCGGCGCGGCGCTCGCGGGCCTTCGCCTCGTCGTGTTCCTCCTGCGCGATGGCTTCCCGTTGCGTGACGAGGTCATCGGCGAGCAGGCGCAGCTTGGAGTCTCGCAGCTCGGACTGCACGACCTGGGCGCGGCGAGCGATCTCGGCCTGCTTGCCCAACGGCTTGAGCTGACGGCGCAGTTCGGAGGTGAGGTCGGTGAGGCGCGTCAGGTTCGCCTGCATCGCCTCGAGCTTGCGCAGCGCCTTTTCCTTGCGCTTGCGGTGCTTCAGCACACCCGCGGCCTCTTCGATGAAGGCGCGGCGTTCCTCCGGCTTGGACTCGAGGATCGCGGCGAGCTGGCCCTGACCGACGATCACGTGCATCTCGCGGCCGATGCCGGAGTCCGAGAGCAGCTCCTGGATGTCCATGAGACGGCAGGAGTTGCCGTTGATCTCGTACTCGGTGGCGCCCTCGCGGAACATCCGGCGGGTGATCGACACCTCGGTGTACTCGATCGGCAGCATGCCGTCGGAGTTGTCGATCGTCAGCGTCACCTCGGCGCGACCGAGCGGCGCGCGGCCGGACGTGCCGGCGAAGATGACGTCCTCCATCTTGCCGCCGCGCAGGTCCTTGGCACCCTGCGTGCCCATCACCCACCGCAGGGCGTCGAGCACGTTGGACTTGCCGGACCCGTTGGGGCCGACCACACAGGTGATGCCGGGCTCGAAGCGCAGCGTGGTAGCCGAGGCGAAGGACTTGAAGCCCTTCAGCGTCAGGCTCTTGAGATGCACGCCGCGCAGAGTACCCAAACGCTTGCGAGAGATGCGTTAGGCGGGCCGTGACCTGCGCGTCTATGGACGGAGAGTAACCAACAATCCGCTTTCGTCCGACACTTCCAGGTGATCTATTCGATCTAGCTTGAACGACGTGGAACCGGGAATCTCCTCGTCATACGCATGATCGGAACCCCACCAGCCACCGATCTCGCGCTGACCCTCCTTGCTGAACACCACGACCTTGCATCGAGCACCTGACTTCACGTTGTCGAACTTGAAGCGCATCTCGGTGCCCCAGGACTTCGTGACCATCGCGACGCTGGCCTCGACCCCGGTCCCCTGATCTCGTGCCGCCCACGTCGGCGCAGGTGAGGGCCTCAAGTAGAAGATCCCACCGGCCAGCGCGAGCAGAACGAGCACCGCCGCGCACGCGATCAGCACGCGCCGGTGGTGACTGGGCTTGGGCTGGCACTCGGGGATGTCGTCGAGGTTCTCGACGTCCTCCAGGCTCAGGCGCCCGAGCAGGCCCGGCAGCGGGGCCAGCCGCAGCATCTCGGCCTGGCAGGGGTCGCAGCCCGACAGGTGCTTCTCGAACGCGGACCGCTCCTTGAGCTCGAGCGACCCGAAGAGGTAGGCGCCGACGTCGACGGTGTGCTGGCAGCTCACGCCTCGGTCACCCCTCTTTCCTCCAGCGCGTCGCGCAGCGCCCGCAGTGCGTAGAAGCAGCGCGACTTGACCGTGCCCGGCGGGATGCCGAGCGTCTTGGCGGCCTCCGCGACGGTGCGGCGGCGGTAGTACAGCTCGATGACGACCGTCCGGTGCTCAGGCGTGAGCGCCCGCAGCGCCGACGCGATCTGCCACGTCTGCAGCACGTGCTCGACCTGGTCGCTGACCGGCGGGAGATCCACCGGTTCGAGCGGCACCTCGGTCGCACGTGCGTTGCGCCGGCGGTATCCGGAGATCACCAGGTTCTTCGCGACCGTGTAGAGCCACGGTGCCGCGTCGTCCGGTTTCAGCTCGTCGTAGTGCCGCCACGCGCGGAGCAAGGTCTCCTGCACAACGTCCTCCGCCTGCTGGTAGTCGCCATCGACCAGCTTCAGCACGTAGTGCAGCAGCGGGCCTCTCCAGCGGTCGTAGAGCTGGATGAGGACGTCTTCGGCGGAGTCCACGCTCCCTTACTACGCCACCTCTTTCGGAAAGGTTCAGCGCTCCACGAACCCGGTCAGGTCGCCTCTCGCGTCGGACCACTGCTCACCGACAGATTCGACGTGTCCAGGGGTTTCACCCGAACGGAGAGCAGTGAGCAGTTGTTCACACTTCTCGCGCGGACCCTCGGCAACCACCTCGACCCTGCCGTCCGGCCTGTTCGAAGCGCTGCCCACCAGGCCCAGTTCTAGCGCCTTGGCTCGCGTCCACCAGCGAAAACCGACACCCTGAACCCGTCCACGCACCCACGCGTTTAGTCGCACGTCCACCTCCGAATGGTTGCGTAGTCACGCAAGGTGACCGAAGACGCACTCGGGGCTTATCACCCATTAGTGGTACGGTGCCGACCCGTGAGTGCCCGCAGCCTCTTACTCGGCCTGCTGATCGGTGCAACCGGCGTCGGCGGCCTCGCCGTCACCGGCACCTCTCCTCTCGGCATCAGCTTCACCACAGCCGCACAGCAGGAGAGCACCGACACAGCGAACCAGTTCGGCACAGGCAACGCGGCAGCACCCAACAGACAGACGCCCACTGGTGACACCGGTGTCGGCAATCCCACGGGTTCGTCGTCTTCGTCCGCTCCCACCACCTCGTCGACGACGGCGACTCCGTCTTCCTCCTCGTCTTCGTCAGCGGCTCCCACCACCACGACGACGCCTCCCGAAGCGCCGAAGCCGCCCGCCCAGCCGCCGCAGCCCGGGAACAAGACCCCGGAGCAGGCAGTCCTGGAGCTCGTGAACGACCAGCGCGCCGCGAAGGGCTGCAAGGCCCTCGTGATCGACGACCGCATCACGACCGCCGCGCAGGCTCACAGCACGGACATGGCCAACAAGGGCTACTTCTCCCACGAGTCACAGCCGGAGAAGACGACGTTCGTCCAGCGCATGAAGGCCGCGGGCTACCCGAAGCCGGGCGGCGAGAACATCGCGATGGGCTACGCCACTCCCGCGGCCGTCATGGACGGGTGGATGAAATCGCAGGGCCACCGCGAAAACATCCTGAACTGCGACTTCACCGCCATGGGCGTCGGCCTCGACACCCGCGGCAACTACTGGACCCAGAACTTCGGCTACTGACGGGGAAACTTCGTGTACGAGAGCCCGGAACCGGACTCGCGCTCGCGCTTTCGCGGTGCACCGCAGATCATCCTCGCCGCGTCGGGCGTCGTGCTGGCGACGGTGTTCGCCGCCGTGGCCTCGTTCGCGGCGGGCTCGGACACCGCCGCCGAGTCCCCGGCGCCTCAGCAGCAACAGAAGAAGGAGGCCGTGCGTGACGCGTTGAGCATCGTGCCGACGTCCTCGCCCACCTCTTCGG
This sequence comes from Lentzea aerocolonigenes, assembly GCF_000955955.1. Classification (GTDB taxonomy): domain Bacteria; phylum Actinomycetota; class Actinomycetes; order Mycobacteriales; family Pseudonocardiaceae; genus Lentzea; species Lentzea aerocolonigenes_A. The sequence goes on from NZ_JYJG01000040.1 coordinate 44,737, forward strand.
TCGAGCTGACCTCGTCGTCCCCTTCGGAGACCACGACGTCGACCACCACGACCACGAAGAAGCCGCGCGTCACCACCATCACGCGTCCTGACGGCACGACCACGACCGTCACGACCGATGACCCGCCGCCGGTCGTCACGTCCTCGTCGACCACCACGACCACGACGACGACAACCACTACGACTACGACGACCTCAACGACGACGAACTCGGACCCAACGAATCCGACGCCCTAGGGTTACGCCCGTCACCGTCAAGTGACGCAGAGCTACACGAAGGTGTGGCGTCACTGAGGCTTTGGTGCGTTTCCGCCGATAACTCGAACGCAAGTCCATCCGACCGGGTTTCCCACGAGGAGATGGGTGTGTTCGAGGAAGATCATTCGCAGTCACCGACCGATCCCGCGCCGCAGAAGAAGCGGATGGGCACGGCCGTCATGCTGGCTGCGGGCGGAGTGGTGGTGGCGACCCTGTTCGCGACGGTCGCGTCCATGCTCGCCGCGTCCGGCCGTGAGGCAGCGCCGGAGCGCACGTCCGCCGACATCGTGCAGACCATCACGACCGTCGCCCCGGACGGCAGCACCAGCACGGTCGTCGTCACGGTGTCCTCCAGCGCGGCGTCGTCGGCGAAGCCGGACCGCAGGCAGGCCGCACGCCCTCAGGAGCAGCCCAAGCCCGGCGCTCCCGAGCAGCAGCCGAAGGTGACGACGAACCCGGTCGAGCCGACCGAGACGCACAGCAACCCGCCCACGTCGTGGACCGAGCCGCCGGCGTCTTCCTCCTCTTCGACGACGACCACGACCACGACGCCGCCGACGTCCTCGTCGTCGACCACGACCGCGCCGCCGCAGAAGCCCTAAGGCTCGAACCGGTACCCCATGCCGGGTTCGGTCAGCAGGTGCCGCGGCCGGGCCGGTTCCGGCTCCAGCTTCCGCCGCAACTGCGCCAGGTAGACCCGCAGGTAGTGCGTCTCCTTCTCGTACGCAGGCCCCCAGACGTCCCGCAGCAGCTGCTTCTGCGCGACGAGCTTCCCGGCGTTGCGCGCCAGCACCTCCAGCAGACCCCACTCGGTGGGCGTGAGGTGCACCTCCTCGCCGTCCTTCAGCACCCGCTTGGCCGCCAGGTCCACCGTGAACGAGGCCGTCTTCACGATCGGCTCGTCCTCGGGCCCCGTGACGGCGGAGCGGCGGACAGCGGCGCGCAGGCGGGCCAGCAGCTCGTCCATGCCGAACGGTTTCGTCACGTAGTCGTCGGCGCCCGCGTCCAGGGCGTCGACCTTGTCGGCCGAGTCGGTGCGGGCGGAGAGGACGACGATCGGCAGCGTGGTCCAGCCGCGCAGGCCCGCGATCACGTCGGTGCCGTCCATGTCCGGCAGACCCAGGTCGAGAATCACGACGTCGGGCTTGCCGTCGGCGGCCAGCCGCAGGGCCGTCGCGCCGTCGTGGGCCGTGAGCACCTCGTAGCCGCGGGCCGAGAGGTTGATCCGCAACGCGCGCACGATCTGCGGCTCGTCGTCGACCACCAGCACTTTCGTCACGAGACCTTCTCCTCGACCGGCAACGAGATCACCACGGTGAGGCCACCACCGGGCGTGTCCTCCATGCTGATCGTGCCGCCCATGGCCTCGGTGAACCCCTTCGCCACGCTCAGACCGAGACCAACGCCACCCGGCGTGCGGTCGCCGAGGCGCTGGAACGGCGCGAACACCTGGTCCGCGGTGCCGCGAGGCAGGCCGCGGCCGTGGTCGACGACCCGCAGCTCGACCTCGGAGCCGTGCGCGGACGCCCGCAGCGCCACCGCACCGGCGTAACGCAGCGCGTTGCCGACGACGTTCGCGATCACTCGTTCGAGCAGTCCGACGTCCGCGCGCACGGGCGGGAGCGACTCCGGGACGTCGACCTCGATGTCCCCGCTCAGGCCGCTCAACGCCCGTGCCACCGCCTCGTAGTAGCCGACTGCGCGGAACTGGGGCTCCACCGCACCGGTGGCGAGCCGGGACGAGTCGAGCAGGTTGTCGACCAGGCCGGTGAGCCGGTCCGCGGACTCCTCGACGGCCTCCAGCAGCTCGGCGGTGTCGGAGCCGGAGAGCTTGAGCTCCGGGTCGCGCAACGAGCCGACGGACGCCTTGATCGAGGTCAGCGGTGTGCGGAGGTCGTGGCCGACGGCACTGAGCAACGCCGTGCGCAGTTCGGTGCGCGAAGCCTGCCGCTGGGTTTCGAGGGCCTGCTCGGCCATGCGTTGCTGCCTCAACGCCAGCAACGCCTGACCAGCCGCCGCCTCCAGCACCCGGCGATCCGAAGCGGGCAGCGAGCGGCCGCGCAACGCCAGGTGCACGTCCGGGGTCACCGCGACGTCGACGTCCGCCTCGTCAGGCTCGTCGCACGGGCTCACCCCGACGCACGCCACGCGTTCCCACTCGCCGTCGACCCGTTCCAGCAGCGCGACGGACTGCAGGCCGAAGTTCTCCTTCACCTTTTCCAGCAACCGTGCGAGCGGGAACGGGTTCGTCAGCACGGTGCGCGCGTACGACGCGAGGAGCGTCGCCTCGGTGCGTGCTCGCGCTGCTTGCGTGGCACGACGAGCGGCGTAGTTCACCACCAACGCGGTGCTGACGCCCACGATGATCATCGCGAAGAAGGTCAGCACGTTCTGCTGCGCGTCGATGGTGAACGTGTAGAAGGGCTCGGTGAAGAAGAAGTTCAGCAGCAACGCGTTGAGCAGCGCCGCCGTGATCGCCGGGCCGAGCCCGCCGACTATCGCGACGACGAGCGTGACCAGCAGGTAGACGATGACGTTCGTGGAGAAGTTCAGGCTGCCCCGCATCGACGCGCCGGCCGCCGTGACCAGCGCGGGACCGACGACCGCGAGGAACCAGCCCAACGCGAGCCGGCTCGGCCTGAGCGGGCTGCTCGCGAACCGGCCGCGCCAGCCGCTCGTCGTGGCCGGGTGCGTGACCATGTGGACGTCGATCGCGCCGGACTCCTGCACGACCGTAGAGCCGATACCCGCGGAGAACACGCGCGCGAACCGTGAACGGCGTGATGTGCCGACCACGAGCTGAGTGGCGTTCACCCCGCGCGAGAACTCCAGCAACGCCGTCGGCACGTCATCACCGACAACGGTGTGGAACGTGGCGCCCAGGTCCTCGGTGAGCTTGCGGTACTTCTGCAGCGAGTGCGGATCAGCCCCGGCGAGGCCGTCACCGCGTAGGACGTGCACGACCAGAAGGTCGCCGCCCGCGCGCGTGGCGATGCGCCGCGCGCGTCGGATGAGCGTCTCGCTCTCCTTGCCGCCGGTGATGGCGACGACGACACGTTCGCGCGTCTCCCACGTGTCGGTGATCTGCTGTTCGGCCCGGTAGCGCAGCAACGCGACGTCGACCTGATCGGCGACCCAGAGCAGCGCGAGCTCGCGGAGCGCGGTGAGGTTGCCGACGCGGAAGTAGTTGCCGAGAGCCGCGTCGATCTTGTTCGCCGCGTAGACGTCGCCGTGGGCGAGCCTGCGCCGCAGTGCCTCCGGCGTGAGGTCGACGAGCTGCATCTGGTCGGCTTTCCTGACAACTTCGTCAGGCACGGTTTCCTGCTGCGGAACGCCCGTTATGCGTTGAACGACGTCATTGAGAGATTCCAGGTGCTGCACGTTGACCGTGGACAGCACGTCAATCCCGGCTTCGAGAAGTTCCTCGACGTCTTGCCACCTTTTTGCATTACGAGAACCGGGCACGTTCGTGTGCGCGAGTTCGTCGACCACCGCGACCTCGGGCGCGCGGGCCAGCACGGCGTCGACGTCCATCTCGGTCAGTTCGACCCCGCGATGGGTGCAGTGCCTGCGCTGGACGATTTCCAGGCCTTCGACCAGTTGAGCGGTCTTGGCACGGCCGTGGGTCTCCACAAATCCGATGACCACGTCTGTGCCGCGCTCCCGCCTGCGGTGAGCCTCCCCCAGCATGGAGAACGTCTTGCCGACACCGGGAGCAGCTCCGAGGAAGATGCGGAGCTCACCACGCCTGGGTTTCGCACTCACCCGACCAGTCTGCTCCTGGCCCCGCGTGGGCTGTTCGGGGGTACGTGCTGCGCCACCCGGCCAGGCGAGTGCTCCTTCCCACATCTTTGTCCACAGATCTGACCGGCTGAATCATCCTTCAGCACGGCCCCCGTTCGAGTGAGCCTCGCTGCGCTTTTTACGCCGTTTACCAGGACATTTAACTGTGCCGGACGCGCGCCGTGACAGGTCCGGTCACCACAACGGCCGAATGGGTTATCGGCAGTTGGCGGATAGCGCGCGGAGCGTGAATGAGGGAAAGTGCCAGGGTTCGTGTCCTAATTAGGACAATCACATGCGCGCGGAGAAACGATGCCCACCACCGTCACCAACCACGAGGCACTTCAACTCGTGGTGGCCGTGCACCGGCTGGTGCGAAGTCTTCGACAGGCCGCTCCGGCCCGTCGTTTGCAACCCACCCAGTTATTGGTGCTGTCAGAACTGAGCGCCCACGGCCCGATGCGGATCGGCGAGATCGCGGTGCGCGCGCTGTGTTCGCAGCCGACCGCGACAACCGTCGTGACCAGCCTCGAGTCCACCGGCCTAGTACGCAGAGAGCCCGACGCGGCCGACGGCAGAGCCACGATTGTCGTGCTCACCGAGGTCGGTCGCGAGACTGTCCTGTCGATGGCTCACGGCGAAGCCGAACTATTGAGTGAAAGAATGTCCGAACTTTCGCCGGAAGACAGAGACCTGCTGCGCGGGGCCATGCCGATATTGCGCCACCTGGCCGAGCCGCAGGAAAACAAGTAGGAGCGGGACCCCCCGACGGGTCCCGCTCCTGGCATTACTTGCTGGGTGACACGGAAGTAGGTGGCACCGAGCTGGAAGGTGCGCTTCCAGAACTCGACGGCGATGTACTCGGCGTTGATGACGGAGCGGACATGCTCGGTGTCACCGTGTAACAGGTGCCGTTTTCGTAGTCGATCTTCGGCCGCGGATACCTGTTAGCCGGAATCATCGGTTGCGGGTCGCTCCCGTTGCACCCGTAGTACTGCCGCTGGGCGTTGATGGGATTGCCGTCCTGGTCGTACAACTGCACGTTGGTGAGCCACTTGCCGTTCTCGTCCTGGACGTAGATGTTCTCGTACGTCTCTGTCATCGGCGTCGGGTAAGACTGGTTCCGCGAGCTGTAGGCGAGGTTGTTCGCCGTCACGTCGACGACCTGGAACAGCAACCCGACCGCCAGCGCGGACGCCGGCAGGCTGAACCACAGCCACCGCCGGTCGACCTTGGCGCGCGGCCCCGCGAACACCGAGATGATCGCGATCGCGGCGACGACCAGGAACCCGAGGATGTCGCGGCCGGCGAGCAGCACGGCCCCGAGCCCGAGCAAGCCGGCCCGCACCAGCCACCACGCGGGCTGCAACGACTTCAGGTAGGTCAGCGCGCGTTCGGCCGGCGTGCCTTCCTCCGGCGTCAGCCACTGCTGGATCCTGCGCGTCTCCGGCAGGTCCATGATCTCCTGCTGGGTCGGCCCGCGGTCGTGCACCAACGCGAGGCTGAGCACGAGGAGCACGCCGGGCAGCAGCAGGATCGCCGGCTCCCGGAGCGCCGCGGCCCCCGCGAGCAACGTGACGCCCGTGGCGATCACCAACCCCCACGCCGCCGCCCGCGGCCGCGTGACCAGCTTGTTCTTGGTCGTGACCGGCAACCGCTCGGTCCGCGGTGGGTAGCCGGCGGCCTGCCGCAGCTCGTGCGCGTACTGCTCGGGCGGGCCGAGGCGCTGCTCCAGCGTCTCGTCCTCACCCAGCTCGGTCGACAGCTCGGCGACGTGCGCGCTGACGTCCTCCATGATCTCGGCGACCTCGCTGGGCGGCAGGTCGTCGAGGGCCGCACGCATCCCGGCCAGGTAGTACTCGACCCCGAGTGCCTGCGTGTTCATGCTGCGACCTCCTCGAGCAGGCCGTCCAGCGTGCTGGCGAACGACCTCCACGTCTCCCTCGACTCAGCCAGGCGCACCCGCCCGGTCTCGTTGATGCTGTAGTACTTGCGGTGCGGCCCCTCTTCGCTCGGCACCACGTACGAGGTCAGCATCCCGGCGTTGTAGAGCCGCCGCAGCGTGCCGTACACCGACGCGTCCCCGACATCGTTCAATCCCCCGGCGCGCAGCCTGCGCACCACGTCGTACCCGTACCCGTCGTCCTTGCGCAGAACCGCAAGCACGGCCATGTCGAGCACGCCCTTGAGCAGCTGACTTGTGTCCATGACCCCTCCGACCCGCTCTTGCGCCGTGAACACTACTACGCAGTGCACAGTACTGTCTAACGCGGGGGTCCTCAGCTCACCCTTCTCACCGCTCGCCGCTTGGCCAGCGCCATCCGGACCAGGTAGGCGGGTGTGGGCGGGATCCAGCCGAGCTGCGCGGCCATCCCCAGGTCGTCGCGGTTCGCCCAGTGCTCGACGATCCGGCCGTCCTCGAAGCGGAACCAGTGGGACTGGGTCATCGCGTACGGCTTGCCAGTGGGCGGGAAGACGGTCTCCACCTGGGCGTCGTCGTTGTACATGACCCACGGCGCGGCGTGCGTTCCGTTCATGGTCGAGTTCACGACGACGAGATCACCTCTGGCCAGGGCGTGGTGGATGTCGTAACGCAGGCCGGTGCTCGCGGCGCGCAGCCACAGAGCCGTGGAGTAGAAGCCGTCGGCGCCAGGAACTCGCGACGACGGCGGCTGGACGCGGTTCTCCCGATCGGTCGCGAGCGGGTGGTACAGCGAATCGAAGTCGGCCCGGTCGCCGTTGGCCATGGCGTGGATGCTGCGCACCGCGAGCGAGATCAGATCAGCCGTGATGTCAGTGGTCATGAGGAACCCCAATCAGATACAGTCGGACTTTACCGAAAGTGTGGAACTGGGGAATGACGCACGTCAAGAGGTCCTACGACTCGTCCGGGCGGCGCGAACAGGCCCGCGTGCGACGCCTCGCCGTGGTGCGCGCGGCCCGTGAGTTGTTCGAGCGCGACGGGTTTCGCGTGACCACGATCAGCGCGGTCGCGGCGCACGCCGGGGTGTCCGCGGAGAGCATCTACAAGGGGTTCGGCACCAAGGCGGCGCTGGCCAAAGCCGTGTTCGACCTCGTGATCGCGGGTGACGACGAACCCGTCCCGATCGCCGAACGCCCCGCCGCGCAGGCCATCGGCGACGAACCGGACGTCCATCGCAAGATCGTGATGTTCGTCCACGGTCTGGCCCAGCGCCAGGCCCGCTCAGCGCGGGTGCAGATCCTCATCCGCGACGGCAGGCACGTCGACGACTCACTCGAGCCGATCTGGGCGAAGCTAATCGAGGAGGGTCTGGCCGGTATGACGCTGCTCGGCCGCCATCTGCACGCCACCGGCCGCCTGCGCGCGGGGATCGACCTCGACGAGGTGCGGGACGTGCTGTGGAACTACCTGGCGATCGACCACTACGAACGACTGGTTCTCACGCAGGACTGGTCCCTCGAGCGCTACACCCGATGGCTGACCCGGGCCATCACCGACGCACTCGTCTGACGAACGTCAGAGTCTGGGGCGGGGCTGGCATCGCGGGCACGAGTACGAGGAGCGGTTCATGAACGGCTCCCGCACGATCACCGCACCGCACCGCTTGCACGGCCGGTTCTCCTGCCCGTACGCGCTCAGCGAGCGGTCGAAGTAGCCGGACTGCCCGTTCACGTTCACGTACAGCGCGTCGAACGACGTCCCACCCTGGCCGAGCGCCTCACGCATCACATCGGTGGCGTGATCCAGCAGCTCAGCGGCCTTCACCTTGGTGAGCTTGTCCGTCATCCGGGTGCCGTGCAGGCGGGCGCGCCACAAAGCCTCGTCGGCGTAGATGTTGCCGATGCCGGACACCAGGGTCTGGTCGAGCAGGGCGCGTTTGATCTCCGTGTGACGCAGGCGCAACGCGCGCACGGCAGCATCACGGGAGAAGAGAGGGTCCATCGGGTCGCGGGCGATGTGCGCGACCGAGTCGGGGACCAGGGTGCCGTCGACCTCGACGAGTTCGGCGAGAGCCAGGCCGCCGAAGGTTCTTTGGTCGACGAAGCGCAGCTCCGGGCCGCCGTCGGCGAACCGGAACCGCACGCGAAGATGTTTCTCGTCCGGAGCCTCAGCGGGCTGGACGAGCATTTGGCCGCTCATGCCCAGGTGGGCCAGCATGGCGGCTTTGTCGGCCAGTTCGACCCAGAGGTACTTGCCGCGGCGCTTGGCGGCAACCATGGGTTGCGAGACCAAGCGCGCGCAGAAGTCCGCGGAGCCCAGGTCGTGCCGGCGGATGGCACGTGGGTGCAGCACCTCTACCGAGGAGATGACCCGGCCGGCGACGTGAGCTTCGAGGCCGAGGCGAACCACCTCGACCTCTGGGAGTTCGGGCACGTCAGGCTTCGGACTTGCCCTCGTCGACGGGCTGCGCCTCGATCACGGCGGCCTGCGGCTTGGTGGGCTTGAGCACCCACACGCCCGCGCGGCTCGTGTCCCTGACCAGCACAAGTCCCTGGATGCCTCCGTTACGGGAGGTGTTCACCGGGCCGCGAGCGGAGCGCGTGCGGCGGTTGGTGCGGTACCTGGTCGCATACATTGCGTATCTCAGTCTTCCTCGGATGGGAGGGTCCCTGGCGTCACCGAGGCGCCGTTCTGTCCGTTTGCGGATTTGACCGACTCCTGCTCGGCCTTGACCCGCTCCGACAGAACATGATAGGCCGCTTCAGCGGCTTTCTGCTCGGCTTCCTTCTTGGTGCGCCCATCACCCTTGCCGTAGGGCTGGCCACCGACGAGCACCGTGGCGGTGAACTCCTTGCGGTGGTCCGGCCCCTGGTCGTCCACGCGGTACTCCGGGACGCCGAGACTGGCTTGAGCGGTGAGCTCCTGCAGGCTTGTCTTCCAGTCCAGTCCAGCACCCAGAAGCGGAGCTTTGGCCAAGAGTGGATCGAACAGCCGGTGAACGAACGCTCGTGCGGTATCGATACCGAACTGCAGGTACACCGCACCGATGACGGCTTCGAGGCCGTCGGCGAGGATGCTCGCCTTGTCCCTGCCGCCGGTCAGTTCTTCGCCACGACCGAGCAACAGGTGTGCACCGAGCCCGCCTTCTCCCAGGTCACGCGCGACGCCCGCCAGAGCGTGCATGTTCACCACGCTGGCGCGGAGCTTCGCGAGCTGACCCTCGGGAAGATCGGGGTGGGTGCGGTAGAGGTGGTCGGTGACGACCAACCCGAGCACGGCGTCTCCCAGGAACTCGAGACGCTCGTTCGGCGGCAGACCGCCGTTCTCGTACGCGTACGACCGGTGGGTGAGCGAAAGCCCGAGCAGCTCGGCGTCCAACTGGACGCCGAGCGCTTCGGACAAAGACGCGCGGTCGGCTTGCGGAGCGCGCGGCGGCTTTCCCCCACTACGTAACCGAGGAGATCAGGCCGGCTGAGCGACCTGGCGGCCAGCGTACTGACCACAGGCCGGGCAGGCGACGTGCTGCGGCTTCGGCTGGCGGCAAGCCTTGTTGGAGCACGCCACCAGGTGCACGGCAGACGTCTTCCACTGGGAACGACGCGCACGGGTGTTCGAACGCGACATTTTCCGCTTCGGGACGGCCACGACTACTTCTCCTCGTTGTTGTCATCGCTGAACCGCTCTTGCAACGCGGCCCACCGAGGGTCAATCGTCTCATGCCCGTGGTCGGGCCCTAGCTCCGCCCACCGGCCGCCGCATTCGGAGCAAAGCCCCTTGCAGTCCGGCTCGCACAGCGGCGCCTGCGGCAGCGCGAGGACGATGGCGTCCCGCACCACAGGCTCGAGGTCGATCAGATCGTTGACGATCCGGCTGACCTCGTCTTCATCAGTGGTCTCGTCGGTGGTGCTGTCCGGCCACGCGTACAGCTCCGTGATCCGGACTTCAACCTCGTCGGTGAGCGGCTCGAGACACCTCGAGCACTCCCCTTCGACCTTCGCGGCCGCCGTCCCCGACACGAGCAGGCCCTCCACGACCGATTCGATCAGGAGGTCGAGCTCAACTTCCCCGTTCTCGGGCACCGCGATCACCCCGAGCAGCCCCACACCCTCGCCGGGGACCGACCTCACGAGGGGTCGGCTCAGACCGGCGCGACGGCCGATGTCCCTGGTGTCGATGACCCAGGGACCGGATGCTGTGGGACGCGTGGACGCGTGACGATGCTCAGTCATGATTTCGGGTTGTTGCCGGCGGGGACCTACCACGTCCAGCCGGTCCAGGGTACGGGACAACGGGCTCACGCGTGAAATCGCCAGGTGATCGCACCTGTCCGACGTAGCGCGAATCACACGTTCAGGCGCTCCGAGGAGCACCTGGTTCGTTAAGCACCGTAGTCGAACGGCGCGGCAGACCCCGCGACGGCCGGCCCGCGCAGGTGCGAACGGCCCTTGCCGACCGACCTGAGCGTGTGCGCGAGGAGGTCCTCGAAGTCCGCGAGCTTGCCGTCCACGTACGCGTCGCACTCCGACCGCAGCCGGATCGACTCGCTCTGGGCGCTGTCGAGCAGCCGCGCCGCCTCGGCGTGCGCGGCCCGGACGACCTCCTGCTCGTTGACGAGCCTGGCCTGCTCGGCTCGGCCGTCCTCGGTGGCGCGCTCGTAGTTGGCGCGACCGGCCTGGATCATCCGCTCGGCCTCGGCGTGCGACCGCCCGACCAGGTCGTCGTACTCCTGCCGGCCGGCGGCGACGGTGCGTTCCGCCTGGTCCTCAGCCTCGGCGATCATCCGCTCGGCACGGGCCCGCGCGTCGGACAGCATCGCCTCGGCCTCGGCCTGCGCCTCGGCGAGCATGCGATCGGCGTCCGCACGGGCCTTCGACACGCCCGCTTCCGCGTCGTGCTTGGCCTTGCCGACCAGCTCGTCCTTGTGGTCCAGCACGTCCTGCGCGTCGTCGAGCTCCGCGGGGATCGCGTCGCGCACGTCGTCGAGCAGTTCGAGCACATCACCGCGCGGCACCACGCAGCCCGAGGTCATCGGAACTCCGCGCGCTTCCTCGACGATCGTGACGAGCTCGTCGAGTGCCTCGAACACCCGGTACACGTCTCACTCCCTAACCCCTGTGGCTCCCACTCACAAGTGTGCCCTGCCGATCTCCCCGAAAGAGGGAGATCGGCAGGGCGTGTCAGGATTTGGCCGTGACCATCACGATCAGGCGGGCGACCGCGGCCGATGTAGACCCGATCGTGGCGATGCTCGCGGACGACCCGCTGGGCGCGCAGCGCGAAACGCCGGGCGACCCCGCCTACCTCAAAGCCTTCGAAGTGATCAATGCCGACCCGCACCAGTACCTCGCGGTGGCCGATGCTCGGGGCGAGGTCGTCGGCACCTTGCAGCTCACGTTCACGTCCGGCCTGTCGCGCCTCGGCATGACCCGTGCGACCGTCGAGGCCGTCCGAGTGCGCTCCGACCAGCGCGGCAACGGACTCGGCGAACAGCTGATCCGCTGGGCGATCGACGAGGCCCGCGCCCGTGGCTGCGGCCTCGTCCAGCTCACCACCGACGCCTCACGCGTCGACGCACACCGCTTCTACGAACGACTCGGCTTCACCGCGTCGCACGTGGGCATGAAGCTCTCGCTCTAACGCAGCTCGGCGAGGCGCTGCTGCAGCCGCTGCTCGATGGTCGCGGGCAGCAGCGTCGACACGTCGCCACCGTAGGTCGCGACCTCCTTGACCAGCGAGGACGCCAGGTAGGAGTACTGCGGGCTGGCCTGCATGAACAGCGTGTCGACACCCGTGAGCTGGTGGTTCATCTGCGCCATCTGCAGCTCGTAGTCGTAATCACTGACCGCGCGCAGGCCCTTCACGATGGCCTTGATGTTGTTCTCACGGCAGTAGTCGACCAACAGCCCGTGCCACGAATCCACCCGCACGTTGTCCCACTGCTTGGTGACCTCGCGCAGCATCTCCTGCCGCTCCTCGACGTCGAACAAGGTGCGCTTGTTCTTGTTGATGAGCACGGCGACGACAACCTCTTCGAAGAGGTGCGCGGCTCTCCCGATGATGTCCAGGTGACCGTTGGTTACCGGGTCGTAGGAGCCGGGGTACACGGCACGCGTCATGAGCCGGACGTTAGCACCCGATCGGACGCCTCCAGGCGTGTCCGTGGTTCTCGTCACCCATCCGAACGCACCTGCCCCCAATACACAGCCGTGTCCCCATAACGCTTGGCACGCAAGGATTCCACTCCCTCGGGCCACGCTGGTTCGGCACTGCGCGAAGCACGCTCCACGATCAACACGGCCCCGGCTGTGAGCCTCGCCGCGTTTACCAATCCAGAAAGCACCTTCTCGAGCTCCCCGTCGGTGACCGCGTAGGGCGGATCCGCGAACACCACGTCGAACGCCTCCCCCTCGCTCACCGAGTACGCCTCGGCACTCCGGTTCGCGATCACGACGTCCCGGAAGGGCAACTCCCGCGCGTTCGCCTTGAGCACCTCGGCCGCTCTCTTGTCGGCCTCCACGAACGTCGCGTGCCCGGCCCCCCGGCTCAACGCCTCGAAGCCGAGCGCCCCCGACCCCGCGTACAGGTCAAGCACTCGCACCCCGTCGAGGTCCATCAACGACTCGAGCGAACTGAACAGCGCCTCCCGCACCCGCTCGGACGTGGGCCTCGTCCCTTTCGGCGGCACCTTGAGCCTGCGGCCTCCCGCACTCCCGGCAACAATTCGCGTCACCCGCTCATCGTCCCAGGTGCATCCTGTGCGGATGACCCGCCACCGCGACTCGGGCGCCTGCCTGTGCGAGCTGGCCGCGGACCCGGTGCTCGTGGCGTGCCCGTCCTGCGCAGCCCAGGCCGTCGTGGTTGACGGTCGTCTCGTGTGCCCGGCGTGCGCGCACGTACGTCCGTACAAGCGTGTGTGGTGCTGGGACAACGCACGCTTCGTGCCGGACCTCTGGCTGTCGACGCCGTGCGCCGGCCACACGCTGTGGGCGCTGAACGGCTCACACCTCGACCTGCTGGAGTCGTACGTCGGCGCCGCGCTCCGCGAAGACCCGCATCCGTCGTGCGTGCGGCGGATGACGATCCTCGCGAAGCTGCCCGGCTGGCTGAAGTCGGCCAAGCACCGCGACGAGCTCCTCCGAGCCATCCGCCGCCTGCGCGCTACCGCCCCAGGTGCGCCCCGCCGTTCACCGCCAGCACCTGCCCGGTGATGTGCCCGGCCCGCTCCGAAGCCAGGAACCCGACGAGCGCCGCCACGTCCTGCGGAGTCCCGGCCCTTCCGTTCTTCGTCTGCCCGATCAACGTCTTGAGCCGTTCTTCGCTCATCGAGTCGCCGAAGAACTCCGTGTCCACGATCAGGCCGGGTGACACGACGTTGGCCGTGATCCCACGCGTCCCGAGCTCTCCGGCGAGATCCGCGGTCCACGCCTCCACCGCGGCCTTCGCGGCTCCGTAGCTGCCGCCGCCCCTGCGCCCGGCGATCGAGCCGATGGTGATCACCCGGCCGTTGTCCGCGAACCTCGGCGTGAGCGCCTCGGTCACGAGCACCGCACTCACCACGTTGGCCTCGTAGTTCGCGAGCCAGCGCGTCTTCGTGTCGTCATGGCCGATGTTGCCACCCGCGTTGTTGACGAGAACGTCCACTTGGGACGGAAGGTCCGTCAGTGCGGAGCGGACCGCCGCCGGATCCGCGGCGTCGAAAGCGACGTGCTTGACGCCCGGAACCTCGGCGAGGACCTCGGCACGACGTCCGGTGATGGTGACGTCCAGGCCCTGCGAGACGAGCTCGAGAGCGATGGCCCGGCCGATACCGGTGCCACCGCCCGTCACAACTGCTGTGCGCATGCTTTCCCCCAACGAAGTTGTCAGGCGAGAGCTTGCCACCACCCGTCAACCTCGTTCGGCGCGTCCACGTCGACCCGCTCGCCCGGCCGCGGCACCGCCAGCTTCAACCCGCGCGCCTTCGCCTCGCGCCACACGCGGTCGACCGGCTCGGTCCACGCGTGCAGCGCCAGGTTGAACGTGGCCCAGTGCACCGGGATCAGCAGCCCGCCACCGAGATCGTCGAACGCCTGGACGCCTTCCTCAGGCGTCATGTGGATGTCCGGCCAAGCATCCCCGTACGCACCGACCTGCATCAGCACAACATCGAACGGCCCGTGAGCTTCGCCGATCGCCTTGTAGCCGGGGAAATACCCGGTATCGCCGCTGTAGAACACCGAACGAGACCCGCGCTTGATGACCCAGGACGCCCACAACGTGACGTTCCGCTGCACCGACCGCCCGGAAAAGTGTTGCGCCGCAGTACAAGTGAGCTCGAACCCGTCCACGCTGAACGACTCGTCCCAGTCCAGCTCGACAATCCGATCAGCAGGCACGGCCCACCGCCGCAGATGCGCCCCCAACCCCAACGGCACCACGAACACACACGACGACGACGCGACCAACGCATCCACAGTCGCCATGTCCAGGTGGTCGTAGTGGTCGTGCGAGATCACCACAGCACTCAGCCGGGGCAAATCGGACAACGAGTGCGGAACTGGGTGCAAGCGACGAGGTCCGACGTGCGCGGACGGCGACACGCGGTCACTCCACACGGGATCCAGCAACACCGCCGCGCCGTCGATCTCGATCAGCGCGGAAGCATGCCCGTACCAGGTCACGTGCAGCCCGGACGACACCGGCGCGGCAGGCCCGACCAGCGGCACCGCGGACGAAGGCTTCCGGTCCTCGCCACCGAAGAGGAAGTCGCGTGCCGAGAAGGAGTCGCGGTCCGGGACCGTGCTGACTTCCTTGTCGTTGTGGAACTTCCCGTCCCGGTAGCGCGGCGAACGCGCCATCTCCACCGGGTCCGGCTTGCCGCCCAGCTGCCGGGGCACGTCCCGCAACGCCCACGCCACGCCCGCCAGTCCGAGCAGGCCGGCCAACGCCTTCTTCATGATCGAACCCTCTTCCCTGACCTGTGCCCGGTGCAACGCAGGGAATGGTCGTCGAGTTCCGGGCGGCTCGCCAGCCGCGCGAGGAGGAGCCCCGGCCGAGGGTGCGCCGGGGCTCCTGGTCAACGACGGGTCAGCACTTCGTGGTGCGGACGTTCTGGGTGTAGAACGACCACTGCTGTCCTGACGTGCGCCCTTCGATCGTGTCGTCGAGGTACCAGTAGTAGTGGCCCCACTTGGGTTCCTTGAACAACAGCTCCCAGCGCCCGTTCACCCGCGTGATCTGCGGGCCGGCGTAGATGTCCACCGCGGTCTTCGGCCCGACGTCCTGGCGGAGCTGGCTCGTGACCTTCGACTCCTTGTACCACTCCTTCTGGTACGACGTCGCGATCGCGGCCGTGAGGCCGTTCGAGACGTTGGTGCCGAAGGAGAAGTTGAAGCCGTAGATGTTCTTCGTGCCGACCGTGCCCGAGTGCTCGTAGACGAGCGTGGACGGCGAGGAGGTGCAGTTCTCCTGGTGGCTCACCTTGGCCATCTGGCCGACCGAGTAGTCCAGCGGACCGCTCGGGTGGAACTTGCAGGTCGCACTGCTGTCGGTGTTGCACGCCTCCAGGAGCTGCTTGCCGGTCGGCTCGTCGGCCGCCAGTGCCGAGGGGGCGGCGAGCACGCTGAACGCCGCGGTGACAGCGAGGGCGAGGGCACCCAGCGTCTTGGTTCGAGGTGCGAAGGTCATGTCGTCTCCCGGTTCTCTCAGCTCAGCTGGACTTCGACGGTGTAGCGGCCGATGTCGGCGACGTTGCTGTTGTCCTTCTCGTAGGGCCCCTCACGACCGCCGTTGTCGAAGGCGAGCCAGACGGCGCACTGACCGAACGGCTGGACCGAGCCGATGTTCCTGGCCCACTGGGTGTTGTTGAGCCGGACCTGGTGGTTGACCCACCCGTCCTTCGGGCAGTCCTTCGGCGCCCAGATCGTCAGCCGGTCGCCCTCGTAGTAGGTCCCGGTGTAGACGCGGGCTCCCACGACATCGCTGGGGAGTTTCACGTTCTGCTGGCCGCTGCAGCTGTACGCACCCGTGCCGGCGTTGAAGTCGCAGTTCGCGGCCGCGTTGGCCACTCCGGCCGGAAGCACGGCCAGTAATGCCCCAGCAACGGCCATCAACGCCGCGAACGACCTCACAAGTGATCGCTTCACTTCAGCACCCCTTCCGCAGGTGACTTGTTACGAGCTGTTCGTGTGATGCGTTGAGTACACACCTCCGATGTCTGAGGCACCATGCAGAAATACCGGCAGTATCAATAGGCTGAACGGCCCACATCGAAGAGCCCTTGCGGGCGTACGTCGGCGCAGATGCAGAAAACAAAGCGGCCCGGTCATCGGGTCGATGACCGGGCCGCTCAGAGAAAGTCAGGTGGTTACTCCAGGACGATCAGGAGGTCTCCGCCCTCGACCTGCTGGGCGCCGCGCAGCGCCAGGCGCTGCACCTTGCCCGCCTTGGGCGCGGTGATCGCGGCCTCCATCTTCATGGCCTCGATCGTCGCGACCGTCTGACCGGCGTCGACCGAGTCGCCCTCGGCCACCACAGCCGTGACCACACCGGCGAACGGCGCCGCGACGTGGTTCGGGTTGCCCCTGTCGGCCTTCTCGGCGACCGGGATGTCCGTCGTCACGGAGCGGTCGCGGACCTGGATCGGCCGCAGCTGGCCGTTCAGGGTCGCCATGACCGTGCGCAGACCGCGCTCGTCGGCCTCGGAGATCGCCTCCAGGCCGATGAGCAGCCGCACGCCCGGTTCCAGGTCGACGGAGTACTCCTCGCCGGGACGCAGGCCGTAGAAGAAGTCCTTGGAGCGCAACACCGACGTGTCGCCGTAGGCCTCGCGGTGCGCGAGGAACTCCTTCGTCGGCGCCGGGAACAGCAGCCGGTTCAGGGTCGCCCTGCGAGCATCGACGAGCCCGGCCTCGTCCTCCGGCGCGAGCTCCTCGACCGGCTTCGGTGCCGGACGGCCTGCGAGAGCCTTCGAGCGGAACGGCTCCGGCCAGCCACCGGGCGGGTCGCCCAGTTCGCCGTGCAGGAAGCCGATCACCGACGCCGGGATGTCGAACTTGCCGGGGTCGGCCTCGAACTCCTTCGGCGAGACGCCCGCGCCCACGAGGTGCAGCGCGAGGTCACCGACGACCTTGGACGACGGCGTCACCTTCACCAGGTGGCCGAGCATCCGGTCGGCAGCCGCGTACATGGACTCGATCTCCTCGAACTTCTCGCCCAGGCCGAGAGCGACGGCCTGAGTGCGCAGGTTCGAGAGCTGACCACCGGGGATCTCGTGGTGGTAGACGCGACCGGTCGGGCCGGGGATTCCGGATTCGAACGGCGCGTAGATCTTGCGCACCGACTCCCAGTACGGCTCCAGGTCGCAGACGTTCTGCAGGTCGAGGCCCGTCGAGTGCTCGGTGTGGTCGGTCAGCGCCACGATCGACGACAGCGGCGGCTGCGACGTGGTGCCCGCCATCGACGCGGTCGCGCCGTCGATCGCGTCCACGCCGGCCTGGATCGCCGCGAGGTACGTCGCCAGCTGGCCACCCGCCGTGTCGTGCGTGTGCAGGTGGACCGGGAGGTCGAACTCCTTGCGCAGCGCCGTGATCAGGCGCGACGCGGCCGGTGCCCGGAGCAGACCCGCCATGTCCTTGACGCACAGCACGTGCGCGCCGGCACCGACGATCTGCTCTGCCAGCTTGAGGTAGTAGTCCAGTGTGTACAGACGTTCGTCCGGATTGGACAGATCGCTGGTGTAGCACAGCGCGACCTCGGCGACCGCCGTTCCGGTCTCGCGCACGGCCTCGATCGCCGGGCGCATCTGCTCGACGTCGTTGAGCGCGTCGAAGATCCGGAAGATGTCGATGCCGGTGTTCGTCGCCTCCTGCACGAACGCCTTGGTGACCGCCTCGGGGTACGGCGTGTAGCCGACCGTGTTGCGGCCGCGCAGCAGCATCTGCAGGTTGATGTTCGGCACGGCCTCGCGCAGTGCGGCGAGCCGCTCCCACGGGTCCTCGGCGAGGAACCGCAGTGCCACGTCGTACGTCGCGCCGCCCCAGCACTCCAGCGAGAGCAGCCCGGGCGTCATGCGCGCGACGTGCGGCGCGACGGCGAGCAGGTCCTTGGTGCGTACTCGAGTCGCCAGCAGCGACTGGTGCGCGTCGCGGAACGTCGTGTCCGTGACGCCGACCGCCTTGCTCTCCCGCAGCCACCGCGCGAAGCCCTCGGGGCCGAGCTCGGTGAGCTTCTGCTTGGAACCGGCGGGCGGTTCCGCGTTCAGGTCGACGATCGGCAGCTTCTCGCGCGGGTCGACCGCGGTCGGGCGGGTGCCGTTCGGGTGGTTGACCGTGACGTCCGCGAGGTAGGTCAGCAGACGCGTGCCGCGGTCGGCCGAGTGGCGCGCCGTCAGCAGGTGCGGGCGCTTCTCGATGAACGACGTGGTGACGCGGCCCTCGTAGAAGTCCGCCTCGTCCAGCACGGCCTGGATGAACGGGATGTTCGTGGACACACCGCGGATGCGGAACTCCGCGATCGCACGGCGCGCACGGGCGACGGCGAGACCGAAGTTGCGGCCGCGGCACGTGAGCTTCACGAGCATCGAGTCGAAGTGCGGGCTGATGGCCATGCCCGAGCCGGCCGTGCCGCCGTCGAGACGGATGCCGGAGCCGCCGGGCGAGCGGTAGGCGCTGATCGTGCCGGTGTCCGGGCGGAACCCGTTGGCCGGGTCCTCCGTCGTGATGCGGCACTGGAGAGCGGCGCCGCGCAGCTGGACGGTGTCCTGGCTGAGGCCGAGGTCCTCCAGCGTCTCGCCGGACGCGATGCGCATCTGCGACTGCACGAGGTCCACATCGGTCACTTCTTCGGTGACCGTGTGCTCGACCTGGATGCGCGGGTTCATCTCGATGAAGACGTAGTGGCCCTGCGGGTCGAGCAGGAACTCCACCGTGCCGGCGTTGCGGTAGCCGATGTGGCGCGCGAACTTCACGGCGTCGTTGCAGATGCGGTCGCGCAGCTCGGGGTCGAGGTTCGGCGCGGGCGCGATCTCGATGACCTTCTGGTGGCGCCGCTGCACGGAGCAGTCGCGCTCGAAGAGGTGGATCACGTTGCCCTGGCCGTCGGCGAGGATCTGCACCTCGATGTGGCGCGGCTCGACCACGGCCTGCTCGAGGAACACCGTCGGGTCTCCGAACGCCGACTCCGCCTCGCGCGACGCCGCTTCGAGCGCCTCGCGCAGTGCGGCCGGGTCGTCGACCTTGCGCATGCCTCGGCCGCCACCACCGGCGACAGCCTTCACGAACACGGGGAAACGCATCGGCTTCGACGCTTCGAGCAGCTCGTCGATGTTCGACGAGGGCGCGCTCGACTCCAGCACCGGCAGCCCGGCCTCGCGGGCGGCGGCGATGGCGCGCGCCTTGTTGCCCGTCAGCTCCAGGACCTCGGCGACGGGACCGATGAACGTCAGACCTGCCTCGCGGCAGGCCATCGCGAGCTCCGGGTTCTCCGACAGGAAGCCGTATCCGGGGTAGATCGCGTCGGCACCGGCCTTGCGGGCGGCCTTGATGATCTCGTCGACGGAGAGGTAGGCGCGGACGGGGTGACCGGGCTCGCCGATCTCGTACGACTCGTCGGCCTTCAACCGGTGCAGCGAGTTTCGGTCTTCGTGAGGGAAAACGGCGACCGTTCCCGCGCCCAGTTCGTAGGCGGCTCGGAACGCGCGAATCGCGATCTCGCCGCGGTTGGCGACAAGAACCTTGCGGAACATCCGTAGCCCTCCCGGGTGTTGCTCGGCGGTCAGTTCGGGCACGTTACCGTGCGACTCTTGCCTGTTGGGAGGACTGTCTCACGTGATGGGTGTCATCCTGATCGGTCTTGTCCGTGAGGATTCTCGCGGTTTGGGAGCTAGGGGGACACCCACCACCCGGTCAGACTCCACCCGGTAGTGGGATTCACCAGATCGAGTGACGATCTTGGGAACCAGCTCGGTAGGGTGAGCCATATGGCCGGGGCTGATGGAGCCGGGCAGCCTACTGCCCGCACACCGCATTTCGACGTTGTCCTCCGTGGTTACAACCAGCGACAGGTGAACGAGAGAGTCACTCGCCTGGAGTTTGACCTCAAGAACTCGAACCGCGCTCGTGACGCCGCAGCCGCGCAGGTCGGCGAGCTCACGAAGCTGCTGAACTCGATGCGCGCCGACCTCGACAAGACCAAGATGCAGCTCCAGAACCTGGCCAACAGTCCCGTGAGCGCGTCGAACGTCACCGAGCGTGTTCGCGTGATGATGTCGCTGGCCGAGGAAGAGATCGCGGACATCCGCAAGGACGCCCTCGACAAGGCCGCCGCCACGCGTGGCGAGGCCGAGAAGTGGGCGGCGGAGCAGCGCGAGAAGCACAACCGCCTGCTGGCCGAGACCGAGGCCCGCCGCAAGCAGCTGGAAGTTGCCCACCAGCAGCGCACGGCGGAGCTGGAGAAGCAGTTCGCCGAGCGCAAGTCGGCGCTCGAGGCCGAGCACGACGCGTTGCGCACTCGACTGACTGGTGAGCACGAGGCCCTGGTCGCCGAGGTGCGTGCGGACGGCGAGCGCGTGGCCGCCGAGTTCGAGAAGAAGTCGGCCGACCTGGACGCCCGCCGGGTGGAGCTCGACGCGAAGTACAAGGCGTACCACGACGAGCTCGACAAGGAGTACGACGGCCTGAAGTCGACGCTGGCCGCCGAGCACAAGAAGGTGCTGGCGGACGCGCAGGCCGAGGCCGAGCGGATCGCCGCCGAGTCCGAGGCCACGCGGGTCGCCGCGCTGGCGAAGCTCGACGAGGCTCTGGCCGAGAAGCAGGCCGAGGCCGAGAAGGCGCTCGCCGAGCTGGAGTCCGAGTCGCTGGCTCGCGCCGAGAAGACCACCGCTGACGCTTCCGCGCAGGCTGCCGCCCTGGTCAGCGCGGCGGAGGAGAAGGCCGCGGCCACGCTGCGCGACGCTTCCGACAAGGCCACGACGACCGTTGCCGCGGCCGACGAGAAGGCCTCGACCACCGTGCGTGAAGCCGACGAGAAGGCCGCTGCGCTGGTTCGGGATGCCGAAGCCCGCACGTCGGCCCTGATCCGCGAGGCCGAGGAGAAGTCGGCGGCCGCGGTGGCGCTGGCCGACCAGCGCGCGGCCGCGGCGGCGGACCGGGAGGCATCGCTGCGGTCGGCGCACGACAACCTGGCCACGCAGTTCCACGCCGCGCAGGCCGCGGTGGAGGCGGCCATGTCGGTGCTCAAGCCGCTGGAGGACGGTTCGGCGGCCGAGGAGGCCGGCGAGCCGAAGACCGAGCAGTTCCCGAAGCCGCGCCAGAACTGACGAGCACCCGAGCCATGAGGGGCACGTTCACGGACCTGAGGTCCGTGAACGTGCCCCTCATGGCTGTTCGACGGGTGTGCGTTCGGGCAGAGTCCTGGGGAGCGCGGGGCTAGGCCTTCTCCAGGAAGTCCGCCCGCTCCTCCGTCAGCAGCGTCGCCACCATGCCCGCCAGTCCCGGGTGCTTCTCCAGATCCGGATCCGCGTCCACGAACCCCTGAGCCGCCACCCGCGCGTCCGCGATGATGTCCTCGTCGCGCAGCAGCGACAGCATCTTCAGGGCCGAGCGGCGGCCCGACTGGGCGGCGCCCAGGATGTCGCCCTCGCGGCGCAGCTCGAGGTCCAGCTGGGCCAGTTCGAAGCCGTCCAGAGTGGACTCGACCGCGCGGAGGCGTTCCATCGTCGCGGTCATCTCCGGCATCTCGGTGACCAGCAGGCAGAGGCCCGGTGCGCTGCCCCGGCCCACGCGGCCGCGGAGCTGGTGGAGCTGCGAGACGCCGAAGCGGTCGGCGTCCATGATGGCCATGACCGTGGCGTTGGGGACGTTGACGCCCACCTCGATGACCGTGGTGGCGACGAGCACCTGAACCTGGTTGGCGGAGAAGGCGCGCATCACGGCGTCCTTCTCGTCCGGGGGCATGCGGCCGTGCAGGATCTCGATCCGCAGGCCTCGCAGTGGGCCCTGGGCCAGCATGGTCGCCACGTCGACCACGGACAGCGCCGGGCGCTTGTCCTCGTCCTCGGAAGAGGACTTCGCGGGCTCCTCGTCGCCGATGCGCGGGCACACGAAGTAGGCCTGGTGACCCGCGGCCACCTCCTCGCGCACGCGGGCGAAGGCGCGGTCCAGCCAGGCGGGCTTCTCGCGCACCGGCACGACCGAGGTCTTGATCGGCGAGCGGCCGCCGGGGAGCTCGCGGAGAGCCGACACCTCCAGGTCGCCGTAGACCGTCATGGCGACCGTGCGCGGGATCGGCGTCGCGGTCATGACCAGGACGTGCGGGTTCTCCTTCTCACCGCGCGCCGAGAGGGCGGCGCGTTGCTCGACGCCGAAGCGGTGTTGCTCATCGACGACGACGAGGCCCAGGGAGTGGAACTCGACCTTCTCCTGGATGATCGCGTGCGTGCCGACGACGATGCCCGCCTCGCCGGTCACGATGTCGAGCAGCGCCTGGCGACGCTGGGCCGTGTTCATCGAGCCGGTCAGCAACGTCACCCGCGTGGCGTCCTCCGCGCCGCCGAGCTGGCCGGCCTGGGCGAGGTCGCCGAGCATCTCCTGCAGTGAGCGAGCGTGTTGTGCCGCAAGGACTTCCGTGGGCGCGAGCATGGCGGACTGACGACCGGCGTCGACGGCCTGCAACATGGCTCGCAACGCGACCATGGTCTTACCGCTACCGACCTCTCCTTGCAGCAGGCGGTTCATCGGCACGACCGAAGCAAGATCCTCGGAGATCTGCTCGCCCACCGACACCTGACCGGCCGTCAGCGTGAACGGCAGCCGCGCGTCGAAGGCATCCAGAATCCCGCCGGACCGGCGCGCGCACGAGGGAGCCGGGCGCGCCCTGGACGCCTTGCGGCGCTGGGCCAGGGTCAGCTGCACGGCCAGCGCCTCGTCCCACTTCAGCCGTTGCTGCGCCACGGAGATCTGCGCCCAGCTGTCCGGCCGGTGGATCGCCCGCAGCGCCTCCTCCAGGCCGATCAGGCCGTGTTCCTCGCGAAAGGAAGCAGGCAGCGGGTCCTCTGGCACACCGTCCCAGATCTCCAGCAGCTGCTTCACGCAGTTCGCGATGTTCCACGTGTTGATGTGCTGCGAAGCCGGGTAGACCGGCAGGAACGCCTGCAGGAACGACGATCCGTCCTGCTCCGGGGTGAGGATCTCGAACGCCGGGTGCACCAGCTGCAGGTTCTGCCGGTAGCGGCCCACCTTGCCGGCGAACAGGGCACGGGTGCCGGGCAGGAGCTCCTGCTCCGCCACGAACGCCACCTTGCCGAAGAACACCAGGTGCAGCTCGGAGGTGCCGTCCGTGATCACCGCCTCGGTCATGTGGCCGTGGCGGGCCTTCATGCGCCGCTTGGTGCACTTGCGGACCTCGGCCTGGACCGTGACGTGCTCGTCGATTTCCAGGGACCTGATGTCCGTCAGCTTCCCGCGCTCGTCGTAGCGGCGCGGGTAGTGGCGCAGCAGGTCACCGGCCGTCGTGAGGCCGAGGCCGGTCTCCAGTGCGTCGGCGGTCTTCTTGCCGAGCAACGGCTGCAGCTTGTCGTCGAAGGAGATCATCGCGACCCATTCAACTACTCGACACCGACAAAAATGACCGCATCCGGCTGGCCGCCCGGATAAGCCGTCACCTCGACCTCCGGATGGGTCACCCGGAGGTGGTCCTCCAGCACGTCGACCAGGCCGTCCGGAGCGTCGGCGCCGAGGATCACCGTCACCAGTTCGCCGCCGCCGGCCAGCATGCGGTCGACCAGCCGGCACGACAGGTCCAGCACCGACTCGACAGAAGCAGGGCCGGGCTCGATCAGCACCACCTCGCCGTCCAGCATGCCCAGCAGGTCGCCCGGCTGGCAGCGGCCCACCCACGTCAACGCCTCGTCAGCTGCGATCGAGAGCTCACCACGGCGCGTGGCAGCAGCAGCCTCTGCCATGGCGACAACGTCGTCACCGGCACGCCGAGACGAGTCGTGCACCGCCAATGCCGCGAGGGCCTGCACGGGCGAGAACGTCGGCACCACCACCACGTCCTGCCCGGCGGCCTGTGCGTACGCCACGGCCTCGTCCAGAGCCTCGCGAATGTCCGGATCGCCCGGCAGCACCGCGACGTGACGCGCGCGCGTCGACACGATGGCGGACAACAGGTCCGTGGGCGTCGCAGAAGAAGTGGCAAGGTCGAACACCGTCGCTCCCTCGGCGCGGAACAGGTCGACCGCGCCGCTCACCACCACCACGATCGACCGGTCGCGCACGAACCGCGACGCCTGCGCGGCGATCTGGTCGGCGAACCGCGCCACCGTGATCCGGTGCGGACGCCCAGCGCGCACACCCGCCTCGATGGCCGCGCCGATGTCGTTGCAGTGCACGTGCACGGTCCACAGGGAAGCGCCATCACCGACGACCGACACGCAGTCGCCGAGCAGGTTCAGCGACGCCCGCAGCTCGAGCACCGCCTCCTCCGAGGTGTCGTCGAGCAGGTACATGACCTCGTACTCGAACTCCGACGACCCGCTCTCGCGCTCGGTCGTCAGCGACTCGGGCGTGCGCGGCAGCAGCGGCGCGTCCATCGGCGTTTCCACCGCTTGACCGGTGATCACCGCGGCCAGTGTGTCCAACAACACAACGAGGCCACGTCCACCCGCGTCGACCACCCCGGCCTTGGCCAGCACGGCGAGCTGCCGCGGTGTATCGGCCAACGCCACCGCACCCGCGCGCGACGCCGCCAGCACCACCTCGTCGAGCTCGTCCGACGGGCAGTCACGGGCGGCCTCCGCAGCAGCGTGCAGCACTGACAGGACCGTGCCGGGAACCGGCTTCGACACGGCCGCAGTGGCCAGCTCGTCAGACCTTTGCAGCCCCTTGCGCAACGCCGAACCCGTGACGAGGGAGACCTCCTGCACGGTCTCCGCGAGGCCCCTGAGCACCTGCGACAGGATCACGCCGGAGTTCCCGCGCGCCCCGGCGAGCGCGCCACGGGCGAGTGCGGACAATGCGTCGCCTACCGTGGAGATGGGCGACCGCAGCAGCGCGTCCAGCGCCGACTGCATCGTGTGCAGCAGGTTGGTACCTGTGTCACCGTCGGGCACCGGGAAGACGTTGATCTGGTCGATCGACTCCCGGTTGGCGTCCAGCGACCGCACGCACGCGTCCGCCCATCTGCGCACCGCGACCGCATCCATGACCTGCATGGCGGCGAGGGTATCCACCCGGTTTGGTCGCGGGTGAGGCCACCGGCTACCCTGATTGGGTTGCCGTGCCCGGTTGAGGCTTGTGCACGCTTGCGCGCCCACCGGGACGCGAGACTCACCGCTTGAGGAACCTGAAGGAGTGGCTGACGTGGCTGCCGTGTGCGACGTCTGTGGCAAGGGGCCGGGCTTCGGCCATTCGGTTTCGCACTCCCAGCGGAAGACGAACCGCCGCTGGAACCCGAACATCCAGTCTGTGCGCGCCAAGGTCTCGGCCTCGCAGCGCCAGCGGATCAACGTGTGCACGTCCTGCCTGAAGGCCGGCAAGGTCGTGCGCGGCTGATCACCGCCACAGTTCGTTTTTAGTTCGGAAGGAGTCCGGCCGCGGCCGGGCTCCTTCCGCGTTTCAGGGCCCTGCGCACGAACACCAGGCAGGCCAGCCCGCTGAGCAACGCCCCCGTGCCACCGAGCGCGAACACCGCCTGGGGCCCGATGAACAGCAGCAACCCGCCCGCGGCAGCAGTCCCGAGCAGGTTCGCCCCGATCACCATCGACCCGACGGCGGCGAACGCCCGCCCGCGCATCTCCTCGGGGGTCCGCAACCGGACGACGGCGTTCAGGGCCACGTTGTGGATCCCGTTCGACACGCCGCCGATCACCCAGCCGGTCCCCGCCGCCACGACGAACGGGAACGTCGCCGGGATCAGCACCCCGACACCCGTGGTGATGGCGGCGACGGCGATCGCCTGAGCCACCCCCGGCACGGTGCGAAGCCGCGCGGCAAGCCTGTTGCCGACCAGGATCCCGGTCATCCAGCACGCCTGCATCGCGCCCAGCACGAACTCGTCGCCGCGCAACACGAACCGCACGAACGCGGGGTCGGCCACGTTGATCACGACAACCGCGCCGACGCAGAGGGCCAGCCCGATCACTGCCGCGAACAGCACGGGGTCCCGCCGCACGTGCCGAATGCCCGCGAGAGCGCTGGGACGCACCTCGTGCGTGCCGGACGGCCGGCGTTCCGAGCGCACGAACGCCAGCATCGCCGCATAGGCGAGGAACGTGCAGCCGTCGATGAGCATCGCGGCGGGGTGACCGAAGATCCCGGCGAGCACCGCACCTCCGGTGACGCCCGCCATGCTCCCGAGACTGCGCCCGGTGCTGAGCCACGCGTAACCACGCGTCGCTTCTTCTTCGCCCGCGATGTGCGGCACAAGAGCGGAGATGCAGGGCTGGGCGATCGCACGCCCACAGCCCGAGAGGAACACCAGCGCCACCACGAACGCCGGCTGGCCCATCAGCGGTGCGATGGACGCGATCGCGACGCCCTGGAACAGCAGCGCGACGATCAGCAGGCGGCGGTTGGGCAGCCGGTCGACGAGCACACCGGCGAGCGGGGCACCGAGCACGAGCGGCAGCAGTTCGGCAACCAGGATCGCGGCGACCAGCAACGGGCTGATCGGCGTCGCCCAGAACATCAGGACGAGCAGGGACAACGCGTTGCCGAACTCGCTGACGGCCGCACCGGCGGCCGTCAGCGTCAGATCACGTCTTGCCGGAGCGACTACGGAAGCTTCCAGTCAACGGGCTCCGCGCCCTGCTTCTCCAGCAGTTCGTTGGCGCGGCTGAACGGCTTCGAGCCGAAGAACCCGGCGTGCGCCGAAAGAGGCGACGGGTGCGCGGACTCGATGGCGGGCAACGGTTCGAGCAGCGGCCGCAGGTTGCGCGCGTTGCGGCCCCACAGGATGGAGACCAGCGGTGCGTCCCGGGCGGCGAGCGCCTTGATCGCCTGCTCCGTCACGGCCTCCCAGCCCTTGCCCTGGTGGGAGTTCGCCTTGCCGGGCTGCACGGTCAGCGCCCTGTTGAGCAGCAGCACACCGCGCTCGGACCACGGCGTGAGGTCGCCGTTGGAGGGCAGCGGGTGACCGAGGTCCTCCGCGTACTCCTTGTAGATGTTGACCAGCGACTTCGGGATCGGCCGCACGTCGGGCGCCACCGAGAACGACAGGCCGACCGCGTGGCCGGGCGTCGGGTACGGGTCCTGCCCGACGATCAGCACCTTGACCTGGTGGAACGGCTGCTTGAACGCACGCAGCACGTTCTCGCCCGCCGGCAGGTAGGTGCGGCCGGCGGCGACCTCCGCGCGCAGGAACTCACCCATGGCGGCGATCTGGTCAGCGACGGGGGCGAGAGCTTCAGCCCAACCGGCTTCGACAACTTCGTTGAGGGGACGAGCCACGGCTGTGAACCCTATCTCAGTCGAGACGGCGCAGCTTCTCCCGGTACAAACCGATGTTCTGCACATATTTCTCGACGATGAACGCCCAAGCCTGTTCTGGCACAACATGTCCGACCCGCTCACGAGCCGGAACTCCCAGCACCATCGTGCGTTCGCGGACGTGCCCGTCGAACGAGACCACCGCGCCGGCGCCGACGATCGCGCCCTTCTCCACGATGGAACCGTTGAGCACCACCGATCCTGAGGCGATCAGGCAGTCGTCCGCGATCGTCGCGCCCTCGATGTGCACGTTGTGGCCGATGACGCACGACGACCCGATGTGCACCGGGTGGACCTCGGTGCAGTGGATCACCGTGCCGTCCTGGACCGAGGTGCGCTCGTCGACGACGATCCGGCCGTAGTCGCCGCGCAGCACGGCTTGCGGCCACACCGACGAGAAGGCGCCGATGCGCACGTCGCCGATCACGGTCGCATCCGGGTGCACGTACGCGTCCGGGTGGATCTGCGGCGTGTAGTCCCCCAACGCATAGATGGCCATGCGCCCGAACCTACAACGGCTTCCCGAAGCAGCGACTCTCCGGGTGGTCGCGGTAGACGCCGAAGTTGTCGATCCGCTCGTAGCCACTGGAGGTGTAGAGCGCGATCGCCTCGGGCTGGCGGAGACCGGTCTCCAGCACCATCCGCTCCAGGCCGGCCTCGCGCGCGGTGGCCTCCAGGTGGGCGAGCACGAGGCGGGAGAGGCCCTTGCCACGTGCGGCGTCGACGACGTACATGCGCTTGATCTCGGCGGCGCCGGCCAGCTCGTCGTTCACCCGCCAGCCGCCGCACGCGACCGGCACCTCGTCGAGGTAGCCGATGACGAAGTAGCCGAGCGGTGCGGCGAACTGCGCCGGGTCGACCGGCGTGACGTCGACGTCGCCGTAGCGCTCGACGTAGACCTGCTGGAGGTCGGCGATCATCTTGACCGAGTCTGGATGGTCATACGTGCGCGTGCATAGTTCCACATCGACCAGTTTACGCGCGCCAGTGCTCCCAGCCAGGGGGTTTTTCGTAAGCCCTGCCGTCCACGGTCACGCCCTCGCCCGCGCGGACCGTGCCGATGGTCGTCCAGTTCTCCGGAACCGCCTTGGGACCGGGAAAGGTCGCGGCGAGAGCGTGATCTTCGCCGCCCGTCAGCGCCCAGTGCCGTGCGTCGCCGCCCAGTGCCGACGCGACGTCGAGCAGCCGCGGGTGCAACGGCAGCAGCTCGGTGCGGACGTCGATCGCCACGCCCGACGAGTCCGCGATGTGGCCGAGGTCCTGCAGGAGCCCGTCCGAGATGTCGATCATCGACGTGGCGCCGGCCTCCGCGGCCCTGGGGCCCTCCTCGTACGGCGGCTCGGGGGTGCGCTGGGCGTTGACGATGCCGACCGGCGAGCGGAACCCGCGGCCCAGCACGGCGAGGCCCGCGGCCGCCCAGCCGAGCCGTCCGGTCACCGCGACGACGTCACCGACGAGCGCGCCGGAACGTGTGATCGGCTCGAGTCCGTTCATGTCACCCATTGCGGTGATGGAGATCACCAACGTGGCGGAGCTGACCATGTCGCCGCCCACGATGCCCGCGCCGGCCTTCGCCGCCTCCTGCCACAGTCCCGACATGATCCCCTGGATCGTCGCCGCGGGAGTGTCAGCCGGGCACGCGATCCCGACGAGCAGACCGGACGGCAACGCACCCATCGCGACGACGTCGGCGAGGTTCACCGCGGCCGCTTTTCGGCCCACCTGCTCAGGACTGGACCAGTCGAGTCTGAAGTGGACACCCTCGACCAGCACGTCCATGGAGGCGACGACCCGCCCGTCCGGAACGGCGACCACGGCCGCGTCGTCCCCCGGCCCGAGGATGGTCGTCTCGGGTTGCGCCCGACCGGTCGTCACCCGGTGGATGAGATTGAACTCACCCACTTCGGCGACCGTCTCCGCATCGCGCGGCGGCTCCGGACGCAAAGTTGCCTCCCAATCTGAGCATTCGGAACCCCAACTGGGGTACGTTGCGTGACACGTTCCTACCTCGACCCAACCTGTCGCGACGAAGGGGCACGCCGTGGTGCATGCATACATCCTCATCCAGACCGAGGTCGGCAAGGCCGCCGCAGTCGCCTCCGAGATTTCCGGAATCGCAGGGGTAGCAACCGCAGAAGACGTCACCGGTCCGTACGACGTCATCGTCCGCGCCGAGGCCGAGACCGTCGACCAGCTGGGCCAGCTCGTGGTCGCCCGTATCCAGAATGTGGAAGGCATCACTCGGACGCTCACCTGCCCGGTGGTGCATCTCTAGCTCGTGTTCCCATAACCGGGTGACACAGCGTGAAACCAAGCTGCCGGAAACCAGGTCGGCGCTGTCCCGGCCGCTGCTCGCGGCGGTCGGGCTCGCCGTGGTGCTCGTCATCGGTTTCGCCGCACTCGGTCTCGTGCTGAACACGGTGGACCAGACGCCGGAAGTGCCCGGTCGCACGGGTCCCCTCGCGCTGGTCTCCATCGACGCACCGGACGCGGCCTCCGCGCCGTGCACGTCGTTGATCGAGAAGCTGCCGGCGCAGCTGCCGTCCGGGAAGGACGTGCTGCCGCGCCGGGAACTCGCCTCGCCCGCGCCGCCCGCCACCGTCGCGTGGGGTGACACCGAGCACGATCCGGTGGTTCTGCGGTGCGGCCTGCCGCGGCCGGCCGAGCTGTCCGCGACCTCGCAGCTGCGGGTGATCTCGGACGTGCAGTGGCTGCAGCTGCCCGGTTCCGGCAGCTCGACGTGGGTGGTCGTGGACCGCGGCGTGCACATCGCGCTGACGGTGCCCGACGACGCGGGCACCGGTGCGCTCCAGGACGTTTCCACCGCCGTGCGAGACCTGCTGCCGAAGCAGCCGGTCAAGGCAACGCCTTAGCGGAGACCGGATCCCCGCGCGATCGCCGTCTCGATCAACGTGGTCAGCAGCGTGGTGAAGTCGATGCCGGTGGCCGCCCACGCCTTGGGGTACATGGAGATCGGCGTGAAGCCGGGCATGGTGTTGAGCTCGTTGATGACCAGCTCATTCTGCTCGGTGAGGAAGAAGTCCACCCTGGACAGTCCCTGGCAGTCGAGCGCCTTGAACGCCTTGACGGCCATCTCGCGGAACTGCGCCGCGATGTCGTCGTCGAGCTTCGCCGGGATGTCGGCCTCGTAGGAGTCGTCGACGTACTTGGCTTCGAAGTCGTACCACTCGACGCGCTCGCCGACCGGACGCAGCTCGCAGGGCAGCGAGGCCTCGACACGGCCGTCCGGGAACTCCAGCACGGCGAGCTCGATCTCGCGCATGTTCGGCACGGCGGCCTCGATGATGACCTTGGGATCGTGCTGGCGCGCCTCGAAGATCGCGGCGTCCAGGTCGGCCCAGTCGCTCACCTTGGAGATGCCGACGGACGACCCGGCGCGCGACGGCTTCACGAACACCGGCAGGCCGAGGTGCTCGCGCTCGTTCAGCGTCAGCGTGGTGGCGGCGCGGTCCAGTGCGACGAACTTGCCGACGTTGAGGCCCTCCGCCTGGAGGATCTTCTTGGCGAAGATCTTGTCCATGGCCGCGGCGCTCGCGAACACGCCCGGCCCGACGTACGGGAGGCCGCCCAGTTCGAGCAGGCCCTGGATGGTGCCGTCCTCACCCCACGCGCCGTGCAGCAGCGGGAAGACGACGTCGACGTCCTGGAGAGCCTGGCCGGGCTCGATCGCGGCGACGGTCTGGTTGCGCAGCGTGGGGAGGTTGCCCGCGCCTGATTCCAGCGCGTTCGGGTCCGTGCCGAGTGCCCACTGCCCCTGCGGTGTGATGCCCACCGGCACCACCTCGAAGCGGTCCGCGTCCAGGTAGGGCAGGACGCTCTTGGCGGACTGGCAGGAGACCTCGTGCTCGGAGCTGCGGCCGCCGAACACCACGGCCACCCTCGTCTTGCGCTGCGTCATGGGGCCCGACCCTACCCGTTTGGGCGATTGTGCCTACCGACCAGTTGACGGTCGCGGGGCGTAGCGGACCTCTGCGAACGGCCAGTCCTGCCTCAGCCAGGCGGAAACCGCGTCGTGCAGCGGCTTGTCCAGGTCAGCGCGGTCGGCGCGCACCCACGAGTGCACCCTCGCCACGGTGTGGTCGTCGCGCGCCGGGTAGATGTACACGCAGCCGATCACCTCGTCCCCGTCGAGCACCGAATAGGTGAACCCCTTGCGCTGGGTGAAGTCGTCCGCGTGCCTGCGCAGGTCTGCCAGGTTGCGTTCGAGCGACATCCCCTCGGCGGGCGGCCAGGTCCAGGTGTCGAAGCCCGGCGTCGACCGGATGTGCCCGGTGCTCGTCGTCCACGCCTCGTGGTCCCGCTCGTTGTGCTGCGGGCCGAGGGGCTCGAGGTGGAACGACGGGGTGGTCAAAACGGGTGGGACCGTGAAGTCTGCTGGGACGAAGGTCATCGGGTGATCAGCTCCGTGAGGACGGGCAGGGCGTTGACCAGCTGTTCGCGGGAGCAGGCGCTGTAGCCGATGGCGAGGCCGTGGAACTTGGCGCGGTTGACGTAGTGCCGGGCGAGGCCGTCGAGCCGCAGACCGCGTTCGAGCGCCTGCCGCATGACCTCGCGCTCCCGTTCGAGGCTGGGCAGCAGCACCACGACGTGCGCGCCCGCGTCGTCGCCGAGCACCTCGATCCCGGCTGCCGCGAACGTGTCGACGATCAACGCCCGGCGCTCGGACAGTTCTCTTCTCAGCTTGCGCAGGTGCCGGCCGAGGTCGCCGGTGCGCGCGAGCTCGACGACGACCCGTTGCCCAGCCGCGGCCGGTCCGGTGCCGGTCAGGTCGCGGTGCTCCAGAATCGTCGTGGCGATGTGCTCCGGCGCGACCATCCAGCCCGCGCCGAGCGTCGGCGTGAGGATCTTGCTCGTCGTGCCGAGGTGGACGACGACGTCCGGTGCGAGCGCCGCGAGCGACGGGAGTGGCGCCACGTCGTACCTGAGCTCGCCGTCGTAGTCGTCCTCGATGACGAGCCAGCCGTCCCTGCGCGCTCTTTCGACCAACGCGACCCGCCGCCCGGCCGACATGCGGCCGCCGAGCGGGTACTGGTGGGCGGGCGAGCAGTAGACGGCCTTCACGCCGTTCGGAACCGCCTCGGGCAGCAGGCCTTCCGCGTCCACGGCGGCCTGGACGACCTTCAGCCCGTTGGCGCGGAAGACGCCCACGGCACGTTGGTAGCCCGGTTCCTCCACCGCCACGGCATCACCGCGTTTGAGGACGGCGACCGCGATCTCGGTCAGCACCGCCGTGGTGCCGCCGGTCGCGAGGACGGGGTCGGCGTTGACGGCCAGGCCGCGGTGGCGCAGCAGGTGCTCGGCGATGGCCTCGCGATACTCGGGCAGGCCTGCGCGTTCGGGACGGGACAGCGGCGCGACATCGGCAGCGCCCCGCCACGCTCTCCGCCAGGCCGCGCGGTCGAGACCTCCTGCCCAGGGCGCGCCCGTGCCGAGGTCGACGAAGTCGGTGATGGCGGGGACCGCTGGCTTGCGCGAACGTTTGCGCAACGGGCCGGGCGGGGTCGTGGTGACGTAGGTGCCGGAACCGTGACGGCCCGCGATCCAGCCTTCCGCGTGCAGCTGGTCGTAGGCGGCGGCCGTGACCGTGCGCGATACGCCGAGCGACTCGGCCAACGCGCGCGTGGACGGCAACCGGTCGCCTGCTCTCAGCCGTCCCTCCGAAGCAGCCGACCTCAACGCGTCGGCGAGCTGGACGGCGAGCGGTTCGGCGGACTCGCGGTCGAGGGCGACGGGAAGCGCGGTCTCAGCCACGGCGCTGACATTGCCAGGAAGCCCGGCGTCGCGCAGACGCGGGGTCACGCCGCCTGATCGGCGAGTTCCTCGAACCGGACCAACGTGCAGTCCCGCAACTCGCGGACGAGGCCCGACGCCAGCACCCATCGAACGCCCGGATCGCCATAGGACATGGTCACCGCACCGATCGCGACCGGCCCCAGCACACCGGGCCGGTGGAGCACACCGCGCACGCCGACGACCGAGCAATCCCGGACTCGGACGACCACAGCTCCCCGCCTCAAGGCAGGACAGTGGCGCAACGACACCGCCACACACGGCACGCAGATGGGCGGCTCCACCGACGCCATGCCTTCCGGCCAACCGGGCCAGTCATCGCGGTGGTCGCGTTGCAGCCACAGGACACCGTCGTCGTTCTGGGCGGCAATGCAGCCACAGACCTGGCACAGCAACAACTCCATCGCCCGTCGTTGGCGAAGCGGGTGCACCCGGCCGAACTCCGGCCGACCTGTTCCCGCCCGCAGCATCGTCTGCTGCCACAGCACACCGTGCTGATCTCGGTCAGACAGCAGCTCGTTGACGAAGCCGATTCCTCGATCTGGGCGCTCCACGACTCGGTGTGGCAGGTCCTGCTCGCCGCTCCAGGCAGTGACATAAGGCGGGATCACGGGCCAAAGCTAGGCACAACTCCGCGTGACGACTTGTACAAAATGTGTGACACCAGAACCGCTAGGGTCGAGCCGTGGAGGAGAGCGCAGGGCGGATCGGCGCACGCGTCCGCTATTGGCGTGAACGCCGCAAGCTTCCGCGCCAACGCTTCGCCGACATGGTCGGACGCTCGGTCTCGTGGCTGGACAAGGTCGAGTCCGGCGAACGCGAACTGGCCCGGTTGCCGGTCATCGAACGAGTGGCCGACGCACTGGGCATCGACCCTGCGGTGCTCACCGACGACAGCCGCAACCAGCGGGCACGCCAGTGTGTCGACGCGGGCGAGGTTCAAGCCATTTGCTCCGCCCTGGCCAGCTACCCCGGACTTGCGCCTGCCACATCCGAAGAGGTCGACCTGATCCGCATCGCACGGCAGGCGTCCTATTTGGACCATGCCTGGGGCATGTCGCGCTTCACGGTTGTGGCGCAGAACCTCCCGGCCCTCATGGCCGAGGCCTACCTCGCGACCCAGACGGCTTCGGCGGCAGACCTGGTGAACGCGCACAGGATCCTCACGACGACCTACCGTCTCGCATCCTCGATGCTGCTGAAGTTCGAGTCGAACGATCTGGCCTGGCTGGCAGCTGACCGCGCGATGTACACCGCGATGAGCATCGACGACGCCTGGTCACTCGCACGAGCCACCCGCAGCGTCGCCCGCGCGATGACGAGCATTCGCCGGCAACCGCAAGCCATCGTGGCACTGGTGGCGATGGCCGACCGGATGCGGGACGAGGTCCGCGCCAACCCCGCCGAGCTGCTGGCGTTGCACGGCATGCTGTACCTGGCCGCGTCGATCACCGCAGCCGGGCAGGAAGACGTGGCACTCGCAGGCGAGATGCACGATTCGGCGCTGGCGACGGCTCGCCAGTACAAGCCGCACTACAACGACCACCACACGTTCTTCGGCGTGACCAACACGCAGATCCACCGCGTCGCAGCACTCGTGCGGCTGCACCAGCACGGCCGCGCACTTGAGTTCGCGAACCACATCAGCCCACGCGACGTGGCGGCGCTCTCGGCTGAGCGCCAGTCGAACTACCAGCTCGACCTCACCGAAGCGCACACCGGAGTCGGCGACTACCGCCAGGCTGTACGGGCGCTCGGCAAGGCGGAGCAGGTCGCGCCGGAGGAGGTCCGGTGCCGCCCGCTGGCGCACGGCCTGCTGCGGTCTTTGCTGAACAACACCACTGGCGAGCCGGCCCGGCTGGTGCGCCAGATGGCCGGACGCGCGGGAGTGGAAGCGTGAGCGCACCTGTTCTGTACTTGATGATCTGCGGAGCCGGTCCTGCCGACCACGTCGACCGGATGGTGAAACTCGCGCAGGCCGATGGCTGGGACGTCTGGTGCGTGGCGACCCCGGCTGCGGTCGAGCACTTCCTCGACCTCGCGGCGCTGGAAGAGCTGAGCGGCCATCCGGTGCGCACTGGTCATCAGCGCGCGGGGCAGCCCGGCCTCCCGAAAGCAGCTGCCGTCGTAGTCGCGCCCGCCACCTACAACACGATCAACAAGTGGGCCGCCGGGATCGCGGACACCTACGTGCTGACGCAGCTCGCGGAGCTGACCGGGCTGGGTCTGCCGATCGCGGTGCTGCCGTTCGTGAACACCGCGCTGGCGAACAACCGGCCGTTCCTGCGCAGCCTTGAGGAGCTGCGGGCGGCCGGAGTGACCGTGCTGTTCGGCGAAGGCGGCTTCGTGCCCCACCCGCCCCGAACCGGCGGACAGGTCATGGATTCGTACCCGTGGCGGGCGGCGTTGGACGCGGTCCGCCGGGCCTGACCGGCGAAGTGGCATTCTCAAATCGATCAGAAATGGCGCTTCAATGATGCCACTTTACGCCGCACAGTAGGAGCATGACCTCTGACCTGCAGCTCTCCCCCACCCCGCGCAGCACCGTCGTCCGCGGCAAGAAGCGAGCCGTCGAAGACCGCCAGGTGCTCTACGACATCCTCGACGCCGGGCTGGTCTGCCATCTCGCCGTGGAGGTGGACGGGGCGCCGTTCCTCATCCCCACCGCGTACGGGCGGGACGGCAACCGCATCTTCCTGCACGGGTCGACCGGCTCACGGTCCATCAGGAGCATGCTCGAAGGCAAGCAGGTTTGCGTCGCGGTCACGCTCGTGGACGGCGTCGTGTACTCGCGGTCCGTGTTCCACCACTCGATGAACTACCGGTCGGCGATCATCCACGGCACCGCGAAGATCGCCGAGGACACTCAGCACGCACTGCGCACCATCGTCGAGCACGTCACGCCCGGCAGCTGGGACTACGCGCGCGAACCGTCCAAGAAGGAGCTCGCGCAGACGGCCGCGCTGGAGATCGACCTCACCGAGGCGAGCGTGAAGGTCCGCGAGGGCGGGCCTGGCGAGGAACCGTCAGACCTCGAAGCCAACCTCGTGTGGGCCGGGCACATGCCGCTCATCACGTCGTGGGGCGCGCCCGTGCCGCACGAGACGGACAAGGCGATTCCGCCGCACGTCAGCGCACGGGGCCGTTGAC
The DNA here is from genome assembly GCF_000955955.1 of Lentzea aerocolonigenes. Lineage (GTDB taxonomy): Bacteria > Actinomycetota > Actinomycetes > Mycobacteriales > Pseudonocardiaceae > Lentzea > Lentzea aerocolonigenes_A. The sequence goes on from NZ_JYJG01000040.1 coordinate 81,129, forward strand.
CGGGTCGTAGCGATAGGAGGTCATGGCGCGGGTGCCGTGGCGGTAGACGTGGATCGACACGGCCGGGTCCACGCCGTCGTTGCGCACCTGGTGCACGTAGCCGGGGCCCCACACGCGCGACTGGCCGGCGCGCAGTGAGTGCACGACCTGGATCCGGGTCGTCACGACCTCGGTCAGCAGGCCGCTGACCACGGTGAACGCGCCGGAGGTGTGATCGTGGTCGTGCAGCGAGGCGGTTTGACCGGGGAGCCAGCTCATCAGCCAGATCTCCTGGTCGTCGGTCTTGTCGACCAACGTCGAGAAGCGCTCCTCCGGGTCGTACCGGAGCAGGTGCTTCCAGCGGTCGCGGTCGGCCGCCCACGCCAGAGCCACCCGGACGGGGTGCAGCAGGCGCGTGTTCTCAGGCAGAACGAGGCTGTTCTCAGGAACGGCGAACATCGGGAAAGAGGTCCTTACCGGGCGAGTCGCGAAAGAGGACGCGGGACTATCGCCAGGTACAACAGCAACACGTGTTGAAGGACATGACGCAGAGGGTCCCGGAACCGGGACCCTCTGTCAAACCAGGCCCAAAGCCTGGGACACGTCCGCGACCAGGTCGCGAGTGTCCTCACAGCCGGCCGAGAAACGCACCAGGCCTTCCGGCACCGGGTCGCCGAACTGCGCGCGCCGGTCCGCCGTCGAGTGCAGGCCGCCGAACGACGTGGCCGCCGACACCAGCTTCGACCGCGCCAGGAACTCGTTCACCGCGGCGACGTCGTCGAGTTCGAACGTCAGCACACCGTTGAACCGCCGCATCTGCTGCGCCGCAACGAGGTACGACGGGTCGTCGGACGCGCCCGGCCACCGCAGGTTCGCCACGCGCCCCTTGAGCAACTCGTAGATCGCCGCCGCGTTCTCGGCCTGCCGCGCGAGCCGCAGGTCCAGGGTTCCCAGGCCGCGCAACACGAGCCACGCCTCGAACGGCCCCGGAATCGCGCCGTTCACCGTCCGCGCGTCCCGGACGCGGGTGGCCAGCTCGGGCGAAGCCACCGTCACGTGTCCGAAAAGGACATCGCTGTGCCCCGCGACCGCCTTGGTGTCCGACGCCACGACGATGTCCGCGCCGAGCTCCAGCGGCCGCTGCCCCAACGGCGTCGCGGTCGTGTTGTCCACCGCCAGCAACGCGCCGGCCGCGTGTGCCGCATCAGCGAGAGCCGCGATGTCGCACACGTCCAGACCGGGGTTCGACGGAGTCTCCAGCAGCACGAGCTTCACCCCGGCGAAGGACGGGTACGGCCCTGCCGTCGGCACCTCGACGACGTTCACGTCCATTTCGGACACGAACTTGCGCGTCAGGAAGTAGCCGTCCGACGGGACCACCAGAGTGTCCCCGGTGGACAGCACGGCGCGCAGCAGCGTGGAGATCGCCGCCATCCCGGACGGGAAGACGACGCACTCGCCGCCTTCCAGCGATCCCAACGCGGATTCCAGCGAACGCCAGGTGGGATTGCCCGCGCGGCCGTAGTAGTCCGGCCCGCCCAAGTGGAACGCCGACGCGAACACCGGCTGCGCGCCGAAGGGTTCGCCAGGCTCGCCGGAGACCGCGTGCACGACTCGCGTGCCGTCACCGAGTTCCGGGTTCACTGGCGTTCGTGCTTCCGGTCACGTCCCAGCAGCGCGGCACCGAGGTCCCGCACGCTCAGCCCGTCGTGGCAGACACCGTTCACACCCTCGGTGATCGGCATGTCCACGTCGTGCGCCCGTGCGAGTTCCAGGATCGACGAGCACGACTTCACGCCCTCGGCGACCTGACCGTGCGCGGCTTCCTGCGCCTGCGCCAAGGTGTCGCCCTTGCCGAGCCGCTCGCCGAAGGACCGGTTGCGCGACAACGGCGACGCACAGGTCGCCACCAGGTCGCCCAGCCCGGCCAGACCGGCGAACGTCAGCGGGTCCGCGCCCAGAGCCGCGCCGAGACGCGCGGTCTCGGCCAGACCGCGCGTGATGATCGACGCCATCGTGTTGTCGCCGTAGCCCATGCCCGCCGCCATGCCGCACGCCAGCGCGATGACGTTCTTGCACGCCCCGCCCAGCTCGCAACCCACGACGTCGGTGTTGGTGTACGGGCGGAAGTACGAGTTCGAGCACGCGTGCTGCAGGTCGACCGCGCGGTCGTGGTCCGTGCACGCGATGACGGTCGCGGTCGGCTGCCCGACGGCGATCTCCTTGGCCAGGTTCGGTCCCGAGACGACGGCGACCTGCGACTCGTCGACACCGGCGACCTCGCGAATCACCTCGCTCATCCGCTTCAACGTGCCGAGCTCCACACCCTTGGACAGCGACACCAAGGTCGCGTCCGGCGGCAGCAGTTCCTTCCAGGCCGAGAGGTTGACCCGCAACGTCTGCGACGGCACGGCGAGCACGACGGCGTCCGCACCGTCCAGCGCCTTCGCCGGGTCGGACGTGGCCGCCAGGTTGGCGGGCAACGAGATGCCGGGCAGGTAGCCGGAGTTCACGCGGGTCTCGGTGATCTCCGCGGCGACCTCCTGCCGCCGCGCCCACATCACGACCTCGGGACCGGAGTCCGCGATGACCTTCGCGAAGGCCGTGCCCCAGGACCCGGAGCCCAGCACCGCAACACGTTCGATCGCCATGTTCAGGCCTTCCTCGGTCCGTAGAAGCCTTCGGGCGCCGGCTGCTGGCGGACCTCGGCGAGCTGGGTCTTCACGTGGTTCATCAGCAGGTCGGTGACCTCGCGCAGCAGCGGGAGCGTCTCCTCCTTGCCGCGGTAGGCGGACAGGTCGATCGGCTCACCGACGAAGTGCGTGATCGTCTTGCGCGGGAGCGGCCGGAACTTCTTCTGGTAGTGGTTGTAGAGATCGAGCGTGCCCCAGCGGGCGACCGGGATGACCGGCCCGTCGTGCTGCAACGCGAGCCGCGCGACGCCGGTGCGCGAGTTCGCGGGCCAGCCGTCGGGGTCCTTGGTGATGGTGCCCTCGGGGTAGATCACCACGACCTGGCCGGTCTCCAGCGCCTCGTGCGCCGCCCGCAGGCTCTGCTGCGCGTCCGACGTGCCCCGGTAGACCGGGATCTGCTTCGCGCCCTTCAGGATCGCGCCCATGATCGGCACGTTCCACAGGCTGTGCTTGGCGAGGAAGTGCGGCACGCGGTCGTTCCTGTGCACGAACACCGCGTCGTAGCACGGGTCGAGGTGCGAGATGTGGTTCAGCACGAGCAACGCCGACCCCTGGCGCGGGATGCGGTCGCCGTGCAGGATCCGGTGCCTGCCCAGCACGAACGACATGGGGTAGACGATCGCCGCGGCGACCCCGACCCAGAAGCCGCCCTTCTCCTTGGCCACGTGGACCTCTCCTCACTCCCAGGACCTGCAAGAACTGCGCCCATGAGCACACTAGTGCCCCGACCACAATCCTTACCCCTCGCTTCCGGCGCTCAGCAGGGCACCTCGTCTGACCGGCGAAATCGAGGGGCAGGGGTTAGTGGTCGACGCACTGGTCGTCGGATCGTGGACTATGACGAGGTGAGGGATGAAGTCGACCTCGTCGTACCGGTCAAAACGCTCGACAGGGCAAAGACCCGGCTGACCAGCGCCACCGGCGGAGATCCGGTGTCGCACGCGGCACTGGCGCTGGCGCTCGCCATGGACACGGTGAGCGCCGCTCTGCGCACCCCTGGTGTCCGCCGAGTGGTGACGATCACATCGGACCCCGCCGTCGCCGCCGAGATGGCCGCGCTGGGCGTCGAGTCCATACCCGAGCCTGCACAACCGGGCCTCAACGAAGCGCTCGTGCACGGCGCCCGCACGCTCCGGTCAATCCGCATCGGCGCGCTCCAGGCCGACCTGCCCGCGCTCCGTTCGGACGAGCTCCAGGCGGCACTCGAAGCCGCCAACGCCAGACGAGCATTCGTTCCCGATCGGCAGGGCACCGGCACGACGCTGCTCCTCGCCGCACCCGGCGGCGAGCTCGACCCGCGGTTCGGCGTCGGATCAGCCGGACACCACAGGGATTCCGGTGCGATCGCACTGCTCGGACCGTGGCCGTCGCTGCGCTGTGACGTGGACACGGAAGAAGATCTGCGCCTCGCCTCGATGCTCGGCCTCGGCACGCACACCGCGAACGCCTTGCCCGCCTGGACAACCTGAGCGATCCACACGCGTCCCTTGGGTTGATCACACCCTGGGGAGCAGATGCGCACTCTGATCGCGTTGGCGGCGATCACCGTCATTTCCGGATGCACCGCGGCGATGCAGGAGGACGAGCTACCGGACTACACAGCGCCGAGCAAGCTGGTGTCGTGCGCGACCGGCCTTCCGCAGCAGTGGAAGGACGAGTTGGCCCGCAACCAGATGGAAGCCGGTTCGCACGAGCGGATCACCGTCGTCGGCGCCAACGAGAACGGCGACACGACGCTGGTCCGCACGAAGCGCAACCAGACCACTGAGCTGGTGCTGCGCGACGACGAGAAGCGCCAGCAGGTGATGGCGGTGCAGGATCAGGAACAGATCTCCGGCGTGGAGTTCGACGGACGCTGGGTCACCTTCTCCACCACGGTGAACGAAACATCGACCACCTATGCCTGGGACGCGCGCAACGACGGCGCGCCCGTGCAGATCGGTCGCAACGGTGCCGTGGTGCACAACGGGAAAGCCGCCTGGTCGGACGGCAAGTCGGTGCACGTCTACGACCTCGCCAAGAAGAAGGACAAGGTGGTCGGCCAAGGCACGGCACCGGCTTTCCTCGGTGACACCGTCGTCTGGCTGCAGAACGGGAAGTTCACGTCGGACGCCGCGCTTCCCGAGCCGTTGAACAAGGTGAAGCCGGCCGGGAACGTCGCGTCGGACGGCCGGACGCTGGTGTGGACGCAGGGCGCAGACACCTTGCACGGCTGGCGCACGGACTGGACAGAGCCGCGCGAACTGGCCGAGATCAAACCCGTGCCGCGGACCGAAGGGATCATGGCTCCGCGGGTGAGCGGCGACTTCGTGTCGTGGCGCTCGGAGTCCGGCTACGTCACGGACATGCGCAGCGGCGCGACCATGCACACCACCGAGGGCGCGTACCTGCTGGAGGTCCACGGCGGGACGCTCACGCGAGCGGGCGGGCAGATCGCCGCTTCCGCTCCCCTGACCGCGCTGTCTCCGCTGCCCAACTGTTAAGAGCGTGACGAACGCCACGAACGTGTAGTACAGGGCCGCGAAACGGGGAACCCGCGCGGCTTCACATCCGTATCCCCCGATGCAAACGGCGTACCCCGACGTCGTTCCCCCGACGCTTGGCTCAGAGGTGTACCTGCATGACTTCGCTGACGCACGCCGACTACCTGGCGTTGCGCCGCTTTCCCGCTCTTGACGGTCTACGCGCCATCGCCGCGGTGATGGTGGTGTTCTTCCACTACGGCGGCCCGGACTGGCTGCAGGGCTGGGCCGGTGTCCAGATGTTCTTCGTCCTCAGCGGATTCCTGATCACCACGCTGATGCTGCGCGAGGAGCACCGCACCGGCCGGATCTCGCTCAAGGAGTTCTACCTGCGGCGAGGGTTCCGGATTCTGCCCGTGTACCTCGTGGTCCTGCTCATCACGGCGGTCGGTTCCGCGCTCTTCGGCAAGTTCATCAGCAACGGCATCGGCCCCGCGCTGAAGTACTTCCTCACCTTCACCAACGAGTTCGCGGACGGCAGCCCGTTCGACCAGTCGTGGACGCTGGGCATCGAGCAGAAGTTCTACCTGGTGTGGCCGCTGGTGGCGGTCGCACTGGGCACCGTCGTGCTCAAGCGCCGTGCCGGTGCCGCCGTCCTGTTCATGCTGCTGGGGCTCGTCCTCGTCAACTTCACCGTGGCGCAGCGCAACCCGGGCTGGCCGTTGCACTACTTCTCGATCCTGACCGGCGTTCTGCTGGCCATCGCCCTGCACAGCCGGCGCGGGTTCGCGGTCCTGCGGCCGTTGACGAACCCGGTCGCGCAGGTGATCGTCTCGATCGGATTCGTCGGCGTGCACCTGAGCCTGAAGCCGGTCGCCCACTTCCTGAACGGGATCAACGGAATCCAGGGCCACGTGCTGGTCATCCCCGTGTACGCACCGGCAACCGCGCTGCTGCTCGCCGCGCTGGTCGCGCCGGGGCCCGCCACGACCTTCCTGTCGGCGAAGCCGATGCAGTTCGTGGGTGAGCGCTCGTACGCGCTCTACCTGGTGCAGACGATCGCCGCGACGGTCATCTGGTTCTGCTGGCCGACGCTCTCCGGCATCGGGCAGGCCGTGGCGGTCACGACCGTGGGCCTGGCGCTGGCGAGTGTCCTCCACAAGACCGTGGAGATTCCGATGATCGACCTCGGTCGTCGCGTGATCACCCGCCAGCGCGTTCGGTCTCAGCAGGGTGCGCCGCAGGCTCCCGCGCCGCAGTCGGCCGAGTCGTCGCGGCTCGCGACCATCGGGCAGGCCCAGCCGTAGAACGGGTTCGGGGCGAGCGGCACGCGGTCGCGTCCGCTCTCCCTGGCCAGTTCCTCGGAATACTCGGTGGTGAGCGTCACGTTCGTGCCGCTCTCCTGCGCGTCGTAAGCCCCCTTCTCCAGCGAGACGATCTCGACACCGCGCGAGATGTCGGCGATGAAGACGCTGTTCTTGTGCCAGTACGGCGCCCACGACACCGCCGAGTCCGGCCGCCAGTACCCGATCTGGATCGGCTTGGTGGGGTTGGAGATGTCGAGGAACCGCGTGCCCTGCTCGTACCAGGAGTAGGCCACGATCCGCTTGTTCACGTCGAAGTAGTGCGCCGAGCACTCGACGTCACCGGGGATCGTGCCCTCCTGGTCGTCCGGGCTCCACACGCCGACCGTCTTCATCTCGAACGGCTGTGCGCTCCAGCCCTCGCCGTTGAACGAGCCCTTCAGCGAAGAGATGACGAACCGGCCCTCGGTCTTGCACGTGGGCGACCCGAAGGCTTCCTCGGTGTGCAGCAGCAGCGTGCCGGCCGGATTCTCAGGCGTGGGGCGGGGTCCGTCGGCCAGCGTCCTGCCGATCGGGCGGAACGAGTTGTGCGTGAACGAGGTCGGCATGTCGGCCTTCGGCACGTTGCCACCCGCGTACGCGATCGGGTCCCACGCCTTCGCCTCGCGGAACTTGCCGCTCAACGGATCGCGGTGCCAGCCCTGCGTCCAGTAGCCACGCGTGCCGTTGTCGCCCGCGACCCACGCGATGCCCTGCGCGTCGACCTGGACGTCGTGCGTGATCTTGCCGTCGCCCGGTTTGCCGCGGACGTCGACCGAGACCGGCAGTTCCTTCGGCGTCTTGGGATCGCGGATGTCCGTGACGAAGATTCGCCCCGTCTTCGCCTCCGTTCGGTCGCGTCCGGCCGTCCACAGGAACTGGCAGTCGTTGATGCAGGTGGTCGTGTGACCGGTGTCCTGCCGGTGGAAGCTCAGGATCTTGAGGTCCGCCGGGTCCACAGCGGACACGATGTAGTTGCCGGTCGGGCGGTCGCCGGGCAGTGCGCGCCCGAACGAGTTCACCTCGCGTGCCAGGAACGCGAGCTTGCGGACCGGGTCGACGTTGATGTCCTCGTTCTCCCAGAAGATCTTCGTGGGGTCGTCACCCGGCAGCGCCATCTCCTGCTTGGTGAGGTGGTCGAGGAGCGTCGGGTGATCGAGATCGGTGACGTCGTACGTCTTCAGCCCGGTCTCCAGGCTGACGAACGCGACGTCGCGGGGCCCGTACTGGGCGAACGCGATCGAGATCGCCCGTGCCGAGTCGGGAAGCGTGGCCTTCAGGCGCACGTTCTTGGCCGCCGCTTGGAGGCGTGGTTTGTCCACCGCGGGAGTCTTGGGTTCGGCCGCCGCCGCCGAGGCCAAGCCTGCCGTGGTGAAGGCCAGCAGGGCTGCCGCAGTCACTGTGGCTATTACCTTCATGCGCTCGACCCTGGCAGCGTCGCAAATGAGACGAGTAGGTCCGAACGTCTAAGCTTCTGCTCCGTGCAGGCGACCGTGTCGACGTTTAACAGTGACGGATCGGCCGTTGTTCTGCGTGATGACGGCGTTTTGCTCGACGTGAGCGCGGAAGCCGTCACTGCGGGTGGCTGGCGAATGCTGCGTCCAGGGCAACGGGTGACCCTCGAACGTAGTCCCGACGGGGCCATCACGGCCCTGCGGATGCCTGTTCTGTGACGAGGAGTTCACCAGACGGACGTCCTGGTTGGGGGCGCTCACGGCAATAGTGCGGAACAATGCTGGACGTGAGCACGGACGACAACGACGGCAAGGCGACCCCCTCCCGACGCCGCACGCGCGACAAGGCGGAAACGGCGACCCCGCGCAAGCAGCCTCGTGCGGCGACCCGGCGAGTGTCCACGACTCGCGCGAAGGTCGAGCGAGGCCAGGCAGCCGCCGCCCCGTTGCGCGGCGTGCCCTCCGCACCGCCCGCGGTGACGTCGGCCATCCTGCCCACGGACCTGCCGGACGACCGGTACTTCAACCGTGAACTGTCCTGGTTGGACTTCAACGCCCGCGTGCTCGCACTGGCCGAGGACTCCTCGCAGCCGCTGCTGGAGCGCGCGAAGTTCCTCGCGATCTTCGCCTCGAACCTGGACGAGTTCTACATGGTCCGGGTCGCGGGCCTGAAGCGGCGCGCGGAGACCGGTCTCACGGTGCGCAGCGCGGACGGGCTCACGCCGCTCGAGCAGCTCGTGGGGATCTCCAAGCGCTCGCAGGAACTCGTCGAGCAGCACGCCCGCGCGTTCCTCGACCACATCCGGCCCGGTCTGGAACAGCATCAGATCAGCATCGTGACGTGGGGCGACCTCACCGACTACGACCGCTTGCGGCTCTCCAACTACTTCAGCGAGCAGGTGTTCCCGGTCCTGACGCCGCTGGCCGTCGACCCGGCGCACCCGTTCCCGTACATCTCCGGGCTGTCGCTGAACCTCGCGGTGACCGTGCGCGACCCCGAGGGCGGCGGCGAGCGGTTCGCGCGGGTGAAGGTGCCGGACAACGTGCCGCGCCTCGTTCGCGTGGAAGCGGACCGTTCTTCGTCTTCCGCGACCTTCCTGCCGCTGGAGGAGCTCATCGCCGCGCACCTGGGCGAGCTGTTCGCCGGCATGGAGGTGATCGAGTGCCACGCGTTCCGCGTCACGCGCAACGCGGACCTCGAAGTTGAGGAGGACCGCGACGAGGACCTGTTGCAGGCGCTGGAACGCGAGCTCGCGCGGCGCCGGTTCGGTCCGCCGGTGCGCCTGGAAGTCGCCGACGACATGACCGAGCACATGCTCGAACTGTTGCTGCGGGAGATGGACGTCGACCCGCACGACGTCGTGACCGTGCCTGGATTGCTCGATTTGTCGTGCCTGTGGTCGATGTACGGCATCGACCGCAAGACGTTGAAGGACCCGGCGTTCGTGCCGGCGACGCACCCGGCGTTCGGTGAGCGCGAGACGCCGAAGAGTGTTTTCGCGACGCTGCGCGAGGGTGACGTGCTCGTGCACCACCCGTACGACTCGTTCTCCACGTCGGTGCAGCGCTTCATCGAGCAGGCGGCGGCCGACCCGCACGTGCTCGCCATCAAGCAGACCCTGTACCGCACCTCAGGTGACTCGCCCATCGTGGACGCGCTGATCGACGCGGCCGAGGCGGGCAAGCAGGTCGTGGCGCTGGTGGAGCTGAAGGCGCGCTTCGACGAGCAGGCGAACATCAAGTGGGCGCGTGCGCTGGAAAAGGCGGGCGTGCACGTCGTCTACGGCCTGGTGGGCCTGAAGACGCACTGCAAGACGTCACTGGTCGTGCGCCAGGAGGGCTCGACGATCCGGCGCTACTGCCACATCGGCACCGGCAACTACAACCCGAAGACCGCGCGGCTGTACGAGGACGTCGGCATCCTCACGGCCGAGCCGACGATCGGCGCGGACCTCACGGACCTGTTCAACGTCCTCACCGGATACGCGCGCCAGGACGAGTACCGCTCGTTGCTGGTGGCTCCTTACGGCGTGCGCAAGGGCATCGTGGACCGGATCAACCTCGAGATCGAACGCGCGCAGGCAGGCGAACCCTCAGGCGTGCGCATCAAGGTGAACTCGCTCGTCGACGAACAGGTCATCGACGCGCTGTACCGCGCATCGCAGGCCGGTGTACCCGTCGACGTGGTCGTGCGCGGCATCTGCGGCCTGAAGCCGGGCGTGAAGGGCATGTCGGAGAACATCCGCGTGCGCTCGATCCTGGGCCGGTTCCTGGAGCACTCGCGGATCTTCCACTTCGCCGGCTGCGACGAGTACTGGATCGGCAGCGCGGACATGATGCACCGCAACCTCGACCGCCGCGTCGAGGTGGCCGTGCGCGTCATCAACCCGCGGCTGGCCAAGCAACTGGCCGAGGTCTTCACCTCGGCCCTCGATCCGCAGACGCGCTGCTGGGTGCTGCGCGCCGACGGAGAATGGGAAGCGTCGCCGTCCGACGGCTCGTCGGTGCGGGACCACCAGATGGAACTTCTCCACAAGCACGGAGCTCTTGGGTGATCAAAGCTGCTGGGGCGGTGCTGTGGCGCGATGCCGACGGTGACGTCGAAGTCGCGGTCGTGCACCGCCGGCGTTATGACGACTGGTCGTTGCCGAAGGGAAAGCTGGACCGGGGAGAGACGATCCCGGCCTGCGCGGCACGTGAGGTCGTGGAGGAAACCGGGTACGAGTGCGTGCTCGGCCGCTATCTGCTGCAGACCTCGTACAAGGTGCGGGGCGACGCGAAGACGGTCGACTACTACGCCGCCGAGGCCGTTTCCGGTTCCTTCGTGGCCAACGACGAGGTCGACTCGTTGAAGTGGCTGCCGGTGGCCGAGGCCGCCTCGGTGCTGACGTACGCGCACGACCGCGATGTGCTGGCGGAGTTCGACCGGCTGCCGGCGGACCTGTTGCTGGTGTTGCTCGTGCGGCACGCGAAGGCCGGGAAGCGGTCCGAGTGGGACTTGGACGACGACCTCCGGCCTTTGTCCGGCGCGGGCTGGAAGCAGGCAGCGGCGCTGCAGTCCCTGTTGCCCTTGTGGTCACCCACGCGCGTCCACACGGCTCCTCGGGTGCGTTGCGCGGACACCGTGCGGGGCGTGGCCGAGGACTTGGCCGTCGAGATGGTCGAGGAGCCGCGGCTGTCCGAGGAGGGCTACTGGCCCGACCCGGAAGCAGGTCTCGTGCGGCTGCTGGAGGTGGCGGCCGTCGAGGGCCGCGCGGTCGTGTCCTCGCAGGGCGGCGTGATCCCGTCCGTGGTGCGGACCCTGACCGAACTGGGTGGCCTGCGGCAGTCCGAGTTCCCGTGCAAGAAGGGCAGCGTGTGGGTGCTGGCCTTCACCCGCCCGTTCGGCACGTGGTCCACTTCGGACTCACCTTCGCGCTGGCCAACGCTGGTGTCGGCGCACTACCTGGCCTCGGCGCTGCCCCGTCCCTGAGGGTCGTTGCAGACGTTTTCAACCGCCGTCTTCTCGCCCGACGAAAGTTCGCCTCTGGCAACCAAGTCGGGTTCGGAGGCGGCGGTTTCGCTTGTCGCGGGGGCGTTCGCAGGCGTGGCGGCGTTATTTCTATTGGGGCTTCAGGCGTTCTCGGGAGTGGTTCCGGAACGCCGCCGGGGGCATCGGAAGGCTCTCTCGCCAATCATCTCCAGGCGGGCTCCGCATTTCTGTGAGGCCCATCAGGCGCAGGCGTGGGGTCGCATCTCTCGGCGCGGCGTCATTCGTATACCGGTGGTTCCGAGTTGCCGGCATCATTCAGCGCCTGCCGGTCAGCCCCGGAGTTTCCGGCCGCCGGCCCGCTTCCCAGGTGTGCCAGCGCCTTCCCGGGGCGTTCACCGGAGCCTTCACACACGGTTCCAAGAACGCTCCGCAAGCGTCCGACCAGCATCTTCAGGCATACCAACCAGGTTCGCCGACACCCAGCGAGTCTCACTGGGGCACAACCATCCCCGCCGAGCACTCACAGCCCCTGCCAGGCGTGCTGACCATCCCCGCCAGGCGCTCAGGCCCCTGCCAGGCGCGCTGACCATCTGCGCGGGAGCTCGTCCCGCCTCTCCCAGGCGCCCCAGGCGTTCTCAGCTCACCCGCGGCCGCTTCCCAGGCGTGGCAACTCCCCCAGGCACGCGGAAGGCCCCGGTGTGCGCACACCGGGGCCTTCCGCGTGGTTACTGAAGTGACGCAGCCTCCCTGACGGAGGCCCGTCTCACTTCTTCTTGGCAGCCGTCTTGCGAGCCGCGGGCGCCTTGGCGGCCGTGGTCTTCGCAGCGGGCTTGGCCGCAGCCGTCGTCTTGGCGGCAGCGGGCTTCTTGGCAGCGGTCGCCTTGGCGGCCGGCTTCGCAGCGGTCTTCGTCGCGGTCGCCTTCGCAGGCGCCTTGGCAGCAGCGGGCTTCGCGGCGGCCGTGGTGGTGCGACGGGTCGCGGGCGCCTTGGTGGCGGCCGCGGCCGTGCGAGTGCGCGTGGTGGTCGCGCGGGTGGTCGCCGCCTTGGTGGCGGGCGCCTTCGTTGCGGCCGCGGGCTTCGCGGCTGCAGCAGCGGCCGGCTTGGCAGCAGCCTTGGCGGCAACAGCCTTCGGCAGCTTCTTCGCGCCGCTGATGACGTCCTTGAACGTCGAGCCGGGGCGGAACGCGGGCACGTTGGTCTTCTTGACCTTCACGGTCTCGCCCGTGCGCGGGTTGCGCGCGGTGCGAGCCGCACGGGCACGCTTCTCGAAGACGCCGAAGCCCGTGATGTTGACCTTCTCGCCCTTGTTGACGCTGCGGACGATGACGTCCACGAGGCCGTCAACAGCAGCGCCGGCGGTCTTCTTGTCTCCCAGGCGCTCGGCGAGCGCCTCGATGAGCTGGGCCTTATTCACCGTCAGTCCCTCCCAGGACGCTCACGGCCCTAAGAGACGGGCCGACTAGAACGCAACGGTAGGCCCAAATCGCGAGAAATACCAATCGCCACGCCAGATTTTTCGTTGTGGCGTGGCTAATTGCGCCCCTTCGAGGGACAGGAGGCGCCGGATTCGCCCCTCTGGAGGGGAGAATCCGGCCCCCTCTCAGACCGCCTGAAGCGGATCCGTTGTGGGCAACCAAGTCTGGCGATTGCCCTCGAATCCGCTGATCTCGGCCTCGTGGCGCAGCGTCAAAGCGATGTCGTCGAGGCCTTCCAGAAGGCGCCAGCGGGTGTAGTCGTCGATCTCGAACGGGGCTACCAAGTCCTTGGCGCGAACGGTCTTGTCGGTGAGGTCCACGGTGACCGGCGTGCCGGGTTCGGACTCCAGCAACTTCCACAGCAGCTCGACATCGGACTGGCTGCACTGCGCCGCGACGAGACCCTGCTTGGCCGAGTTGCCCCGGAAGATGTCGGCGAAGCGGGACGACACGACCACGCGGAAGCCGTAGTCCTTCAACGCCCAGACGGCGTGTTCCCGAGAGGACCCGGTGCCGAAGTCGGGGCCTGCCACGAGGACGCTGCCCGTCTTGAACGGCTCCTGGTTGAGGATGAAGTGCTCGTCCGAGCGCCACGCGGCGAAGAGCCCGTCCTCGAACCCGCTGCGCGTCACGCGCTTGAGGTAGACGGCCGGGATGATCTGGTCGGTGTCCACGTTGGACCTGCGCAGCGGCACGCCGACGCCCGTGTGGGTGGTGAAGGCTTCCATGACTCAGTTCTCCAGGTCTGCGGGGGCCGACAGGGTGCCGCGCACGGCCGTGGCGGCGGCGACGAGCGGCGAAACGAGATGCGTCCGGCCGCCCTTGCCCTGCCTGCCCTCGAAGTTGCGGTTGGAGGTCGACGCGCTGCGCTCACCCGGCGCGAGCTGATCCGGGTTCATGCCAAGGCACATCGAGCAGCCCGCCTGACGCCACTCGGCGCCCGCGTCGAGGAAGACCTTGTCCAGTCCCTCTTCTTCCGCCTGCTTGCGCACCCGCATCGAACCGGGGACGACCAGCATCCGTACTCCAGAAGCGACGTGCTTCCCCTTGATGACGTCCGCGGCGGCGCGCAGGTCCTCGATGCGCCCGTTCGTGCAGGAGCCGAGGAACACCGTGTCCACGTGGATGTCGCGCAGCGGCGTGCCGGGCTCCAGGCCCATGTACGCCAGTGCCTTCTCGGCGGCCACGCGCTCGTTCTCGTCCGCGATCTGCTCGGGGTCGGGGATGTTCGCACCCAGAGGCAAGCCCTGGCCGGGGTTCGTGCCCCACGTGACGAACGGCGTGAGCGTGTCCGCGTCGATGTGCACCTCGGCGTCGAACTTCGCGTCGTCGTCGGTCTTGAGCGTGCGCCAGTACGCGACGGCCGCGTCCCAGTCGGCGCCGGACGGTGCGTGCGGACGACCCTTGATGTAGTCGAAAGTCGTGTCGTCCGGTGCGATCATGCCGGCGCGCGCGCCCGCTTCGATCGACATGTTGCAGACCGTCATGCGCGCTTCCATCGAGAGGTTCTCGATCGCCGCGCCGCGGTACTCGAGCACATAGCCCTGTCCGCCACCGGTTCCGATCTTCGCGATGACCGCGAGGATGATGTCCTTCGCCGTGACGCCGGGCCTGAGCGCGCCGTCGACGTTGATGGCCATCGTCTTGAACGGACGCAACGGCAACGTCTGCGTCGCCATCACGTGCTCCACCTCGGACGTGCCGATGCCGAACGCCAGCGCGCCGAACGCTCCGTGCGTCGACGTGTGACTGTCGCCGCACACCACGGTCATGCCGGGCTGCGTGAGGCCGAGCTGCGGGCCCACCACGTGGACGATGCCCTGTTCGAGGTCACCCATCGGGTGCAGCCGCACGCCGAACTCCGCGCAGTTGCGCCGGAGCGTCTCGACCTGAAGGCGCGACACGGGATCCGCGATCGGCTTGTCGATGTCGACGGTCGGGACGTTGTGGTCCTCGGTGGCGATCGTCAGGTCGGGCCTGCGCAGCTTGCGGTTGGCAAGCCTGAGGCCGTCGAACGCCTGGGGGCTGGTGACTTCGTGGAGCAGATGGAGGTCGATGTAGAGCAGGTCCGGCTCCGCACCACTGCCGTGGCGCACAACGTGTGCCTCCCACACCTTCTCCGCGAGCGTGCGGCTCATCGCGACATCTCCCACATTATGGACGCGCCGACAGATCTGGACTTCTCACTGTCTGGGAAGTTAGTATCGGCTTGTGGGACAGCATAGCGGGATCGGCGTGCTGGACAAGGCAGTGGCCGTGTTGAACGCCGTAGCAAAAGATCCGTGTGGCTTGGCCGAGTTGTGCAACCGGACCGGCCTTCCACGAGCGACCGCGCACCGCCTGGCCGTGGGCCTCGAGGTGCACCGGTTGCTGCGCCGCGGCTCCGACGGCCGCTGGCGCCCAGGCGCGGCTCTAGCCGAACTGGCAGGCGGTGCGACGGACCCGTTGCTGGACGCGGCTTCCTCCGTGCTGCCGCGCCTGCGCGACATCACGGGCGAAAGCGTGCAGCTGTACCGGCGCGACGGCATGCAGCGCGTCTGCGTCTCGGCCGCCGAGCCTCCGTCGGGCTTGCGCGACACCGTTCCGATCGGCGCACGCCTGCCGATGACGGCCGGCTCGGGCGCCAAGGTCCTTGCGGCATGGGCAGACCCTGGCACCCAACGCGCCGTCCTGGCCGACGCCGTCTACGGCGAACGCACTCTGCTGGAGGTCCGCCGCCGCGGCTGGGCACAAAGCGTGGCCGAACGGGAACCAGGCGTGGCCTCGGTTTCCGCCCCCGTGCGCGACTCCTCAGGCGCCGTAGTGGCCGCTGTCTCAGTCTCGGGCCCGATTGACCGAATGGGCCGCCGCCCAGGCGCCCGCTGGGCAGCCGATCTCCTGGCCGCAGCGGAAGCCCTCCAAAGCCGCCTCTAAAAGCACCAACGCCACCGTGGCCGCTCTCCTCACCAGAGGACAGCGGCCACAGTCGTTTGAGCCCCACGACACGCCGTAACATCGCACACGACACGCGGGCAAGAAGTGTCTAACGATAGAAGTTGGTGCCGCAGAGAACTCACAACCCAACGTCGGAATGCCCACCCATTTACAAAGTGACAGCAGTCACCAAGCGAAATACCCACCCCACAAATAGGGGCGAGCGAAGCGACGCCCCCACCGCGCACCTAGGGGAAACCTACGGGGGGTCCGGGGGGCGAAGCCCCGCCGGCCGGGGGTCTGGGGGCTTGGCCCCCAGAAGACAAAGCGAAAGAGGCGTGTCAGCGTTTTCCGCTGACACGCCTCTCCCACCTCTGTAGCCCCGAAGGGATTCGAACCCTCGCTACCGCCTTGAGAGGGCGGCGTCCTAGGCCGCTAGACGACGGGGCCCTAGAACTTCTTGCTGGATGAACCTTATCAGATCGCTCTGTCCGGTCCAAATCCGGCTATTCAGTTCTTATTCTTACTTTTCTAGCTAGCTCCGGAAGTGTGCCCGAGGGCTGTTCTTCCTTCGCAGCTGGGGTACCAGGACTCGAACCTAGACTAACTGAACCAGAATCAGTCGTGCTGCCAATTACACCATACCCCATTGGCTTTCACGATCGACTTCGGTGTCCCGAAGGAGTTCCGAGGCTCTCGTTGCTGCCGGGAGAAATACTAGACCACGCGGCCACCAGAAGTGAAATCGGCCCCCACCTACGGGCAAACACGCAGGTAGGGGCCGGTTTCAGAGCTTACTCAGGCGTTGGCGGCCGACAGCTCGCACACGAGGAGCTCCGGCAGTTCCGCGAGCCCCGTGATCGACGACAACCCGGCGGGCAACGTGCCGCCGGACGGCCCAGTGCGGTTGATCCACACGCCGTGCATGCCCGCGTCGCGGGCGCCGATGGCGTCGGCGTGCAGGCGGTCTCCCACGTGGACCGTGTCGCCGGGCGGCACCCCGAGGGCCAGGCAGGCCGTGTGGAAGATCACGCGGTCCGGCTTCGCGCAGCCGACCTCGCCGGCGATCAGGACGGCGTCGAAGTACGACGAGAGGCCCAGCTGGGCGATCTTCACGCGCTGGTGGCGGCCGGAGGCGTTGCTGATCGCGGCGATGGGGAGGCCCGTGGCGCGCAGCCAGTCGAGCATCGGGATCACGTCCGGGAACAGGCACCAGCCGGCCGAGAGAACCTCCTGGCGAGACAGCTCGCGGCGGGTGGCCTCGTCCAGCGTCAGCTCCTCGCCGAGAGCGGCGAAGAAGGCTTGGGTGCGGATGTTGCGCATCGACTCGTACTGGAGCTCGCCGGCCAGCTGGCGGGTCACGTGGTCGTCGGTGATTCGCTGCCACAACGACCAGGCGTCGGCGTTACCGACCATCGAGGCCAACGCGGCGCGCGAAGAAGTGCTGTAGTCGACAAGTGTGTCGTCGACGTCCAGGCACACAGCGCGGATCTCGCCGGTTCTCTTACGCGTGAAAGTCGGGGACGCAGTTGTCACCCCGGAAGGTTAGGTGTGAGGGGGCCTCGTCCGATTCGGCTAACGAGGTGATTCCTATAGGTCCTTGCACGATCAAGCGGACCTTGAGGCCCCGAACGACCTAGTCACGCTCCTCCAAGCGCCGAATGCAATCACCCGGTCGAGTGGTATCCGCAGACTGGACCGTCTCTGCCCGAACGGGCGGTTCCGCGAGCGCGACACCCTAGCTCGTACAACGACATTCCGCACGAGCTGCAACCTTTTCGAGGCCTGGTTTCCCAGACCGTCCACTGTGGACCAGGCGGCAGCGACCCAGGTCACTCGGAACCCAGCTTGACGCATCTGGCGATCAAGAGCATGCTGAGTTTATTCAACAGCGGTTGAAATGAGGGGATCGAGATGGAGAGGACTACCTGCCTGGTCGTCGGGGGCGGACCCGCCGGCATGGTGCTGGGGCTGCTGCTGGCGCGCGGAGGTGTCGAGGTCACGGTGCTGGAGAAGCACTCCGACTTCCTGCGCGACTTCCGCGGCGACACGGTGCACGCGTCGACGCTCACGCTCATGGACGAACTGGGGCTGGGGCCCGCGTTCGAGCAGGTGCCGCACCAGGACGTGGACAAGATCGAGGCGCTGCTGGACGGCGGACGCAAGGCCACGATCGCCGATCTGCGCAGGCTTCCCGGCGCGAACAAGCGCATCGCGATGGTGCCGCAGTGGGACTTCCTGGACCTGCTCGCCGACGCGGGCAAGCTGGAGCCGGCGTTCCACCTGCGGATGAACACCGAGGTCACCGGAATCACCAAGAGCGGCAACAAGGTCACGGGCGTGCAGTACCGCGACCGCGTCGACGGGCACGAGGGCGAGATCAGTGCCGACCTCGTCGTCGCGGCGGACGGGCGGAGCTCGATCCTGCGCGCTGCCGTCGATCTGCCGGTCTACCAGTTCGGCGCTCCGATGGACGTGTGGTGGTTCCGCTTGCCGCGCAAGGAGAGCGACGCGATCAAGGGCGGCGCCGGACGGTTCAGCGCGGGCAGCGCGATGGTGCTCATCCCGCGCAACGAGTACTTCCAGTGCGCGTTCCTGATTCGCAAGGGCACGGACCAGCAGCTGCGTGCCGAGGGCGTGGAGAAGTTCCGCGAGCGGGTGGTCACGCTCATCCCGTGGCTCGCCGACCGCGTCGACCACATCAGGAGCATCGACGACGCGAAGCTGCTCGACGTGAAGCTGGACCGGTTGCGGCAGTGGCACGTCGACGGACTGCTGTGCATCGGTGACGCTGCGCACGCGATGTCGCCGGTCGGCGGCGTGGGCATCAACCTCGCCGTGCAGGACGCGGTCGCCGCGGCCAGACTGCTCGCGAAGCCGTTGCGGCAGGGCGTGGTCACCAGCCGTGCGCTCGCGAAGGTGCGCAGGCGCAGGTTGTTCCCGACGGTCGTGATCCAGACCGTGCAGCGGATCATCCACCGGCTGTTCCTGGGCCGGAAGCTCAACAGCACCGAGACGGTCTCCTCGAGCGGCACGCCGTTCATGCTCAAGGTGGCGCAGCGGTTGCCGTTCCTGCAGGCGGTCCCGGCCTACGTGATCGCGATCGGGCCTCGCCCGGAGCACGCGCCGGAGTTCGCGCGCCGCAAGCCGCAGACGATCGTCAGGTCGTGACGCCCAGGTCGTGACGCCTAGGTCGTGACGAAGGACTCGGATGACTCACCGAGCACCATCGCCACGGCGTGGGCGCGATCCCTGGCGCCCAGCTTGCGCAGGATCGCCTTCACGTGGGTCTTCACGGTGTCGTTGCTGATGAAGAGCCGCTGGGCGATGCGCGCGTTGTCCATCCCCTTCGCCATCTCGGCCAGCACGTCGAACTCACGAGCCGACAGCCGGCCGAGCGAGGCGGGCGGAGGCATCCGCGCCGGCAGACGCGCGAGCGAGCCCACCCGTGCGTCGATCGTGGCGGGAGCACCCCGCACCGCGGCCGCGATCAGCGGTAACAGCTCGGCCACTGGCGAGGTTTTCAGCAGGTAGGCCACCGCGCCGGCGTCCAGCGCCGCGCGGGCCCAGCTCGGACTGTCCGCATTGGACAGCACCACGACGCGGGCGCTCGGCCGGAACTGCGCCGTGTCCCGCACGGTGCGCAACGGCCCGGCGCCCGGCACGTCGAAGTCCGCGACGACCAGGTCCACCGGGGTGCTGCGCAGACAGCGCGCAGCATCGGCCACGGTGTGGGCGATGCCCACAACGCGGAAGCAGTGCGTGCGGTGCAGTGAGAGTCGCAGCCCCTCGGTGATGAGCTGTGATCCGTCGACGAGCAGCACACGGGTGGACGCCAGGTCCGTCATGACACCGGGAAGTTACTAGCGGGTACCCGGGTGCGTAACCTGCCGGACGCCGGATTGCGCCGTATGGCTACCTATTTGCGACCGGATTGGTGAGCGTCCCGAGGCCGTCCACAGTCACGGAGACCGTCTGTCCGGCCGCCATCGGCCCGACACCGGCCGGCGTCCCGGTCAGGATCACGTCGCCGGGAAGCAGCGTCATGACGCCGGAGACGTACTCGATGAGCGCCGGAATGTCGTGCACCATCAACGAAGTACGCCCGTCCTGCTTGACCTCCCCGTCGAGCTCGGTGACGACGCGGACATCGGAGGGGTCGAACTCCGTTTCGATGAAGGGACCCATCGGGCAGAACGTGTCAAAACCCTTGGCACGCGTGAACTGCACATCCTTCTTCTGCAGGTCGCGGGCCGTGACATCGTTGGCGATGGTGTAGCCCATCACGACGCTCATCGCCTTGGCCTTCGGGACTTCCCGGCACGGCTGGCCGATGATGACGGCCAGCTCGCCCTCGAAGTCGACGCGCTGCGAGGCCGCGGGGATCTTGATCTCGACGTTCGGGCCGATCACGGACGTGTTGGGCTTCAAGAAGACCAACGGCTCGGCCGGAACCTCGTTGCCCAGCTCAGCGGCGTGGTCGGCGTAGTTGCGGCCAATACCGATGATCTTGGTCGGCAAGATCGGCGCCAGCAGCCTGACGTCGGCCAACGGCCACTTCCGGCCCGTGAACGTGGGCGTGCCGAAGGGGTGTTCGGCGATTTCCGCAGCTTCCTCGCCGTGAACAGCGACGAAAGCTACGCCTTGAGGGTGAGCCACTCGAGCGATTCGCACGTATACAACCTTAGACGGGTGCCAGTTCAGGCGCCCCGGCGCTTCCTAGGGGGCAACGCACGATCTGTGCTGGTTACTCGTTCAAAGCACTGCTCCGCATCGACTTGTGGACCAAGGCGTCGCAGAGCGCTAGCCAGGAGGCCTCGACGATGTTGCCGTGCACACCCACAGTGGTCCACTCGCGCTCGCCGTCGGTGGACTCCACCAGCACGCGCGTCACCGCGTCCGTTCCGGGGTGCTCGGTGAGGATGCGCACCTTGTAGTCGGCCAGCTCCACAGTGTCCAACCAGGACAGATGCGGCAGCAACGCCTTGCGCAGTGCCGCGTCCAGCGCGTGCACCGGCCCGTTGCCCTCGGCGGTCGCGATGACCCGCTCCCCCGCCACGTGCACTTTGACCGTGGCCTCCGACACGATCTCGCCGTCCGAGCGGTGGTCGAGCACCACCCGGTACGACTCCAGCGTGAAGGGAGGAGTGTCCAGTTCGGACAGCTCTGCGCGCAGGAGGAGTTCCATCGACGCGTCGGCCGCCTCGAACGACCAGCCCTTCGCCTCGAGTTCCTTCACGCGCTTGAGAGCGCTGCCGACTTCGGTTGACCGGCCGGTCAGGTCGAGTCCGAACTCACGTCCCTTGAGCTCGATACTCGCCCGACCGGCCATCTCGGTGACCAGCACCCGCATGTCGTTGCCGACGATGTCCGGATCGATGTGGTTGTACAGCTCCGGATCCACCTTGATCGCGCTCGCGTGCAGACCCGCCTTGTGAGCGAATGCTGACGACCCGACATAAGCCTGGTGGGTGTCGGGTGCGATGTTCGCGATCTCGGCCAACGCATGGGAGACACGGGTGAGCTCGGCCAGTGCCCCGGTCGGGAGCACCTCCATGCCGAACTTGGTCACGAGGTTTCCCACGACGGCGAACAGGTCCGCGTTGCCTGCTCGCTCGCCATAACCATTGGCGGTGCACTGAACGTGCGTCGCGCCCGCCTGAACGGCCGCGATGGTGTTCGCCACGGCGCAGGACGTGTCGTCCTGGCAGTGGATTCCCACTCGGAAGCCGGTCTTCTCGACCACCTCCGCGACCGTCTCGGCGAGACCGAGCGGCAGCTGCCCGCCGTTCGTGTCGCACAGGACAACGACGTCCGCGCCACCCTCCACAGCGGACTCCAGCACCTTGAGGCTGGTTTCCGGGGAGAACGCGTACCCGTCGAAGAAGTGCTCGGCGTCGAGGAAGACGCGCCTGCCGTGGTCCTTGAGGAACCGGACGGTGTCGCGCACCATCTTCAGGTTCTCGTCGGCGTCCGTCCTGAGTGCACGCTCGATGTGCCGCAGGTCCGACTTGGCCACCAGCGTGACAACGGGCGCCTGGCTGTCGAGAAGTGCCTTGACCTGCGGGTCTTCCTCGACCTTGACCCCGGCCTTGCGCGTCGCCCCGAACGCGACCAGCTTGGCGTGCTTGAGCTCCAGATCCCCTGCCGCAGCCCGCGCGAAGAACTCCGTGTCCTTGGGCAACGCGCCGGGCCAGCCGCCCTCGATGAACCCGACGCCGAGCCCGTCCAGCAGCCGCGCGACCGCGAGCTTGTCCGTGACGGAGTACGAAATGCCCTCACGTTGAGCGCCATCGCGCAACGTCGTGTCGTAGACGTGGAACTCGTCGCTGGGGCCGGCCATCGGGGTTCATCTCCTCATCAGGGCAAACAAAAAGACCCCCCGCGGGATGCGAGAGGTCTGCGCGTCGGGTGCCAGGGGCGGCAACTACCCGACGCGCTCGTCAATAATGATGGCGATGTGCTGAACCATGAAGCGGATGCTGCCACAGCTCAGCACGTCATACCAAGCGCCGGGAAGAAATCTCCCACTATCTGGTCACGGTGAGTACTGGCGCACGCCTGCCAGTACTGGATTCACGCCTGTGACAGGTACTTCGCGAACGCCTCGATCGACGCCGGGTTGCGCGGCGACTCGACCAAGGCCGCGTACGGGAGTGCGAAGAAGCGCTTGTTCTTGACGGCCGGTGAGTTCGCGAGCGGTGCGAAGCCCTCCAGGAACGCCTGCTTCTGCGCGGGCGTGTTCGCCTCGCCGTCCGCGTAGTCCACGATCAGCACGACATCGGGGTCGCGCTGCACGACGGTCTCCCAGTTGACCGTGGTCCAGCTGTCGTCGAGGTCACCGAAGATGTTGTCGCCGCCCGCCTTGGAGATCACGTCCTGGGGCGCGGCGTTCCTGCCGGACGTGAAGGGCTGGTCCTGGCCGCTGTCGTAGAGGAACACCTTCGGGCGCGGCTTGCCGGCCATCAGCTTGCCGGCGTCGGAGATCTGCTGCTGGTAGCCCTTGATGAGCTCCTCGGCCTCGGCCTCGACGCGGAAGATCTTCCCGAGGTTGCGGAGATCTGTGTAGAGAGCGTCCAGCGCGGGCATGATGCCGCGCTGCTTGCCGACGCCGTTCCGGCACGCCTCGGTGAGCTGGTAGGTGCCGATTCCGAGTTGCTTCAGTGCGTCCGGGGTGAAGCCGCTGCTCTCGGTGAAGCCGTAGTTCCAGCCGGCGAAGACGAGGTCGGCGTTCGCGCCCTGCACGACCTCCTTGGAGATCTTGTCGGCGAGCTTCTTCGTGCTGTCGAAGTCGGACTTCCACGGCGAGGTCCGCAGGTCGACCGTGTTGCCGCCGTCCACGACGTAGCCGGCCATGCGGTCCTTCAGCCCCAGGGCGAACATCAGCTCGGTGATGCCGGTGTCGTTCGTGACCACTTTGGACGGCACCTGGTCGAACGTCACCTGCTGACCGCAGTTGGTGACGGTCACCGGGTCGACAGCCGGCTTGTCCTGCGCGACCGTGGCGCCGCAGCCGGACACCAGCAACAGCAGGGCGCAGAGCGCGGTTCTCAAGGGGTGACCTCCTGGTCGAACAGGAGCTGGGGAACTCCCGTGGTGGGGTGGCGCACGACGTGTGCCGTGACGTGGAAGACCTTGGCGATCAGCTCCGGCACCAGAACCTCGGCCGGCGTGCCCGACGCGACCAGGCGGCCTTCGTCGAGCACGCACAACCGGTCGCAATAGGACGCGGCCAGGTTCAGGTCGTGCAGCACGGTCAGCACGGTGATGCCAAGGCCGCGGGCGAGCGCCAGCACCTCGAGCTGGTGGCGGATGTCGAGGTGGTTGGTCGGCTCGTCCAGCACCAGGACGCGGGGTTCCTGGGCGATGGCTCGGGCGATGAGGACGCGTTGCCGTTCGCCGCCGGAGAGGCTGAGGAAGCTGCGTGACGCGAGGTGCGTGATGTCCACTGTGGCCAGTGCGTCGCGGACGGCCTGAGCGTCGCGCACGGAGCGCTCGTGTGGCAGGCGACCCATCTCCACGATCTCTGCGACCGTGAAGTCGAACTCGACCTGCGACTCCTGCGTCAGGGCAGCCAGCTCACGAGCGAGGTCATGTCGTTTGTGGACGTTCGTGCCGTCGATCAGCACCGCGCCGGAGTCCGGCTTCAGGGCGCGGTAGACGCAGCGCAGCGTGGTCGACTTGCCGCTGCCGTTCGGACCGACGATGCCGACGACCTCGTTCTCGGCCGCCAGCGAGATGTCCGAGATGATGCCCTGGACGGTGACGCCGAGAACCTCGAGGCGCATCAACGTCCTCCGAACACGTACGACTTGCGGCGCATGAGGAAGACGAAGCACGGCACGCCGATCGCGGCCGTGATGACGCCGAGCGGGAGCTCTTCCGGCGCGGCGAGCATGCGGGCGGCCACGTCGACCCACACGAGGAACGACGCTCCGGCAAGGGGTGCGAGCGGCAGCACACGGCGGTGGTCCGCGCCCACGACCATGCGGGTGAGGTGCGGCAGCATCAGGCCGACGAACCCCACGGCGCCGCTGACCGCCACCAGCACGCTCGTGATGCCCGCGGTGACGACGAACAGCTGCGTGCGGAACCGGTTGACCGGGACCCCCAGCGTGGTCGCGGTCTCGTCGCCCATCGCCAACGCGTTCAGCTGCCGCGCCCTGGTCATCAGGTAGACGATCCCGGCGACGGTCACGACCGTGGCGACGGGCAGCGACTGCCAGTTCGCGCCGCCGAGGCTGCCCAGCAACCAGAACATGGCGCTGCGAGCGGCCTCGCCGTGCGGCGCCTGGAACACCAGCAGCATCGCCGCCGCGGAGAACCCGTACGCCAGCGCGGTTCCGGTCAGCACGAGCCGCAACGGGGTGAGCCCTAGGCTCGTGCGCGCGGTGACGTAGACCAAGGCGGTCGCGCCGAGCCCGGTCAGGAACGCGCCCGTCGACAACGCGTAGACACCGAGCCCGGACAGGGCGCCGAAAGTCGCCACGGCCGTCGCGCCGACGCTCGCACCGGACGAGATGCCGAGCACGTACGGGTCTCCGAGAGCGTTGCGGACGACGGCCTGGATGGCCACGCCGACCGCACTCAGACCTGCGCCGACGACCGCGGCCAGCATGACACGAGGCAGCCTGATGTCCCAGACGATGCGGTACTGCCCGGCGAGGTCGGCAGGCACCGTGCCGCCGGTGATGGCCGCCCACAACAGGTCGGCCGTGACGCCGAACGGGACGGAGACGGGGCCGAGCGCCACTCCCGCCACGATGCTGACGGCGAGCACGCCGACGAGCGCGCTGATCTTCGCGACCACAAATGCCCTTCCCGCAGTCCACGGCAGGATGTACTGGTTTCAAGCCGTGTGCGGGTATTCGGGCTTGCCCCAAAAACTGGGACCTACCGTTGCGGGTCAGCGCCGGACTTCGACCGGACTTCCCCCGTGCACGACTCACTCACCCTAACCGACGAACCAGTGCACAAATCCGGCACGAGCCGCGTCTGGAGTGCATGGACCTGGGTGAACGACGACGGTCTCGGCGCGAGCAGCTGCGGCGCAAGCACGGCACAACGCCGCTGGTCAGGCAGGACACCGCCGTTGCCGCACTCGTGCTCACCGTGATCGTGGCGGTGTCGGTCGCGGGTGGCGTCGCACACATGCCGATCGCCACCGCGCTGAACGACCTCTACTGCACGCCCGCAGGCTGCGCGTCGCTGCCCCAGGTGCTGACCGGGCTGGCGGTCGCGGCGGCACCGCTGGCGGTCTTCTTCTGGCGTCGAGACGCCGCCTTCTACCTCTACCTGCTGCTGGCGGGATTCGCCGGCACCGTGTTCATCACGTCCAACCAGGACGTGATGAACGACGGTCTGTGGGCGCTGCCGCTGACCTACTTCCTCACCTCACTGCTGGTCGTGCCGTTCACAGCGCTCCTCCTGCACCGAAACCGGGCGTGAAGCGCCTGAAGTACTCCAGGCTGTTCTTCATCTGCTCCTGTACGTTGCCCCACTTCGGCATTTCGTCCGGGTCGAGCATCTCCAGCACGTCGACGGACTCGGTCGCCTTCTCACCGGGAACGAGGATCTCTGCCCGCTCACCGGGGAAGATCGACACCAGGTGGCCGACGTGCCAAGCGTCGCGCCTGGCTCCCTTGACGAGCACCTTCCACGGCGGGTCGTAGTTGTCGCGATGCTCGAGCTCCATGCGGATGTACCCCAGCGCGGAGAACACGGAGTCGGCGGTGGTCATCTTGCGGCCGAACGGGCCGTAGACAGCCATCTTGATCTCTTTCGCGTTGACCGCCTGCCACACGACGCGGCCTACCCAGACCTGTTCCTTGCCCGACTCCGGATCTTTGCCGTAGAGCGGGATGTTCCGCGAGATCGCCGGGAACTCCCCGTCCTTCGTCCACTCAGGAAGCTCCTCCACTGGCTGCTGCGGAGGAGACGCCGGCCGGGACGGCGACGGAACGGGCGGCCTCATCGCGCGTGGCGGCTGCGGTGGCATCTGGCGCTGCGGACGCATCGGCGGTTGTTGCGGGTACATGGGACAAAGCTCCTTGTGGATCGCCGTTACGTCAGCTGTGTTTGGCCATGATGTCGCGCATCTGCTGGCGCTGCTCGTGGATCCGCTGCCACGTGTCATTTTCCTCGACACGAGACAGCCGGCCGGACTCCACCTCACCCTGCATCCGCTCGACCGAGTCCTGCAGTCGGAAGTAGTCGCTCCTGGAGGGTTCCGGGAGGTGTTCCGGTTCGGTGATCTTGGGGCGCTCGTCCGGCTCGTGCTTCGGTTGCTCGGCGGGCTGTTCGGGCTCGTGGTGGTCCGGAGTGTCGTGATCCCGGTCGTGCGACGGCAGGTCGTCCAGGTCTGTCTTCTGTGGACCGAACGGCTCGTCGGGAAAGGGGTTGTAGTCCGACGGCGGGTGCGACGCCGGCGGCTCGTAGTCGCCCTTGGTCCACGGCGGCATGCCGTCGTCGACGTGCTTGCCGATCTGGGTGGCGGCCGTCTCGGTCGCCTCGCGCGCGGCCGACTCCATCGCCTCGCGGGCAACCGCCTTCTCCGCACTGCCGGCGAACCCGGCGCCGTCGGTCGCGACGCCGATGGCGATGTCGCCGATCAGCTGGCCCGCCGCGGAGAAGGGATCCTTCTTCCACTCCTCGAAGTTGAGGATGCCTTTGACCGCCTCGGCCGGGTGCGTGACCATGTGCACCATTCCCGACGCCTGCTGCATCATGTGCGCCGCGTACTCGCCGGGATGGGCCATGTTGTACGGGTCGAGCGGGCAGCCCGCCCGCACCATCTTCACCAGGTTGAGCAGGGACTTGCCCCCGCCGGAGTGCAACGAGCTGACCTGGTCGACGGTCTTCTCGAAGGAGTCCTCGATCGAGGAGGCGAACTTCGAGAGGAAGCCCGGTTCCTCCGGCGCCTTGTCCTTCGCCCTGGTCACGATCGCGGCTGTCTCGGCCGCCGCGGTGCGCAGGGCGTTGCGGGCGTCGGCGAGCATCCGTTCGGCGGCTTCGCGCTGGGCCTTGCCTGGATCGTTGAACGGGGCCAGCGGCGACGGCAACGAGTCACCGGCGGCCTGCGCGGCCAGGAACGTCTTCTCGAACTGCGAGGACGCGGCGTCGTACTGGCGTTCAGCGTCCTTTGTGGCCTGTTTCGCCTCGTTGTAGAGCCGGATCGCCTCCGCCGCCTGGCGTTGCGCCTGCTCGACCGCACCCTTGTACGTCGTCAGCGCGTCCACCACGGGCCCGAACGCCTCGGCGGCGTCGCGCCACTTCGGCGTCTCCTTGCAGAAGTACTCGTGGAACTTGTCCGCGGCCGAACCCGTCCACTTGCCGACGTCCAGTGTGGACAGACCGCCGTACGCCTCCTGGCACGCGGACGAGAGCTTGCGCAGCCCGTCCGCGGTCTCGTCGAGCGTCGCGACGTTGCCCGGCACCAGTTCCTTCGGGTCGTCGGTGTCGCCGAGCTCACTGCGCCCGAGTCCGAAGATGTTCACCTGCGATCACCCGCCGGCTTGAACGAGGACTTCTCGCCGGTGATGTCCTTCTCCGCCGAGTCCAGGGACTTCTCGAAACCCTTCGAGGCCTTGTCCCACTCCTCGCCCAGACCCGTCGGCTTCAGGTACGGCTTGCCGAGCTCCTCCCACGACTGCTTGGTCGGGTCGGCCTGCGAGGTCGGGTCGCCGAGCAGGAGCTGGAACCCCTCCTTGACCTTGTCCTCCGCCTTCTCGTACACGCTCTTGGTGTCGGTGAGCGCGGTGACCATCTCCGCGCCTTCCTTGACGAGGTGCCGCACACCCCACTTCCAGCGCTCGAAGAACTCCTCCAGCGCGTCGGCGAGCACCTCGTCGCCGCACTCGTCCTCGCTCGGGCACAACCACCCGAGTGCGGTCGAGCTGGCCATGAGGTGCCCGCCGTCAGGAGCGAAGTCCTTCAGCGCGGCAACGGTGTCGTTGACACCCTTGATCGCGTGCCCCATCGCGCCGAGGTCGACGCCGTACCCGGTCACGCGTCCACCGCCAGGTCGTCGGGGACGATGCCGCGCGCCGGCGGCAGGGCCATCATGTGCTCGGACCCGTTGTCGAACACCACGCCCGTCGGCTTCGGCAGCGCGCGCAGGTAGTGGTCCAGCAACCGTTCGCCGGTGACCGCCAGGTAGGTGGCCTCCGTGCTCTCGCCCCGTGCCGCGAGATGTCGTTGCAGCAGCTCGGGACTGGAGAACGCGGCCAGCCAGCTCAGTCCCTCGATGGTGACGACCGGCAACGACAGCGGGTCGATCCGCTGCAGGTACACGGTGCTCTCCCGGAACGCCTTCAGGAAGGCTTCCGGATTCCCCCCGCCGTCGCGATAGCGCCTTGCCGTCGCGACAGCCTCGTTTTCTGTTTTCATGCCTCTCCCGTTCCTACCAATCCCCCCAGATCGGCAGCGCCGTACGTTACCGGTGGATCACGGTGAGTGTCGGAGAGGTCGTGCAACTGAGGTCCGCGTCACGATGTCCGATAGCGCATCAGCGCCGCACTTCCCTTGCGCTCCAGGGAGATCAGGCGCAAATCGGACATACTTCCGGTGAAGAGTCGTTGTCCGGCACCGATCACGCTCGGGAACACCATCAGGCGGTACTCGTCGACGAGCCCGGCCTCTGCCAGCTCCCGCACGACGCTGATGCTTCCGGTGACGACAACGTCTTGACGTGCCTTCAACTCCCACACCTGGCCGACCAGGTCGCCTTCGACCAGCGAGGAGTTCTGCCAACCGTCCACTTCGGTCAGTGAACGGGAGGCGACGCGCTTGGGGATGTTGTTCATCTTCGTGGAGAACTCGTCGGTGCGGCCGGGCCAGAGCTTCGCGAACAGCTCCCAGGTCGTGCGGCCGAGCAGCAGCACGCCGGTGTCGAGCAACGGCCCCAGCCCGAACTTGTCGCCCGCCACGGCTTCCGGGCCGTGCCGGAACGCCCAGCCGCCTCCGGCCGTGCCGCCGGAACCGTCCGGGTCCTCGACGACGCCGTCCAAGGTCGCGAACTCGATGACAATCAGATCGCTCATGCCACTACATACCGGCGAGGCCCGCGATACTCATCGCGATGGCCGACACGATTTTCGAGACGCGCGTCGAGCAGCACCGCGGCGAGCTGCTCGCCTACTGCTACCGCATGCTCGGGTCGGTCCACGAGGCCGAGGACCTGGTGCAGGACACCATGCTGCGGGCGTGGCAGGCCCGCGAGCGCTACGACGAGCGCAGGGCGTCGATCCGCACGTGGCTCTACCGGATCGCCACGAACGTGTGCCTGACCGCGTTGGAGGGCAAGGCGCGGCGCCCGCTGCCGTCCGGGCTGGGCGCGGCGAGCACCGACCCGGAGACGCCGCTGGTGCCCGCCTTCGAGGTGCCGTGGCTGGAGCCGTTCCCCGACGACCCCGCCGAACGCGCGGTGCGGCGCGACGGCCTGCGACTCGCTCTGGTCGCGGCGATGCAGTCGTTGCCGGCTCGTCAACGTGCCGTGTGGGTGCTGCGCGAGGTGCTGGAATTCAGCGCCGCCGAAGTTGCCTCGCTGCTCGACACCTCGGTCGCGGCGGTGAACAGCGCTCTGCAGCGGGCCCGCGCCGGGCTCGCGGACGTGGCCGAGGTCGCCCCACCCGATGATCCGGCCGTACGACGCACCGTCGAGGCCTACGTCCGTGCGTTCGAGGCAGCGGACGTGACCGCACTGGTCGAGCTGCTCACCGAGGACGCGGTCCTGGAGATGCCGCCGGTGCCGTTGTGGTTCGTCGGCAGGCACGACTACGGCGCCTTCATCCGGCGGGTGTTCGCGATGCGCGGGACGGGCTGGCGCATGGTCCCGACCATCGCCAACGGCCAGCCCGCCGTGGCCGCCTACGCGCCCGGCGACGGCGTGCACCGGCTCCACACCCTGCAGGTGTTCACGGTCGTCGACGGCCTCGTCGCGCACACCGTCGTCTTCCAGTCGCCTGCGGTCTTCGCGGCATTCAAGCTCGCCGACACCCTCTGACCTGCGCAAGAAGAAACTTCGAAAAAGTTCTGGGCTCGTGTCGATCCGGCGCCGCCCCTGTTCGACCTGTGGATGCCGAGGCCCCGAGGGCCCACGAGACACAGGGAGACACACCGTGAAGTTCATGATGATCTGGCGCGCGACCGACGAGGCCTTCGCGAACCTGGGCGACGTCGACTTCGACAAGATGCTGGAGGTCGTCGGCCAGTACAACGAGGAGATGATCCGCGCCGGGATCCTGCTCGCCGCCGAGGGTCTGTCCGACCCGTCCGAGGGCGTGGTCGTCGACTACTCCTCCGAGCCGCCGGTCGTCACGGACGGCCCGTACGGCGAGACGAAGGAACTGTTCAACGGCTTCTACATCATCAACGTCGCGTCCAAGGAGGAAGCGATCGAGTGGGCGAAGCGCGCGCCGATGACCGGGCCCGGCTTCAAGACCGAGATCCGCCGGGTGCCGACGATCGACGAGTTCCCGCAGGACAACGAGTGGATCCAGAAGGAGCGGGCCTGGCGCGAGGCCAACGGCCAGCTCTGACCGGAAAGCACGCGGGGACCCTACGTACTCCAGTGGAGTACGTAGGGTCCCCGCGCAACCCTGAAAACGTCAGCCCGTGCGCACGTTCGACGACACGAGCGCCGCGAGCCGGTCACCGATCGCGTAGGTCGCGCCCGGCGACTGGTGGTCGCGCGTCGCCAGGTCGAACGCCACGGAGGCCTCGATCCGGCGCGCCGCCTCGTGCTCGCCCAGGTGGTCGAGCAGCAGCGCCACGGACAGCACCGCGGCGGTCGGGTCCGCGATGCCCTGGCCCGCGATGTCCGGTGCCGAACCGTGCACCGGCTCGAACATCGACGGGTTGCGCCGCGTCACGTCCATGTTTCCCGACGCGGCCAGGCCGATGCCACCCGTGACGGCGGCGGCGAGGTCGGTCAGGATGTCACCGAACAGGTTGTCCGTCACGATCACGTCGTAACGGCCGGGGTCGGTGACCATGTGGATCGTGGCCGCGTCGACGTGCTGGTACGCCACGGTCACGTCCGGGTGCTGCAGCGAGACCTCCTCCACGACGCGCGACCACAACGAGCCGGCGTGCGTGAGGACGTTCGTCTTGTGCACCAGCGTCAGGTGGCGACGCTGACGGTTCGCCGCGCGGGCGAAGGCGTCGCGAACGACCCGCTCCACACCGAACGACGTGTTCAGCGAGACCTCGGTCGCGATCTCGTGCGGGGTGTCCTTGCGCAGCAGACCACCGTTGCCCGCGTACGGGCCCTCGGTGCCCTCGCGCACCACCACCATGTCGATCTCCGGCGGGTCCGCGAGCGGGCTGCGGACGCCGGGGTAGAGACGAGCAGGGCGGAGGTTCACGTGGTGGTCGAGCTCGAACCGGAGGCGCAGCAGCAGACCGCGCTCCAGGATTCCGCTCGGCACCGACGGGTCGCCCACCGCGCCGAGCAGGATCGCGTCGTGCTGGCGGAGCTCACCCAGCACCGACTCGGGCAACAACTCTCCCGTGGCGTGCCAGCGCGCCGCGCCGAGGTCGTAGCGAGTGATCTCGGCCGCCGGAACGACCTCGCCGAGGACCTTCAGGGCCTCAGCGATGACCTCGGGCCCGATCCCGTCTCCTGGGATCACTGCGAGCCGCATCCACACACCTCCCAGGTGTCCGTCCCCAATTAGTGGGACTACTTTCCTTCGCGAAAGGCTACCGGCATCGCGGCCACTCGCCGCATGCCGGACACCCCATCGGGGCGTTCTCTCCCGTACTGCGGGACACCCACACGGCCCATTGCCCACTTTCGAGTGTCACTCGACCGCACTACACCCATCGCGTCAAGGGGTGACACCCCTGCTTACAACGATGAAGGGAACCTTCATCCACGTGAGGTGGATGAAGGTTCCCTTCATC
>NZ_JYJG01000041.1 GCF_000955955.1 Lentzea aerocolonigenes
AACCTTCATCCACGTGAGGTGGATGAAGGTTCCCTTCATCGTGAAAAGGTCGGACCTAGTAGGCCGCGTTGCGGGTGTTGGACTTCACCGTGACGACCGACGCGCGGTCGCCGTTGGCGTTGTGGTGGTTGAGGACCAGCAGGCCCTCGGACTTGTCGGCCTTGAGGGCCGCGTCGTCCTTGTTCACCACGAGCGCCGTACCCGGCTTGGCGAGGTACGAGAGCGCCGCGTCGCCGCCACCCTGCGTCCACAGACCCGGCTTGAGCGGGTCGAAGGACAGGTTGCGGTCGATCACGTCGATCAGGCCGTTCGCGTTGCCGGGCGCCACGTAGAAGCCGGTGGTGCCGGCCACGTACGAGATGCGCGAGGTGTCCTTCGCCGGGTCGATGCCCAGTGCCGTGAGCAGCACCGGCAGGACCGCGACGTTGGTGTCGGCGGTGTTCGTGTCGACATCACCGAACAGGCCGTTGACCGCCTGGATGTCGACCGTCGCACCCGTCTTGAGGTCGACCGTCGTGGCGACCAGCAGGTCGGTGTCGGTCAGCCGCGCCGCGTGGGTCTCGAAGTCGGCCGTGCCGTCGCCGTTCGTGTCGATGTCGACGAACGGAACGGTGTTGGTGCCGAGGCTGTACCAGTTGCCCCACGTGGCGATGCCGAACGCGAGCAGCGCCTCCTCCGGCTTGCCCTGTGCCTTGGCGAGCGGGGCCGTGGAGGCCGCGCCGACGTAACGCAGGTCGCCGCCCTTGGCGGTCTCGTTGAGCGCGCAGTTCTCGGTGACGTTGCGCTTGCAGTCGCGCATCCGCGGCGACTGCGCCTGCAGCTCGAGAACGCTGACCAGCGAGCGGTACGCCTGCGAGCCCGTGCCCTGGTCGACGCCGCGGCCGGTCAGGTTCAGGATCGCCTGCTTGTCCTTGCCGCGGAACTTGATGCTGTCGGCCGTGTTGATGTCCGCGACCGGCTTCGGCGCCGAGTAGACGGACAGGCGCAGCGGCACCGTGGCACCGGCGGTCGGCGTGAGGGTCACGCGACCGGAGGCGTCCGCGAGGAACTGGCGTGGCGTGTCGAGCTGGTTGGCCACGACCGTCGAGTCCATCGTCTTGCGCAGCGCCTTGGGGTCATCGATCTTCAGGGTGACCTTGACGCGAGCGATACCGCGCGGGCCCACGGTCACCTTGTCCTGCGAGAGCACGTAGCTCACGCCGGGGATCGACGTCGCGGCCGTGTAGCCGACGTTGTACTCGACCCGCTTCGTGGACTTGTTGACGATCTTGATCGTCTTGGTCTTCGAAACCGGCTTGGCGACCTCGACGACGCCGAAGTTCGCGCTCACGTAGCCGGGGTCGTCCTCGACGAACGCGAGAACCTGGTTGTCCAGCGCGGACTTGCCGTCCACGCGGCCGGTGCCGACCCGGTTGGGCGCGAAGGTCTTGCCGTTCTCCTTCACGTCCGCACCGGACGTGTTCATGATCGCGGCCTTGACCTCTTCCAGCGAGTAGTCCGGGTGCGCCTGGCGCACCAGGGCCGCGATGCCGGCGACGTGCGGGGACGCCATCGACGTACCCGAGATCACCAGGCGGTCGTTGCCGGAACCGACGGCGGTCGACGAGATCGTGTCACCGGGGGCCGCGACGTCCGGCTTGATGGACTGGCCGCGGGTGCCACGGCTGGTGAACGAGCTCGGCGTGTCCGAAATGGACTGGTCGTAGGTCGGCACCGTGGTGCGCAGCTCGCCCGCGAGGCGGACGGTCAGCGTGCCCGCGTTCAGCAGCGGACGGACCTGGTTGGTGGCGTCACCGGTGAACTGGAACATCGGGATGGTCGCGTTGCCCGCGATACCGGCCGCGAAGTTGTTCAAAGTGGACGAAAGCACCACACCGAGGCCGCCCTTGGCCTGCACGTTGTTCGCGCGGACCGCGGAACCACAACGGCGCGTCGCGTCGACGTCGTCCCACTCCAGCCACACGAACTTGCCGGCCACGTCGTCGGTGATCGCGACACAGCCGTCGGCGTTGCCGGCCTGGTTCAGCTTCACGACCGGCAGGGTCTTGTCGTAGCCCAGGTAGCCGGTGAAGTTCTGGCTGTACTGGCCGGGCTGCGACTTGCCGTTGGCCACCGCACCGTCGCGCAGCACGAACGAGTCGCGCACGGACGCCACCGTCAGCGCCTCGGGCGTGTTGCCCGGCGAGCCGCCGATGTCGTAGAGGTCGCCACCGTTGCCCGCGGAGAAGACCGGCATGACGCCCGTCTTGTACAGCTTCTTCACGAAGAGGCTGTCGGGGTCGTCCGGTGCGCCGTAGTCGGAGCCGAGCGACAGGTTCACCACGTCGAGGTGGTCGGTGAAGTCGCCGTCGCCGTCGGGGTCGAGCGCCCAGTCGAGCGCCTGCGAGGTGACGTTGGTCGAGCCCTCGCAGCCGAAGACCTTCAGCGCGTAGATCTGGGCCTTCGGCGCGGTGCCGGGGCCGATCTTCATCGCGTTGAGCTTGTCGGCGTCGAGCTTGGTGTAGTCGCCCTTGAACGTGCTGCCGTCGGCGTTCTCACCGAAACCGGCGGTGGTGCCGGCGACGTGCGAGCCGTGGCCGTTGCAGTCGATCGGGTTCGGGTCCGGCTTCGGCGTGTTGACCGCCGGGTCCTTGCTGGCCCCGTCGTAGTCCTCACCGACGAAGTCGTAACCGCCGACGACCTTCGCGGTCGGGAAGTTCGGGTTCGCCGCGCGCGGGTCGACGGCCTTGAACGCCTCGACCGTGCCTGGACCGCCGAAGTTGGCGTGCGTGTAGTCGACGCCGGTGTCGATGATGCCGACCCGGATGTCGTCACCGAGCTTGCCGTACTGCTGCCAGACGTTGAGCGTCCTGGTCAGCTGCACGGCGTTCGAGTTCTCGCGCTTCTTCGGCACGACCGGGTAGACCGCGGCCACGTCCGGGCGGTTCGCCAGCTCGCGGACCTTCGCGGCCTCCGCCGTCACGACCACGCCGGGAACACCGTTGGAGGTGCGGTAGAGCTCCTTGGTGGCGTTGTCCTTCGCCTTGAGCTCACCGACGACCTGGTCGACCGTGGCCGACGTGTCGCTCTTGGCCTGCTTGGCGGCCTTCTTCGCGGCTTCCTTGCCCTGCGGCTTCTTCTCCTCGAACGCGTCGACGGCAGGCTTGCGGTCGAGCGCGACGAACGCGGTGACCTTGCCGGACTGGTTCAGTCGCGGGGAAACCTTGAGCTGCAACGCTTTCGCGTCCAGCCCGTGTGCACCCTTGACCGGCTGCGCGAGCGGTTCGCTCTGCGCCTGCGCTGTCGCGGGTGCGATCAGCAGTGTGGTGATGGCAGAGAACACCACCAGACTTGATCGTCTCTTCACAACGTTGCCCCAAACGAGGTGTGTGCCTTCGACCCGAATACAAAGGTGCCGCGCCCTCTACGGCACCGGGTCAACCTCGTGGGGACGCTAATCGCTGATCGTGTGTCTGCGACTGCCCCGAAAGTATGAATGTTGTCTACAGATAGTTGCTTGTAACCCGTTCGTTGTGAACGACGATAGCCACGGGAAGGGGACTTTGCCGTCCCCTTCCCGGTTTGTCGTGACTATCCGAAGTCGACACTCCGGACCGTACGAGCCCCAACAGCAGCACCGATCGGGTCGAGCACCGCGGTGTCGACCGGGCGGTCCACCCGCAGCACCATCACGGCGTCCGCACCGGTCTGGCTGATCTGCGCGGCCTCGATGTTCACGCCGGCCTCGCCGAGCAGCGTGCCGACCGTGCCCATGACACCCGGACGATCCGGGTACTCCAGGAGCAGCACGGTTCCCTCGGCCCGCAGGTCGAAGTTGCGGCCGTTGATGTTCACCAGCTTCTCGACCTGGGCGATGCCGCTCACCGTGCCCGAGACGGTGTTCGTCGTGCCGTCCGCCTGCACGGCCTTCACCGTGACGAGGCTGCGGTGGTTCGGGCTCTCGGTCTCCTTGACCAGATCGACGTTCACGCCGAGGTCCGCGGCGAGCTGCGGGGCGTTGACGAACGTCACCTGCGACTCGACGACGCTGGAGAAGACTCCGCGCAGGGCCGCGAGCGGGAGCACCTGGACGTCCTCATTGGACAGTTCACCGCGCACCTCGACCGTGACGCTGGTCGGGGCCTTCGGCGACAGTGCACTGAGGACGGTGCCGAGCTTCTGCACCAGCGGCAGGTACGGGCGCACCTCCTCGCCGACCGCGCCGCCCTGGACGTTGACGGCGTCCGGCACGAAGTCGCCGGCGAGCGCGAGGACGACGCTCTTCGCGACGTCGGTGCCCGCGCGGTCCTGCGCCTCGCTGGTGGACGCGCCGAGGTGCGGCGTGACGACGATGCCGGGAACGTTGAACAGCGGGCTCTCGGTGGTCGGTTCCGTGGAGAAGACGTCGACGCCGGCGCCGCCGACCTGACCCTCCTTCACGGCCTCGGCGAGGGCTTCCTCGTCGATGAGACCACCGCGGGCGGCGTTGACGATGATGACGCCGCGCTTGGCCTTGGCCAGCTGCT
Organism: Lentzea aerocolonigenes; assembly: GCF_000955955.1. Classification (GTDB taxonomy): domain Bacteria; phylum Actinomycetota; class Actinomycetes; order Mycobacteriales; family Pseudonocardiaceae; genus Lentzea; species Lentzea aerocolonigenes_A. Next base: position 4,506 of record NZ_JYJG01000041.1, read on the forward strand.
CGGCGCCGATCAGGCCCTTGGTCTCCGGGGTCTTCGGCAGGTGGATGCTGATGGCGTCGGCGCGCTCCAGCAGCTCCTCCAGCGTCACGAGCTCGATGCCGAGCTGGGCGGCGCGCTGGGCCGACACGTACGGGTCGTACGCGATGAGCTCGACACCGAACGCGGCGATGCGCTGCGCGAACAGCTGACCGATCTTGCCGAGACCCACGACACCGACGGTCTTGCCGTTGAGCTCGACGCCGTTGAACTTGCTGCGCTTCCACTCGTGGTTCTGCAGCGTCTCGTGGGCGGCCGGGATCTGCCGTGCCACGGAGAGGAGCAGCGCGACGGCGTGCTCGGCGGCGGACACGATGTTGGACGTCGGCGCGTTGACGACCATCACGCCGTTGGCCGTGGCCGCGGGCACCTCGACGTTGTCCAGGCCGACGCCCGCGCGGGCCACGACCTTGAGCTTGCGGGTGGCGGCGAACACCTCGGCGTTGACCTGCGTGGCGGACCTCACGAGCAGGGCGTCGGCGTCCGCGACGGCCTCGAGGAGGGCCGCGCGGTCGGTGCCGTCTACGTGACGCACTTCCACGCCATCACCGAGAGCGTCCAGCACGGACGGTGCGAGCTTCTCGGCGATGAGGACAACAGGTCGGCTCGTGTTGGTCACGGACATCGCTCCCAGAACGGTTGGATCGTGGGGCGCGGGCGTGGTCGAGGCGGCAGGCCCGCGCCGACCGGAGCACCGCAATGTGTCCGGACTGTTAACGAGCATAGACAGGGGGGCCGCGACGGCCATCTGGCGGGTGTCTCAGGTCACTGGTGTGTCTTGCGTGGTGGGACGGTGTTTGCGGTGGTTCCCGTCAGCGTGACTGGGCCAGGCCGTCGAGCTGCTCCTGGATGCGCTCCGCCTCCTCGGTCCGCCCCTGCTGCCGGTAGATCTCCAGCGCCTCCTGCCACACCGCGCGCGCCTCGTCGTGCTGCCCGAGCGCGGCGTGGGGCGCACCCAGTGCGGCCAGGACCTCCGCGACGCCGTAGTCGAAGGCGAGCTCGCGTTGCAACGCGAGCGACTCGCGGTAATGGGCCACGGCCACCTCGTGGTCGCCGGCGAGGTGCGCGATGTAGCCGAGGCTGTCGAGCACGCCTGCCTCACCGGACGGGTCGTGGTGGGCGCGGTGGACGTCCAGGGCGGCCAGGCAGTGCTCGCGGGCCAGCTCGTGGTCGCCCAGGCGGGCCGCGGACCAGCCGACGCCGTTGAGCGCGCGGGCCTCCCACACCGGGTTGCCGAGGACGCGGCAGAGGTCCAGAGCGCTGATCGAGTGCGCCAGCGCCCGGCGGTCGTCGCCCTGCTGTTCGTACGCCCGCGCCAGGACCGTGTGGGTGTGAGCCTGAGCGGTCTCGTCACCCTGCTCTTCGGCCAGCGCCAGGGCCTGACGCAGGTGGTCCATGGCCTCGGAGTAGCTGCCCAGCTCGGTGTGGGCGATGCCCAGCTGCCGATGGCCGAGCACGCGGACGTCGGGGTCGGTCGCGGACAGCGCGGCCTGCCAGACAGCGATCTGGTCGTGGTGATGGCCCCGGAGCTGGTGGAACGTCGACAGCGACCACGCCAGCTGCCACACGGACCGTTCGAGGCCGAGCGTCGACGCGGTGTGCTGGGCGGCCAGGACGCAGAGGTGCTCGGTGCGGAACCACTCCATGGCCGCCGCCGCGTCGGGCAGCGAGAGCGAGTGGTCCGGCGGCTCCAGCTCGATGTCCACGCGATGCAGGTGCACGAGGCGATCTGCGGCGTGGGCGGTGTGCAGGTAGAAGGCGACCACCCGGCGCAACGCCGCCTCGCGCACGTCCGGAGCCAGTTCCTGGAGCGCGGCGTGGCGGCGGATCAGGTCGTGCATGCCGTAGCGGCCGGCCGCGTCCAGGCTGATCAGCGACGCCTGTTCCAGACCGCGCAGCACCGTCCGGGTGTGGGACAGACCGGTGAGGGCCGAGGCGGCGGGCAGGCCGACGTCGGGTCCCGGCGCGCAGGCCAGCAGCACGAAAGCGTGCATCTGCTCCGAGGTCAAAGCGTTGTAGGACAACGAGAGCACGGCCGGCAGGCTCGCCACCGGGTCGCCCTCGTCCAGCACGTCGAGCATGCTCTCGCGCAGTTCGAGGGCGACGGTGGGCAGCGACGAGCCGGCACAGGTGCTGACGCGGCCCGCGATGATGCTCAACGCCAGCGGGAACCCTCCGCACAACCGCACCAGCTCGTCGGCGGCGTCGCGTCCGGCCTCGACCTGCCCGGCCCCGAGCCGCGCGACGAGCAACTCGTGGGCCGTGGCGTCGTCGAGGACGTCCAGCGAGACGTGCAGGGCGCCGTGCCCGGTGACCAGGCCCGGCAACCGGTTGCGGCTGGTCACCAGCACCGTGCACGACCCGCTGCCCGGCAGCAGAGGGGTGACCTGGGCGGTGTCGGCGGCGTTGTCGAGCACCAGCAGCATCCGCTTGCCCGCCACGAGACTGCGGAACAACGCCGTCTGCGCGTGCGGCTCGATCGGGATGCGGCCGGACTCGACGCCCAGCGCGTCGAGGAAGCCGCGCACGGCCGCCGTCGGATCCAGCAGGCCGTCGGGGCTGAACCCGCGCAGGTCGACGTACAGCTGCCCGTCGGGGAACCGGTCGGCGTTCTGGTGGGCCCAGTGCAACGCGAGCCAGGTCTTGCCGACACCGCCGGTGCCCACGACGGCCGTGACGGCGGCCGTGGCGTCCAGCACGTCCAGTTCGCTGCGGCGCCCGACGAACGGCGTGGGCGCCATCGGAAGTTGACGCGGGATCACCACCGAATGGCTGCGCACCGCGGCGGTGAGAGCGGAGTCCGCGCTCAGCAGCTGCTGGTGCAGTTCGTGCAGCGCGGTACCGGGTTCGGTGCCCAGTTCCTCGACCAGACGCGCGCGGATCTGCCGGTACTGCTCCAGCGCGTCGATCGTGCGACCGGCCTGGTGCAGGGCGAGCATGTACTGCGCCGCCACCCGCTCGTCCAACGGCTGCTGCGCGCTGCGGCCGGACAGCTCGCTCACCAGCTGACCGCCTTTCCCCAGTCGCAACAGGGCATCCGCCAGGTCGTGCTCGGCGGCCAGGCGTTCCAGTGCCAGCCTGTCCCGTTCGGCTTCGGCCCACGCGCCGTCCACGCCGGTCAGCGGCTGCCCGCGCCACAACGCCAGTGCCTCGGTCCAGGCGCTCACGGCCTGGACGTCGTCGACACCGGCCTGGGAGCGGAGATCGCGGAACCGGTGCAGGTCCGTCACGGGCTCGGCGGCGTCGGTGACCAGGGCGTAGCCACCGGAACGGCGCACAATGCTCACGCCCGACGCATCCGCCAGCGATCGTCGCAACCGCGAGATGTAGCTGTGCAGCGTCGACCGGGACCGCGCGGCCCCCTCGATGCCCGAGATCCGCTCGACCAGTCGCTCCACCGGCACCACCCGGCCCTCGTCAACGGCCAGCGCGGCGAGCACGCAGCGCTGCTTGGGCGTGCCCAGGTCAACGAGCCGTCCATCGACCTCCGTGCCGACCTCGCCCAGCAGCCGCACCAGCACCGCCACGCGCCGCCCCCTCGTCCGGAACCCCCCTGCCGCCAGACACAGCGGCTCGAAAGGCACCGTACAGAAAGCCCGTGAGCGGTACATGCGATCTGACCTGAAGGTGGTGAGCGGGTGCGGTGCGGCACCACGCCCACCACCGTCGGGTCCCTAGGCGCGCTGCCAGTGCTGGGCGGCGCCGCCGGTGCAGGGCGACATCCCGACCCCGGCCGCGGCGGTCCTGCCGAGGCACTGGCCGGTGTCGGCCGCCTTGATCAGCAGGTTGTCCGGTGTCCCGGTCACCTTCCAGCGCTGCGACGCCGCGCTGCCGCAGGCGGCCAGTCCGACCTCGGTGCGCAGGTGGTGGGCACAGGTGCCGGTGCCGACGTGGCGCAGCGACGTCTGGGTGCCCGGCGTCGACCAGCGCCACAGCTGCCGCTCGCCCGGCCCGCAGGTCGCGAGACGAACGTCCGCGAGAGTGCCGTCGAGGCACACCGTCGTGCCCGCCAGCTTGAACCGGTTGGTCAGCACGGCCGCGGAAGCCGAAGGCGCGCCGACGAGCGTGAACGCGGCCACCGCGACCGCCGCCGCCACGACGATCCTGCCGGCGATCATCCGCAGGCCACGGTGATGCTCGCGGAGGTCTTCACCGTCTCGTGCGTGCCGATGCCAGTGATGAACAGGGCGCGGTACTTCTTCGTCTTGGTGCCGTTGCAGGTGTACGTGGTGATGGCGCCGACGTTGGTGCGGAACACCCCGGTCCGGACGACGTGGTCCTTCCAGCCGATCGTCTTCTTCTCCTGCACCGCGATCGTGAAGCTCGTGGTGGCCTGGTCGCAGTTGAAGAACCCGCCGACCGCGTCGACGAAGTTGCCGCGCTTCTGCACGTTGATCCGCACGTGCTTGTCCGGATCGCAGTTGGCCGCCGACGCCGTGCCCGGCATCACCAGCGCGGTGGCGGCGATCGCGACCGCCGCGGCCGTCCCCAGAATCTTCTTCAAGGCCTTCTCCCTCTTCCGGTGCAAGGTGCGGGACCACCTTGTGGGAGAGGGCATGCGGGTTTCTTGCACCATTTCTGCAATGCGCAGGTCAGCGACGTGCACGTCCGAAAACCGGCTGACCGCTGTCGGGGTCCCTTGCTAGCTTCCGGGCATGACGTGCCTGACAGAACTCAGGTGGCAGTTCTCCGCCGTGGAGGAGCTGCGTGCCGAGAAGCTCGTGTCGGCCACCGCGCTGATCGCGGCGTGCGGTGCTCGCCGGCGTGCCGATCGTGTGCGGGAAGCGGATCAGCGCTTCGGACGCGGACCTCGGTCACGCGACAAGTTCGCCGGCCTGGGGATGCTCACCAGGGCTCGTCGAACTCCCCGTCTTTGGCGCCCGCTACGAAAGCGTCCCACTCGGCCATCGTGAACACGAGGACCGGTTCCAGCTGCTTGGAGTTGCGCATGGCGACGTAGGTGGCGCCGTCGGTGTGCGGGACGAAGGCGATCTCGACGTGGCCGTCTTCCGGTTCCGGCTCCGGCGGGCGCTTCCACTCGGCGTCGCGGAGGTCCAGGTTGCCTCGCACGTGGGCCTTGTCGTCGTAGATCGGCGCACTTTCTGACATGGGAGTGAAGCTAGCGGAAAGGCCCGCGGAGCGTCACACACGCTCCACGGGCCTCCCCTTGACAAAAGACTCAGGCGGTCTCGGTGATCGGCCGGTCGACCCACGACATCATGTCGCGGAGCTTCTTGCCGGTCGCCTCGATCGGGTGGTTCTCACCCTCCTGCTGCAGCTTCTTGTAGTTGGCGCGGCCGTTGTCGTCCTCGCCGACCCACTCGTTCGCGAACGTGCCGTCCTGGATCTCGCCCAGGATCTTCTTCATCTCCTCCTTGACCGAGGCGGTGATGACGCGCGGACCGCGGGTCAGGTCGCCGTACTCAGCGGTGTCGGAGATGGAGTAGCGCATGCGGGCGATGCCGCCCTCGTACATGAGGTCGACGATCAGCTTGAGCTCGTGCAGGCACTCGAAGTACGCGACCTCGGGGGCGTAGCCCGCCTCGGTGAGCACCTCGAAACCGGCCTGCACCAACGCCGACGCGCCACCGCAGAGCACGGCCTGCTCGCCGAAGAGGTCGGTCTCGGTCTCTTCCTTGAACGTCGTCTTGATGACGCCGGCGCGGGTGCCGCCGATGCCCTTGGCGTAGGACAGGGCGAGCGCCTGCGCGTTGCCGGAAGCGTCCTGCTCCACCGCGATCAGAGCCGGGACGCCCTTGCCGTCGACGAACTGGCGGCGCACGAGGTGGCCCGGGCCCTTCGGCGCGACCATGGCGACGTCCACACCGGACGGAGCGGTGATCAGGCCGTAGCGGATGTTGAAGCCGTGGCCGAAGAAGATCGCGTCGCCCTCCTTGAGGTTCCCCGCGATCTCGTTGGCGTAGATGTGGCGCTGCGCGGTGTCCGGCGCGAGGATCATGATCACGTCGGCCCACGCGGAGACCTCGGCCGGCGTGCCGACCTCCAGGCCCTCTTCCTCGGCCTTGGCGCGGGACTTGGAGCCCTCCTGCAGGCCGATGCGGACCTCGACGCCCGAGTCGCGCAGGGACAGCGCGTGGGCGTGGCCCTGGCTGCCGTAGCCGATCACGGCCACCTTGCGGCCCTGGATGATGCTCAGGTCGGCATCGTCGTCGTAGAAGATCTCAACGCTCACTGTATTTCCTTCTGTATGGGTTTCTAGCGAACCGCGGTGGCGGTGATGGAACGAGCGCCACGGCCGATGGCGACCATGCCGGACTGGACGATCTCGCGAAGCCCGTAGGGCTCCAGCATGCGCAGCAACGCGTCGAGCTTCTCAGACGTGCCCGTGGCCTCGATCGTGACCGCCTCCGGCGACACGTCGACGACCTTTGCGCGGAACAGCTGAACAGTTTCCAAAACCTGCGAACGCACCGTCGCGTCCGCACGAACCTTGATCAACACCAGCTGCCGCTGAACGGAAGCGGCCGGCTCCAGCTCGACGATCTTGATGACGTTGATGAGCTTGTTGAGCTGCTTGGTCACCTGCTCCAGCGGCAGCTCGTCGACCGACACCACGATCGTCATGCGGGAGATGTCGGGGTATTCCGTGCGGCCGACCGCGAGCGACTCGATGTTGAAGCCGCGGCGGGAGAACAGGCCGGCGACGCGTGCGAGCACACCGGGCTTGTCCTCGACCAAAACGCTCAGCGTGTGCCTGGTCATCACAGATCCTCGTCGAACAGGGGGCGGATGCCGCGGGCGGCCATGATCTCGGAGTTGCCGGTGCCCGCCGCGACCATCGGCCACACCTGGGCGTCCTTGCCGACGACGAAGTCGACCACGACCGGGCGGTCGTTGATCTCCAGCGCCTTCGCGATCACGTCGTCGACCTCCTCACGCGACTCCGCGCGCAGACCCGCGCAGCCGAGGGCTTCCGCCAGGAGCTTGAAGTCTGGGATGCGGTGCTTGTGCGTCCCCAGATCCGTGTTGGAGTACCGCTCGCCGTAGAACAGCGTCTGCCACTGGCGGACCATGCCCAGGTTGCCGTTGTTGATCACGGCGATCTTCACCGGCAGGCCCTCGATGGCACAGGTGGCGAGCTCCTGGTTGGTCATCTGGAAGCAGCCGTCGCCGTCGATCGCCCACACCGTGCGGCCCGGCTCACCTGCCTTGATGCCCATCGCGGCGGGAACGGCGAAGCCCATCGTGCCGAGGCCGCCGGAGTTGATCCACGTGCGCGGGTGCTCGTACTTCACGAACTGCGCGGCCCACATCTGGTGCTGGCCGACACCCGCCGTGTAGATCGTGTCGGAAGGCGACATCGCGCCGATCCGCTCGATGACGTACTGCGGCGACAGCGTGCCGTCCTCCGGCCAGTCGTAGCCGAGGGGGAACGTCTCCCGCAGCGACTTCAGCGTGTCCCACCACGGCGTGAGGTCGACTGCCTTGGCCGTCTCGCTCTCCGTGCGGACCGCGTCGATCAGCTCGGTGATGATCTCCTTGCAGTCGCCCACGATCGGGACGTCCGCGCGGCGGTTCTTGGAGATCTCCGCCGGGTCGATGTCCGCGTGGATGATCTGCGCGTCCGGCGCGAACGAGTTCAGCTGGCCCGTGACGCGGTCGTCGAACCGGGCGCCCAGCGCGATCAGCAGGTCCGACTTCTGCATCGCCGCGACGGCCGCGACGGTGCCGTGCATGCCGGGCATGCCCAGGTGCTGGTCGTGCGAGTCCGGGAACGCCCCACGCGCCATCAGCGTCGTGACGACCGGGATGCCGGTGTCCTCCGCCAGGCGCAGCAGCTCGGCGTGGGCGTCCGCCTTGATCACGCCGCCGCCCACGTAGAGAACGGGCTTGCGGGCGGCCACGATCAGCTTGGCGGCCTCGCGGACCTGCTTGCCGTGCGGCCGGGTCGTCGGCCGGTAACCGGGCAGGCGCAGCTCGGGCGGCCACGAGAAGCTGGTCTGCTCCTGCAGCACGTCCTTGGGGATGTCGACGAGAACCGGGCCGGGTCGGCCGGTCGACGCGATGTGGAACGCCTCCGCGATCGCCCGCGGGATCTCCGCGGCGTCGGTCACGAGGACGTTGTGCTTGGTGATCGGCATCGTGATGCCGCAGATGTCCGCCTCCTGGAAGGCGTCCGTGCCGATCAGCGGCCGCGACTGCTGGCCGGTGATCGCGACGACGGGCACGGAGTCCATGTTCGCGTCCGCGAGCGGGGTGACGAGGTTGGTCGCACCCGGTCCCGAGGTCGCCATGCAGACCCCGACCTTGCCGGTGGCCTGCGCGTATCCGGTCGCCGCGTGTCCTGCGCCCTGCTCGTGGCGGACGAGGATGTGCCGGACCTTCGTGGAGTCCAGCAGCGGGTCGTACGCGGGAAGGATCGTCCCGCCGGGAATTCCGAACACCACTTCACAGCCGACCGCCTCAAGCGACCGCACGAGCGACTGAGCACCGGTTACACGAATCGGTGCACCCGTGGGCGGGGCCGGTTTGGGCCGCGGACCTGGACGTGGCGACGAAGGCTCGGAAGCCTGTCGCGATGGTGCGCTGGTCATCTCATTGCCTCGTGGGTATCGGGGTCCGGACACGAAAAAACCCTCGACAACCCGAAGTTGGGTCGTGCGAGGGTCGCGCGTCGACGCAGGCTGTTCGGCTCAGGCGTCGACGCGCCTGAGAAGTACGAGAACGAGCGTGCGCTGCATGGAGCGGACGTTATCGCCTCTGGCAAGAGGGCGTCAACTCTGCGAGATGGAATTCCCGGATCGTGGACGTGGAACAATCCTTCGAGTGAAGAAGCTGGTCTTTCGCATCCCGGCAACGGCGCTGCTCGCAGCGGGTCTGATCGCCATCTGCGTGACTCCTGTGGCGTGGGCCATTCCCGGGCTGCAGGCGCTGTACGTGATCCCGCTCGGCTACGCGTGGTGGGTCGTCCGCAACCGCACCACCGTCACCGAGGAGTCGCTCGTCGCCCGCGGCGTCTTCGGCTCGACCACGGTGCGCTGGGACGAGGTGAAGTCGATCCGGCTGGTCCAGAAGGGCTGGCTGAAGGCCGTGAAGACGGACGACAGCGAGGTGACGCTGCCTGCGGTGCGGTTCATGCACCTGCCGGCGTTGTCGGTGGTCAGCGGTGGACGTGTGCCGGACCCGAGTGTCGTGGAAGAACCCGCTGAGGAAGAGTCCGTAGAGTCGGAGAAGTGATCCAACGAGTTCCGCTGCTGAGCCTGCTGCTGTCCATCGCAGGCCTGCTGACCTCGGCTTATCTGACGTACACGCACTTCAACGCGTCCGCGTTGCTGTGCTCGGCCGACGCGGTGATCGACTGTGAGACCGTGACCACGAGCGAGCAGTCGTCGCTGCTCGGCATCCCGGTCGCGTTCCTCGGGCTGGCGTTCTTCGCGTTCCTCACCGTGATCTGCCTCCCGTTCGCGTGGCGGATCGAGGCGTTGAAATGGGTGCGGCTGGGCGCGATCGGCGTGGGCGTGCTGATGGTGGTCTACCTGGTCGCGGCCGAGTTCCTCATCATCGGCAAGATCTGCCTGTGGTGCACCGTTGTGCACGTGATCACGCTCGCGCTGGCCTATCTGCTGGTCTCGGCGAGTCTGCGCACAAGTAACCTTTGAGGCACCGCTCCCAGACTGATGGACGCCCTCACCCCTGGCGTCCCGCGCGTTTCTTCTTGAACTGAATCTGGAGGAGCAGTGCCTCAGCTCCGCTCTCGCACCACCACGCACGGCCGCAACGCTGCCGGAGCCCGCGCGCTCTGGCGCGCGACCGGCATGACGGACAGCGACTTCGGCAAGCCCATCATCGCGATCGCCAACTCCTACACGCAGTTCGTGCCGGGTCACGTGCACCTGCGCGATCTCGGCGACATCGTGGCCGAAGCCGTGCGCGAGGCCGGTGGCGTGGCACGCGAGTTCCACACCATCGCGGTCGACGACGGCATCGCCATGGGCCACAGCGGGATGCTCTACTCGCTGCCCAGCCGCGAGATCATCGCCGACTCGGTCGAGTACATGGTCAACGCGCACCAGGCCGACGCGATCGTGTGCATCTCGAACTGCGACAAGATCACGCCCGGCATGCTGAACGCGGCGATGCGGCTCAACATCCCGGTCGTGTTCGTGTCCGGCGGGCCGATGGAGGCCGGCAAGGCCGTCGTCGTCGAGGGTGTCGCCGTCGCGCCGACCGACCTCATCACCGCGATCTCCGCGTCTGCGTCCCCCGCCGTGAGTGAGGACGGGCTGTCCGAGGTCGAGCGCTCCGCGTGCCCGACGTGCGGCTCCTGTTCCGGCATGTTCACCGCGAACTCGATGAACTGCCTGACCGAGGCTCTTGGGCTCTCGTTGCCTGGCAACGGCTCGACGCTGGCCACGCACGCCGCGCGCCGCGAGCTGTTCTCCGAGGCCGGCCGCGTGGTCGTGGAGCTGTGCCGTCGCTGGTACGGCGAGGACGACGAGTCGGCGTTGCCTCGGTCGATCGCGAACCGCAAGGCGTTCGAGAACGCGATGGCGCTCGACATGGCCATGGGCGGCTCGACGAACACCGTGCTGCACATCCTCGCCGCCGCGCAGGAAGGCGAGATCGACTTCACGCTGCAGGACATCGACGACCTGTCCCGCCGCGTGCCGTGCCTCTCGAAGGTGTCGCCGAACTCCGACTACCACATGGAGGACGTGCACCGGGCGGGCGGAATCCCCGCGCTGCTGGGCGAGCTCTACCGCGCCGGGCTGCTGAACGACGACGTGACGTCGGTGCACACGCCGACTCTCGCGGAGTGGCTCGGCAAGTGGGACATCCGCGCTGCCTCGCCTTCTCCTGAGGCGATCGAGCTGTTCCACGCCGCTCCTGGCGGTGTGCGCACGACCGAGGCGTTCTCGACCTCGAACCGCTGGTCCTCTTTGGACACCGACGCCGCCGGCGGCTGCATCCGCGACAACGAGCACGCCTACACCCGTGACGGCGGCTTGGCCGTGCTGCGCGGCAACCTGGCCGAGCGCGGCGCGATCATCAAGGCCGCGGGCATCGACGAGGAGCTGTGGCACTTCGAGGGCCCGGCGCGCGTCGTCGAGTCCCAGGAGCAGGCCGTCTCGGCGATCCTGAACAAGGAGATCCAGGCGGGCGAGGTCCTGGTCGTGCGCTACGAGGGCCCGTCCGGCGGCCCCGGCATGCAGGAGATGCTGCACCCCACGGCGTTCCTGAAGGGCTCCGGCCTCGGCAAGAAGTGCGCGCTGATCACGGACGGCCGGTTCTCCGGCGGTTCGTCCGGCCTGTCGATCGGCCACATCTCACCGGAGGCTGCCGGTGGCGGCACGATCGGCCTGGTCGAGAACGGCGACCGGATCCTGATCGACGTGCACGAGCGGCGGTTGGAGCTGCTGGTCGACGCCGACGTGCTGGCCGAGCGCCGCGCCAAGATGGAGGCGTCGGAGCGGCCGTGGCAGCCGGTGGACCGGGTCCGTCCGGTGACGGGTGCGCTGCGGGCGTACGCGCGGATGGCGACCGACGCGTCGACCGGTGCCGTGCGCGACCCGAGCCGTTAAAGCATCTGCAAGTACTACCAACTGCCCAGTTGGTAGTACTTGCACACGTCAGATGACGAGCGCCAGCGCGAGGCTGGCGCCGAACACGAGCCAGCCCGTCAGCGGTCCGCTGACGGGCTGGTCCGTTTTCTTGACCATGACGCCGCTGACGATCAGGCCCGCGAGCAGGCCGAGCGGCGGTAGCAGGGACTTCGCGGTGAGACCGAACGGCAGCGCCACCAGGTAGACGACCGGAATCCCGATCACCAGCAGGGACAGCTGGAGCAGCGCTCCCGTCAGGTTCTTCCGCACAACAGGTTCTTACCGGAACACGAAGAACGTCACCGCCGCACCGCCTGCTCCGAGCAGGAGTGCGATGAACCCGGCCGCCACCGGGTGGCGGAACCAGCTGCGGTTGTAGTCCAGCGCGGCCCGGCCGGGCCCGGCGAACAGCGCCGCGAACGCCATCCCCGCGAGCGCGAGTTCCAGCTCCACGCCGTTGGGGCCGAAGAAGCCGCCCTTGTACTTCAGCGCGATGACGTTCGCCATCACGGCCAGCAGACCGGCGGCGGCCAGCGGCGTGAACAGGCCCAGCACGATCAGGCTGCCGCCCGCGAGCTCCGTGACGCCGGTGACCCAGGCGAGGACGACCGACTCGCGGTAACCCATCGACTCCAGCGACTTGGCGAAGCCGTTGATGCCGGGGCCGCCGAAGAGACCGAAGACCTTCTGCAGGCCGTGCAGCACGAAGATGCCGCCCAGCACGGCACGCATGCCGAGCAGACCGAGGTCGGGACCCGCGGTCCAGCCGAACTTCTTGCGGTCGCCGTCGAACGGGTCGTCGTCGGCGAATGCCGGGTTGTCCACAGTGGACTTGTCCAGCGGGGTGTAGCCCGTGGTGTCGAACGCCTTCGTCGTCGAGTCGTACGGCGAGGAGGCGCCCCCGTCGACTCTGGTCGTGCTGTCGTCGAAGTGGTGCACTCCCCCTCCGCTGCTCGAATAGAACGAGTCGTCGGAGAAAGCGCTCGATGTCTTCGAGCCTTTGTCGTGAGTAGCCACGCCCGCACGCTAGGGGGCTCGAAACGGGCGCGCGAGATCCGAACGGCAGCTTAGGTTCACCCTAATGGACTAGGGGCTCCCTAGTAAGCGCCGTTCACCAGGTTGCGCGGGCGTTCCCCCGCAACGTAGCGAGCGATCTCCGAGGCGACGACGGCGTATGCGCGATGCGCATGTCCCGTGCAGGATCCCGCCACGTGCGGGGTCAGCAGCAGGCCCGGCGCGGTCCACAGTGGATGATCGGACGGCAGTGGTTCGGGATCGGTCACGTCGAGAGCCGCGCGCAGTCGCCCGGAATTCAGTTCCGCGAGCAATGCATCCGTGTCGACGACGGGCCCGCGCGCGCCGTTGACCAGGATCGCGTTGTCCTTCATCGCGGCCAGGAACTTGGCGTCGACCAGGTGCCTGGTCTCCTCCGTCATCGGCGTGAAGATCACCACGGCGTCGAACTCCGGCAGCAACGACGGCAGTTCGTCCACGCCGTGGATGCCGTCACGAGCGGTGCGGCCGACGAGCACCGACGAGGCGTCGAACGGCTCGAGCCGGCGTTGCAGCTGCTCGCCGAGGTCGCCGGCGCCGACGATCAGAACCTTCTTGTCCTGCAAGGTGTCCGTCAGGTGGTAGTCCCAGCGGCCCTCGACGCGGGCGCGTTCGAAAACGAGGAACTCTCGGTAAATGGCAAGGAGAGCACCGATCGCCCACTCGGCCGTGCTGCCGCCGTGCGCACCGCGGCACGTCGAAAGGAGCACGCCGTCCGGCACCTTGCCGACGAAGTTCTCCGCGCCCGCGCTCAGCAGCTGCACGAGTTTCAGGTTCGGCAACTGCGCGAACACGTCACGCGGGTCGGTGCCGGCGAGGAACTTGGGCACCAGGACCTCGGCGTCCATCCCGTCAGCGGGCAACGGCTGCCCCGGCGTGTAGCGAACAGGCCGGACACCGTCCACCTGAGACAGCGCCTGAACTCCGAAATCATCTGGCACGAGCACGGTGAGCGTCACCCAGCAAACATACTGCCGTGACCGCCGGCCTTCACCGCGTCTTCGGCGCTCAGCAGGGCGCCTCACGACTGGACACCGAATACGGGGTAAAGGCCAACGGCCACGGCAGTACGACACAATGACGACCATGCGGGAGCACGACGTCATCTCCTGGGACGGCACGAAGATCCGAACGTGGCAGGCGGAGGGTGACGGCCCTCCCGTCCTGATGTGCCCCGGCGTGGGATCAGGACCCGAGTCGTGGCCGTCGCTGGCCGACCGAGGCGGCCTGCTCAGCTGGTACATGCGCGGCACGATGGGCTCCGACCGGCCTGTCGACGAGCGCAACATCTCGTTGGACGACCACGTGTCGGACGCGCTCGCGGTGCTGGACGACGCGGGCATCGAGCGGTGCGTCGTCACGGGCTGGTCGATGGGCGTCACGATCGCGGCCGAGCTGGCGTTGCGGCATCCGGAACGCGTGGCGGGCCTGCTGCTCGTCGCGGGCGCGCCGGGCGACTCGTTCGACGCGATGCTGCCGGTGATCCCCAAGACCGTGCGCCGGTTCGTCGGCAACATGGGCACGCGGGTGCTCAAGCAGGCCGGTCCGGTGCTCGACAGCGTGCTGCACCGCGTCCCGGTGACGGACCTGACGACGTTCCTGTTGCGGCACAGCGGCGTGATCAAGCCGAGCAGCGACCCGAAGGCCGTGACGAACGCGGTCGGCCGGTTCCTGCAGCACGACTGGCGCTGGTACTTCACGCTGGCGCTCGCGCTGGGCGAGACGCGGCGCCAGGACCTCAGCCCGATCGTGTGCCCGGTCACACTCCTGGCCGGGCGGGACGACCTGCTGGCGACCACGGAGAGCATGGCCGGTCCCGTCGGCGCGCTGCCCCAGGCGCGGCTGAGGGTGTTGCCGTGCAGCCACTACCTGCCGCTGGAGGCGCCCGAGGTGGTGAGTGCCGAGCTCGACCTGTTGCTGGACCGGGTGCGTTCGGTCGATTTCGCCACTTCGGAGGCATTCACCCAGGGTTCACGGTCGGACACATAGCCTGGCGTCGTGGTTCGTTCCATCGTGTTGCTGACCGCCGCCTGCCTGCTGGCAGGGGGCTGCGCGAGCTTTCCCGACGAGCCGGCACCCACGAGCTGGAGCGCACAACCACAGCTGACCCCGCAGGCGGGCCCGAAGCCCGAGCTGCCCGGCGAGTTCCGGCCGACGCCGGGCGAGCCTGGTCGCGGGCAGACGCCGCAGAGCGTGCCGCCGCCGCAGGGGTGCAAGGACTTCAACCCGGCGGTGATCGCCACGTGCCTGAACACCGTCACGGGGGTCGCACCGATCGGTGCGGACGCCCAGGGCGGCGTCGCGGCGTACGCGACGGAACGCGGCGGGCGCCTGGTCAAGGTCACCAAGGACGTCGACCCGGTCGTGATCGCGCAGATCGAGGTGGACGCGTCGGCCGACGGCGGGCTGACCGGGCTCGCGCTGTCGGCCACGTTCGCCGAGGACCAGCTCGCGTACGTCTACGTGACGACGGCGACGGACAACCGGGTGCTGCGGGTCGCGCCCGGCGACACGCCCAAGCCGATCCTGACAGGCATCCCCAAGGGACCGTCCGGCAACCGCGGTGTGCTGGCCAGCGACCGCAGGGGCGGGATTCTCGTCGCCACCGGCGACGCCGGGAACCCCGCGCTCGCCGCAGACCCGAACTCGCTCGCGGGCAAGGTGCTGCGCATCGACGGCTCCGGCAAGCCCGCGCAGGGCAACCCGACGGCCGGCAGCGCGGTGATCACGTCCGGGCTGCGCCAGCCGGGCGGCCTGTGCGTGTCCGCGGACGCACAGAAGATCTGGGTCACGGACTGGTCGGCGAACTTCGACGCCGTCTACCGCGTCGTGCCGGGCAAGCTCGGCGACGCCGCGTGGACGTGGCCGGACCGGCCGGGTGTGATGGGCTGCGCGTCGCTGACCGACCTGCTGTGGGTGGCCACGGCGAAGACCCCCGGTCTGCAGAACCTGCCGATGAACGCCACCGGCGCGTTCACCGGCAAGCCGACCCTGACGATGGACGACCCCAGCGGCTACGGCCGGATCGGGCCGATCGAGGCGCTGAACGACTCGTCCGCGCTGATCGGCACGATCAACAAGGTGGGCGGGCAGCCCGTGTCGTCGGACGACCGGGTCGCGATCATGGTCCGCACCGGTCAGAACGCCGGCAAGGACTGAGCGAACAACGCTCCGCCGTTTCGCCACCAGCGCGCGTAGACGTCGCTCTCCTCGACCAGCCTGAGATACCCGGCGGCAACCTGCTCGCACAGGTCGTCGATCTCCTCGGCAACGGGCGCGTCCAGCCGCCAGGCCAGCACGACCTCGCGGACCAGCGGGTTTCCGGCGACCGGCAGCCGTGCGACGCCGGGCGGGGTGCCGCCGACCGGGTAGAGCGGGCACACCGCGCCCGACTCCCTGATCAACGTCGACGCGACGTGCGCCTCGCTGCTGAAGTGCGCGATCCGCTGCTCGAACCCGGCCTTGGCGCACTCCCGCGCGAAGTGGGCGTTCATGCCGCTGTCGTCCGGCTCGGGCATGACCCACTTGTCGTCGGCGAGGGCCTGCAGCGGGATCTCCTCGTGCTGCGCGAACGGGTGACACTCCGGCACTCCGACGAACAGCGGTTCGCGGGTGAGCAAGCGGTGTCCCACGTTCGGCGGAAGGGTCAGCGGAGTACCGGGAAATTGACGCATCACCGCGAGGTCGAGTTCACCCGTTGTCAGCAACGCGGTGAGCGTGCCGGTTTCCTTGATGGTGCGGCTCGTGACGTTGTCCTTGAGCGCGCTCACGAGTAGTCCGAAGTGATAAGCGGGGATTCCGGCGAGCCTGGTAGGAGCGCTGGCGCTTTGCGTGTTACGGCGCGTTACGCGTTGCAGAGCGGCCAGCTGGGTGAGCATCACGCGCGCCTCCTGGACGAAATCCGCGCCCGCCGGAGTGGGCTTCACCCCGTCCGCCGCACGGAGGAACAAAGCACCGCCCAGATGGTCCTCGATGCGCTTGAGCTGTGTCGTCACCGCGGGCTGGGTGAGGTGCAGACGCGCGGCCGCCTTGCGCAGGCTGCCGCAGTCGGCGATCGCCACGACCAGTTCGAGGTGCCGCACTTCAAGACGCATACGACTCATGTTATCGCTCAATGTAATATCCCCAATACCCTCCGGAATCTCGCGTGAGACGCAGCGGTCTCGATACGTTCGCTCCCGTGATGGAATTGGCCGAGCGCGCGACGCACACCGATGCGGTGCTGTTTTCCGAGCGCGCTGTGAAAACGTTTCTGGAGGCCGCGTCCGCCGAATACTCGTTCATCACCGAGGACGAGCCGAGACCGTGTTTCGCGGTGCTGCTGGGCCGCTGCGCGGGTTCCGAGGCCGTGGTCGAGGAGGTCGCGTTCGGCCGCAACGCCCGCCTGACCGACCCGTCCGCGCGGGAGGAGTTCGCGTCGACGATCGTGCCGCGGTTCGGAACGGCGTACGAGAACCCGGTGCGCGCGTGGTGGCTCGACCCTGCCGACCTGCTGACGATCACGCGCGCGGCCGACGCCCGCGGCCTGGACGTGCTCGGTTCGATCCACCTGCACCCGGACTGGCACCGGCTCGGGCCCGAGTGCGAGCGCGACCGGCCGTTGAGCGACAGCCCGACGCCGATGGACGAGCACATGTTCCGCAACAGCGGATGGCCCGTGAACGTCGTCTGCTACCTCGAACGCCGCTATGGCGGCCTCTACTACTCGCTTGCCGCGTGGGACGCGTCGTGCCTGCGCCTGCCTCTGAGGACTTCACATGACCGAACAGATCTATTCACTGTGGCAACGCATGGAGCAGGGCTGGGCTGACGGCGACGGTGACGCGTTCGCCTCGGTCTTCTCCCAGGACGTCGACTTCGTCACCGTGCGCGGCGAGGAGTTGTTCGGACGGCGGGCCGTCGCGCTGGGCCACGGGCAGCTCTTCGCCGGGCCGTACCGCGACACCAAGCTGACTGCGGAGATCAGCCTGATCAGGCCGCTGGCCGACGGGATCTCGCTCGTGCACGTCACGTCGTCCATCGCCCCGGCGGGCATCACCACCCACGCGCAGGCCGTCGTCGTGCAGCGCGAAGGCGCGTGGGAGATCGCCGCGTTCCACAACATGATCCCGAAGGGGAAGTGAATGAGCAGGCCTCGGTTGCGCCACATCGCGTTCGTCGTGCAGGACGCGAAGGAGATGGCCGACTTCTACACCTCGAAGTTCGGGATGTCGTTGTTCCACACCGATCCCGACGGCAGCCACTTCGTCACCGACGGGTACATCAACCTCGCCCTGATCCAGCAACGTCTGGACGGTGACGTCCCCACGGGCTTCAACCACTTCGGGTTCCAGGTGGAGTCGGTCGAGCCGTTCCTGGAGACGCTGGAGCCGAAGCCGGCGCTGCGGGGCGGGGATCGGCCGTTCGCGGAGTACCGGGCGATCGACCCCGAGGGGAACTGGTTCGACCTCTCGGCGCACGGGTTTCTTCCACCAGGCGCCGGGGAACTCTAGAGCGGGGTACTGAAAGAGCAGGGCGGGGAAGGCCGTCGGGGCTTCCCCGCCCTGCTCTGTCCTAGCGGGATCCGGTCCAGTAGATCGCCCGCGCCACCTGGGCGTACAAGCCCTTGGTGTGGTTGCGGAACATCGGCTCGGTGCCGAACAGCACCACCTTCGCCCCGCCCGCCGACGTGCCGGACACGACCGCCGCCTGGCCAGCGGCGTCGGGTTGGCCGCCGGTGCCGTTGTCACGCGGACGCCAGTGACCAGCGGCGATCACCGTGCTGCCGTAGCGCTGGTCGACGGTGACTCCCGCGCCGAGGTTCGTGAACCACTGCGGCGAGTAGACGAACGACTGCGGCAGCGCGCCGGTGCCGACCGGGCCAGTGCCGTTGACCACGTTCACCACGCCGTTGGCGTCCTCCCAGCCCGCGACCGGCGTGGCCTGCAAGAGCTTCGCGTCCACGTTGAACCTGCCGCCCGTCGCACCGCGCGTGACCACACCGCCGCGCTGCAGGAACGCGTCCAGCCCGGCCTTCGCGGTGGCGTTGAGCTGCGGGTAGTTCAGGCCGGACGACACGAACAGCACGTCGATCCGCGACCAGTCGAAGCCCGCGTTCAGCACGGCCGTGGAGATCGTGCGGACGTCGAACCCGGACTCCCGCAGCACCTGCAGCTCGTCCGGACCGACCGCGGCGGCGATCGTCTTGCGCTGCAACGCCGTTCCGCCCGCCTTGGCCGTGGTGAACCGCACGCCGTAGCGGTCGGCGACCTCGGCGGCCGCGAGCCTTTCGGCTGCCGGCACCACGATCGTGCCGTCGTCCTGGCGGCGCAACGTGATCCCGTGTCCGAGCAGGTCGTTGACGGCCTGGGCGTCCTTGGCGTCGTTCAACGTCAACGCCAGGTCGGCGCCGGGAGCAGCGTCGACGTTGCCGGTCGGGGCTGCCGCGACGACCTCGCGCCCGCGGAAGTCGAACGCGCCGTTCTTGAAGATGTCGACGGACGCGCCCCACAGCAGACGGTGGCTCCAGCCCGAGATGTCGTACATCACCGGGACCTTGGCGCTGATGTCGCTGCCCTGCTCCAGCATCACGTTCGCGAGCGCCCGCTTCGGCTGGTGCATGTCGACCACGTACGACCCGGCCGGATAGCGCTTACCGCCCAGCGTGAACGCCTTTTCGGCACGGGAGACGCGCACGTCGTGGGCCACCAGGTGGTCGACGAGCCTGGCCGCGGCGGGTCCCGAGCGCTCACCCGTGATCACGTAGGCGCGCGGGAACTCCGTGCGGTAGCGGTCTTCCGGGCCGAAGCCCGGCACGAACCCGTCCGGGATCTCGCGCTGCGGCTCGCCCGCCTTGCCCCGCCGGAACATCTCTACCTGGTTGGAGATCAGGTCGGAACGGTGGTCGTCCACGTAGTCGATCGTGGTCTTGATCGTGGACTCGACCACGTCGGTGTTGATGAGCGCTCGACGTTGCAGCTCAGCGACGGGCAAGGTCTCGTACGCCTGCCTGTTGACCTGCTGCGGGATCTCGATCGTGTACGAGATGGCGCCGTGGTACATCGAGTACTGCGCGGTGTAGATCGGCGCCCAGCCGTCCCACACGCCGGGGTCGTAGTCGCGGAACGGGATCTCCGGGTGTGCGGTCTCGGGATGACCGAGGCCCTGCACGCCCTTCTCCATCGCGAGACCGTTGGCGTACCCGTGCTTGATGTACAGGTCGAAGTCGTAGTTCTGGCCGTGCGGCGGAGTCGTCGGCTCGATGAGCGTGTTCTCCGAGTAGCCGTGCTCGTCCAGCATCATCAACGGCTGGGTGTGCTCGACGATCTCCCGCATCGCCCGGTTCTCCGGCTGCGAGCTCGTGGCGAAGTCGCGGTTGAGGTCGAAGCCCGCGTTGTTCTGCCGGGTGCCCGCGACGCGACCGTCCGGGTTGGCCGTGAGGTTGAAGTAGATCCTGCTGCGCCGCAACAGGTTCTGCACGTCGCGGTCGTTCGACGTGGCGAGGTGCTCGATCACCCGCAGCGCGCCGTCGGTGCCTTCCCACTCGTCGCCGTGGATGTTGTTGTTGATCCACACCGGCGCCTTGTACAGGCTCGCGGGAACCTTGCGGCCCTCTTCGATCGAAGCCCGGAACTGTTCCTGCAGACGGGTTTGCGCCGGGCTCTCCGGCGCGGTGAGCGTGACCAGGTACAGGTCGCGGCCGAGTCCTGACTGGCCGGCGACCTCGACCGAGACCCGGTTGCTCTTCTGCTGCAACGCGTTCAGCTTCGGCGCGAGCGAGTGATACGGCGCCAGGTTGAGCTTGATGGTCTTGTCGGCCGGATTTTCGGGGTATGTCCTGAGTGTTGTCTTACGCGGATAGCCCTGATGGCGATCAGCCTTGTTCTCCCCCTCGGCCTGGATCGCCTGTGCCGAGATGGTGTCCAGAGCAGCGATTTCGTTGCGCTCCGGCCCGTTTCCCGGCTCTCTGTCGGAGTTCGAAGGTTGTGCTGTTCCGTTGACGGGCGCCGCCACCGCCGCGGTGACCGCCAGAAGAACAGCGAGCAGAGTTCTGCGCATGCGGTCGTTTCTCGCACAACGGCCCGCGTATCGACTAGAGCCGATAGGCGGGCCGTTGCATCCCCTCGGTCAAGACCTGAACCACGAGAGTGGCACAAGATCTCGCGAGTGAGCGAGAAAAGTTCACCAACCGCTGCTAGCAATAGGTTACAAATCACCGCTGACCAGCGCGTTCAGTTTGTTGAACGATGACAACCACTCGAACGGACTAGCCGGATCCCAGGCACAGGAAAGGCCTGCGGAACGGGTCCTTCGCCATCGCCTCTGCCAGCGCCACGGCCGGAGCCGCCCCCGCGATCAGCGCCCGGTGGTAGTCGGCCATCGCGGCCGCACTGGCCTCGTCGCCGACCTTGCTGGCCGCGGCCACCACGGTCCGCGTGCCGCCCGCCAGCATCGCCCCGGCGAACCCCAATGCCTCATCCCCTGGCCTGATCCGGTTCAACGCCAGCTCGCACGCCGCGAGCACGACGTGCGCGGGAGGCTTGCGCAACCGGCCCAGCTCGTGCGCGAACAACGGCCCGTCGACCAGCTCCAGGCGCGAGAACAACGCGTTCTCGGTCTCGTGCTCGCCGTGTGCCGCGACGTGCACGAGGTCGGCGCCGTCGAGGTGCGTCAGGACCTCGGCGGCCGTCGCCTTGTCGCCCGAGAGGACGGTCGCCTTCTCGTGCTGCACCGCGAGCCGGTCGATCTCGCCCTGCCCGAACAGCAATCCCGGCCCGCGCACCACCAGCACGCGGTCGGTCTTGGGCGTGCCCGCCTGGGCGGCGGCGAGCCAGGCCGTGGCGGAAGGCGCGGTGGCGACCGGCCGTCCGTGCAGGCTCGGCAGCACACCCCACGGCACCGCGTAGAGCGTCCCGGTCGGCACCACGACCAGCTCGCGGTCGCCGATGAGGTGCGCGAGCGGCTTGATCAGCAGCTCGTCGAGCCGGTCGGCCTGCCTGTGCGCCGACGATCCGATGACCTGGACCAGCGCCGGCGGCAGGTGGTCCGGCGCCAGGGCGTTGAGGTCGAAGTGGAGTTTCTGGGCGCTCTCCAGCGCTTCCGCGGCGTGACCGAGGCGCACCAGGCTGGCGCGGCCACCCGCGACGACCACGGCGGCCATCTCGCCGTCCGACACGACGAAGCTGACCATGGCCTTCTGGTCCAGCTCTGCGACGACCTCGCCGAGATCGGCGACCGGCCGCGGCTTGCCCCAGCGCTGCGAGTGCCAGCCGAGCCGGTTCGCCTCGCGCTGCGCCTTCACGAGCTTGCCGCGCAGCTCGGCGGTCGGCTGGCCGGACAGACCGTGCCGCAGGATCGCCCAGCTGAGGTTGCGCACCTCGGCGATCCGTTCGGCGACCTCGTTGTTGTCGCTCGTCTCCAGCGGTTCGTACCTGTAGGTCTGCGCCCGCGTGCGTTCCAGCCACGCGAAGAGCCGGCGGGCGTCCGCGTCCTCCAGCACGAGCTTGATCGCGAGCTCGCTCAGCTCCCTGCCGTGCACGGCGGTGGCGGACACCAGCTCCAGCCCTCCGAGCTGGTCGCGCACCCGGCCCAGTTCGTCCAACGCCTTCCGTGCGTGCGCCAAAGCGGCCCGGCGGCTTCCCTTGGCCAGCGCCAGTTCCGCGAGCACCAGGCGGCGTTGCATGCGGTGGTCGAGCGGCGTGACGGCGCGCGGACCGGGCACCTTCTCCAGCAGTTCCTCGGCGTCCGCGAGCCTGCCCCGGCGGATCTCCAGCCGAGCCGCGAGGAGCAGCGCCAGCCGTGACTCGTCGACGAGGTGGTTCGCGGACAGCTCGGCCGAGAGCGTCAACGCCTTCTGCACCAACGCGTTCGAGATCCGCTTGGTGCGCATCGCGTGCCTGCCGTGCGCCCACAGCTCGATCAGGCCGGCCATCATCCACCACGTGCTGCCGCGGCGGACCAGCTTGCGTTCGGACCGCTTGGCCATCCGGCGCGCCAGGTCGAACTGGCCGTCCAGCAACGCCGCCGAGGCGCGGAACATCTCGACCTCGGCGATCTCCTGGCCGAACTTCTCCTTGCGCATCACCGGAAGAGCCTGGTCGAGGTGCTCACCGGCCTCATCGGACAGTCCGATCATGAGCATGGCCTCTGCCTGGTCGAGCTGCAGCCGCGCGAGCAGGGCCGGTTGATCATCGGCGCGGAAGATCCGCTCGGCTTCCTCGTAGCGGCGCAGGGCTTCCGCCAGCTCACCGCTCTGCTTGTGCACGTTTCCCGAAGCGTGCACCAGGAACGGGTAGAGGTGGGCGAGCTCGTGTTCGCGCGCGAGGCGGATGCCGCGTTCGAGGTCGGCGATGGCCTGTTCGCTCCTGCGCACCGCCGCCAGCGCAAATCCGCGGTTCAACAAGGTGTTGACCAGCACCTGCAGCAGCGCCCGGTTCTCACCGGCACCGTTCTGGTCGAAATCGCCCTGGACCGAGTCGATGAACCTGGTGAACCACTCGACCGCCAACTCCGGCTGGCCCATGCGCATGACCATGAGGCCCTGGTTGTGGTCCACACTCGCGCTCAGAAGCGTCCTGGTCGAGGTGTCCTCGATGGTCTCGATCTCCTGGCGAGCGGAGTCGAACGCCTCGACGGCGAACTCCATGCCGCTGGTCTCGCCCTGGCAAAGTCCCAGCGTGTAGAAGATGCGAGCACGAATCGCCGCGCGTTCCGGGCTCGGGTCTGCGCGCTCACTGCGCACGAGCGCACGCTTGAGCAGCCGGGTGGCCAAGGGGAAGCGGAACTTCGCCTGTTCCGCCCAACCTCTCTCGTACAACTCGCGCGCTCTATCCAGGGCACGAGCGGGCATGTGATCATCACACCACACGTGTCCACATGGCGCTGCCCGCCAACCAGGCATTGAGCCTGGCGACGGACAGCACACGCTGAGTTACTGGCTGACCTTGTTGCTCGGGTGGTTCGGGCACGTCGGGTCGTGCTCGACGTCGCCGCCCGAGTCGACGCCGCCTTCGGCGATGTGCAACGGACGCCGGAAGGGAACCCCGGGACCGCCGCCGCAGCACATCGGCTTGACTTCGGGGTCGTCCTTCTTCACCGGCGGGACGACCGGCACCTCGGTCGGCGGCGCCGGCTCGACGGGTACGGGTTCGACGACCGGCGCGCCCTCGAGCACGGACTCGGCGGCCTCGACCACTTCGGCTCCGGAAACAGCATCCAGGTTGTCGCGCTGGACGGTCATGAGGTTTCCCCCCTCGTTTGGACTATTTACTTCCCATCCCCCCAGATGGGTGCGTCGAAAAGAGTCGCACACACGGCTACAGGTATACGTCTCATTTAGCTAACAGCCACTCGGTCGGCCTAAGATCACAAAGGGTCACCTGCACAAACAGGTGACCCTTTGTGATTCTTGCTTCGAATATGTATCTACGAGCAGCGAGCGAGCACGATCTCGCGAACGCGCGCCGCGTCAGCCTGCCCCTTGGTGGCTTTCATGACCGCGCCGACGATCGCACCGGCCGCCTGGATCTTGCCGTCGCGGATCTTCTGCGCCACATCCGGCTGGGCCGCGAGTGCCTCGTCGACCGCCTTCTCCAGCGCCGAGTCGTCCGAGACGACCTTCAGGCCGCGCTTCTCGACGACCTCGTCCGGCGAGCCCTCGCCTTCGAGCACGCCGTTGACGGCCTCACGCGCGAGCTTGTTGGTCAGCGCGCCCGAGTTCACCAGCTCGATCACCCGTGCCACCTGGGCCGGGGTGATGGCGAGCTCGGTGAGCTCGATGCCCTTCGAGTTGGCCTGCTGGGACAGGTAGGAGACCCACCAGGAGCGGGCCTCGTCCGGCTTGGCGCCGGCCTCGACGGTCGCGATGATCAGGTCGAGAGCGCCCGCGTTGACCAGGTCGCGCAGCACCTCGTCGGTGAGGTTCCAGTCCTTCTGGATGCGCGCGCGGCGCTCCCAGGGCAGCTCGGGCAGCGTGCCGCGGAGCTCCTCGACCCACTCGCGCGACGGCGCGATCGGGACCAGGTCCGGTTCCGGGAAGTAGCGGTAGTCCTCCGCCGTCTCCTTCTTGCGGCCGGGCGACGTGCTGCCGGAGGACTCGTCGAAGTGACGGGTCTCCTGGGTGACCTCGCCGCCGGACTCCAGCACCGCGGCCTGACGCGTCATCTCGAAGCGGACCGCGCGTTCGACGCTGCGCAGCGAGTTGACGTTCTTGGTCTCGGTGCGGGTGCCCAGCGCGCCGGTGGTCTTCGGCGAGAGCGACACGTTCGCGTCGCAGCGCAGCGAGCCCTGGTCCATGCGGACGTCGGACACGTCGAGCGCCTTGAGCAGGTCGCGCAACGCCGTGACGTACGCACGGGCGACCTCGGGAGCGCGCTCCTTGGTGCCCGGGATCATCTTCGTGACGATCTCGATCAGCGGCACGCCCGCGCGGTTGTAGTCGAGCAGCGAGTGCTCGGCACCGTGAATGCGACCGGTGGCGCCACCGACGTGCAGCGACTTGCCGGTGTCCTCCTCCATGTGCGCGCGCTCGATCTCGACGCGGATGACCTCGCCGTCGTCCAGCGTCACGTCGAGCCAGCCGTTGAAGGCGATCGGCTCGTCGTACTGCGACGTCTGGAAGTTCTTCGGCATGTCCGGGTAGAAGTAGTTCTTCCGGGCGAACCGGCACCACTCGGCGATCTCGCAGTTGAGCGCGAGGCCGATGCGGATCGCGGACTCGACGGCCTTGCCGTTCACCACCGGCAGCGAACCCGGCAGGCCCAGGCACGTCGGGCAGGTGTTCGTGTTCGGCTCGCCGCCGAAGACGTTGGCACAGCCGCAGAACATCTTCGTGTTGGTGTGCAGCTCGACGTGCACTTCCAGACCGAGGACGGGGTCGTACTTCTCGATGACCTCGTCGTAGTCCATCAGCTCAACCAGGGAGGTCATGCCAACTCGTCCTTCCGCAGAGCACGAACGGCCAGCGCCGCACCGGTGAGCGCCACCGCGATGCTGGCGATCGCGTTCGCCAGCAGCAGCTTGTCGTTCTTCGCACGGGCGTTGCGGAAGCCGGAGAACGCTCCCACGGCTCCGGCGACGGCGCCCGCGAGGCCGAGGAGGCCCCTTGCCTTCTTGATGTTCACAGCGACGGACCTCCGAACGCGCCACGAGCGGCTTCGTAGGCGGCACCGACGCGGTACATGCGGTGGTCCTGCAACGCAGGAGCCATGATCTGCAGGCCGACCGGCAGACCGTCCTCATCGGACAGTCCACTCGGGACGCTCATGGCCGGGGTGCCCGCCAGGTTCGCGGGAATCGTGCAGAGGTCCGCCTTGTACATGGCCATCGGGTCGTTCGCGCGCTCACCGATCTTGAACGCCGTGGTCGGCGTGGTCGGCGAGATGAGCACGTCGAAGTTCTCGAACGCCTTCGCGAAGTCCTGCGTGATCAGCGTGCGGACCTTCTGGGCCGAGCCGTAGTACGCGTCGTAGTAACCGGACGACAGCGCGTACGTGCCGATCATGATGCGGCGCTTGACCTCCGGGCCGAAGCCGGCCTCGCGGGTCAGCGACATGACCTCCTCGGTGCTGCGCGTGCCGTCGTCGCCGACGCGCAGGCCGTAGCGCATGGCGTCGAACCGGGCGAGGTTCGACGAGCACTCGCTCGGCGCGATGAGGTAGTAGGCGGGCAGCGCGTAGTCGAAGCTCGGGCACGACACGTCCGCGATCTCCGCGCCGAGCTCCTTGAGCTGCGACACGGCGGCCTCGAAGCTGCGCAGCACACCCTGCTGGTAGCCCTCACCGCTGAACTGCGTGACGACACCGATGCGCAGGCCGGACAGGTCGCCCTTGAGGCCTTCACGGGCAGCGGCGACGACCGGCGGCACCGGAGTGTTGATGGACGTCGAGTCCATGTGGTCGTAGCCCGCGATGACCTCGTGCAGCAGCGCGGCGTCGAGCACCGTGCGCGCACACGGACCGGCCTGGTCCAACGAGCTGGAGAACGCGACGAGGCCGTAGCGGGAAACGCCGCCGTAGGTGGGCTTCACGCCGACGGTGCCGGTGACCGCGCCGGGCTGGCGGATCGAGCCACCGGTGTCGGTGCCGATCGCGAGCGGCGCCTGGTGGGCGGCCAGCGCGGCGGACGAGCCACCGCCGGAGCCGCCGGGGATGCGCTCCAGGTCCCACGGGTTGTGCGTGGGCCCGTAGGCCGAGTTCTCGGTCGACGAACCCATGGCGAACTCGTCCATGTTCGTCTTGCCGAGGATGACGACGCCGGCTTCCTTGAGCTTGCGCGTCACCGTCGCGTCGTAGGGCGGCAGCCAGCCTTCGAGGATCTTGGAACCGACCGTGGTCGGCACGCCCTCGGTGGTCATGACGTCCTTGAGCGCCAACGGCACACCGGCGAGCGGGCCTACCTGCTCGCCGGCCTTGACCGCGTCGTCGACCTTGCGGGCCTGCGCGAGCGCGCCCTCGGTGTCGAGGTGCAGGAAGGCGTGGACCTTCCCGTCGGTCTCGGCGATGCGGTCCAGGTGGGCCTGCGTGACCTCGACGGACGAGACCTCGCCGCTGTGGATCTTCGCGGCCAGCTCGGCCGCGGTGGCGTGGATCAGGTCGTTGGTCATGCTTCCTCACCCAGGATGCGGGGCACGCGGAACCGGCCGTCCTCGGCTTCAGGAGCGCCTGAGAGCGCCTGCTGCTGACCGAGGCTCGGACGGACCACGTCCTCGCGGAAGACGTTGGTCAGCGGAACGGCGTGCGACGTCGGCGGGATGTCGGCCGTGGCGATGTCGCCAACGGAAGCCACCGACTGGAGGATCACGTCGAGCTGGCCGGCGAACAAGTCGAGCTCGTCCTCGGTAACAGCCAGCCTGGCGAGCTTCGCCAGGTGCGCGACCTCGTCGCGGGAGATGCTGGGCACTCCTGTCAACCCCCGTAGGGTCGGGATACGAATCGGGAACCCCGTGAGTCTATGGGCTGGTCAGTGCGGTCTTCGAACGGGTTACCGTGCAGGACGCTGACCGACCTCTCAACTTAACCGTTCCGCAACGCGGACAGCAGGTCATGCGTTGAGGATGCGTCTGCGAGAATCACCGACCGGCAACGGCGCAAGACGCGGGGTCTCGCGCACGAGCTATGGAGGCGTTCACCTTGTCGTTCCTGATCCGGGTCCAGCTCCCGGACCGTCCCGGCACCCTCGGCGCGGTCGCAACGGCTTTGGGCGAGATCGGGGCGGACATACTCAGCGTCGACGTGGTGGAACGCGGTGCCGGCCTCGCCATCGACGACCTCGTGGTGGAACTGCCGTCCGGCCGCCTGCCCGACACGTTGATCACCGCGGCCGAATCTGTCGAAGGCGTCGAAGTCGACGCGGTGCGCCCCTACGCAGGCATTTTGGACACCCACCGCGAGCTCGAGCTCGTCGAGGAGATCGCCGACGACCCGCGCAAGGGCCTCGAGATCTTCACCGAGGGCGTCCCGAAGATCATCCGCGCCGGCTGGGCCGTCGTCGTCGGCCCCGAAGGCACCGGCATCAACCGGCTGACCTCGTCGTCCGCCGCGCCGGAGACCCGGATGGCCGACGCGCCGTGGTTCCCGCTGGAGCGCGCGACCGTGCTCGACGGCGAGGAGGAGTGGGTGCCGGAGACCTGGCGCGAGCTGGGCACCGAACTGGCGGCGACTCCGCTGGGCAAGCCGGACCGGGTGCTCGTCGTCGGACGTCCCGGCGGGCCGATGTTCCGTGCCGCCGAGGTGGCACGGCTGGCGCACCTGGCCGGGATCGTGGCGGTCGTTCTCCCCGACTGATCTTCTCGGGCTGTTTCCGCGTCCGATTCTGCGCCGGATTCTGCGCCGATTCTGCGTCCGATGACGCAGAAGTGTTCGCTCGTGCTCCGGGTCCGCGGGTTCCATCGTGCTCATGAGCGACTACCCGTTCCCGGCCGCGTTGGTCGTCGTGGAACCAGCGGACCGGAGCGATCTGCTGGCCGCCGCGCTCGGCGACGAGTGGGACCTCTGCGTGCAGGAGAACCGCGGCGACGGTGTCCTGGTCGTCGTTCCTGCCGAGGTCCCGAATGCCGTGCTGGTCGGTGCCGCCGCGTTGGTCGCCCAGCAGTCCCGCGGCGCACGGCTGGCGGTCCACACCGGTGAGGTGCACGGAGGCGAGAACGGTTACGCCGGGCCCGACGTCGACCACGTGTCCCGGCTGGCCGGGTCCGGCGCGCTCCGCGAAGCGTCCGCCGAACGCGGGTGCGCGGTGCTGGTGTCGGACGCGCTGTACCAGTCGATGGCCCGCCACGGGGACGACAAGATCGACGCCACCGAGTTTCACCGCACCGCGGTGCGCGTCGAGGACGTCGCGGCGACCGCATGGCTGTCGGTGCCGCGCGAGCAGGCCCACCGCAAGATGTTCATGCAGCAGGTGCGCCGACATCCGCTCGCCGCTGCCCTGATCGCGTTGCTGATGCTCAGCGGCGTCGGCTGGATCGCGCACGGGCTGCTCTACGAATACCGGGGTGTGGTGCTGTCGATCGTCCGCACCACGCCGGCCGACAGCACCGCGTCCGACGACGTGCCGCAGGACGGCACGGGGCTCGACGGGAACCGGGCGCCGTCGACGGGCGGCACGCGCGACCCCGGTCTGCTCGTCGGCAACTGGCATCCGTCGGACAAATCCGGCACGAAATCGTTCACGGGCAACGGCGGCCAATGCGAAGGCTTCTACTACGACAAGGGCGCGGTTGTCGACAACGGCGACCCGATGACGTGCGTTATTTCAAGTGACCCGGACTCGAATGGCAGATTCGCGTTGCAGGTGACGCGGAATCCGAACTCGGCCAGTTACCTGGTGGCGTTCGAGTCGTCCGATCAGGCGACGGTGTACAGCTCAAGTGGTATTGAGATGTACCGGATCAGCAGAGTCTGATCCATCGCGTTACGTTCCTTTCCGCGCTGACGATGTAGTCGATGACATCACAGCGCGAACGGGGGCGCGAGCGTGCCGGCCATTCCACACTTAGCCGCCATTACCACCGGGCACCGGGTGGGCAGTTTCTGGCGCAGGCTCGACGACGCCGAACGCACCGCCCTGGCCTCCGTGTCCGCCCTGCGCCGCTTCGACACCGGCACCACCCTGATCCGGGCGGGCGACGCGGAGAACTGGGTCGCGATCCTGCACAGCGGCCGCGTCCGGTTGATGGCCGCCGACGGCAAGACGCCCATCGCACTGCGGTTCGCCGGCGACATCGTGGGCGAGCAGACCGTGCTGGACCAGGACACCAGACCGGCCACGGTCCAGGCCGAGACACCGGTGCAGGCCCTGATCGTCGAGGGCGCCGTCTTCAACCGGTACCTGAACCAGCGCACCAGGGCCTTGCGCGTTCTCTGCGCGGTGGTGTCCGAACGCCTGCGCGAGTCCGTCCGCACCATTCTCAGCCAGCACGACGACTCGTTCACCAAGATCGCCGAGTTGCTGTTGCGCTATGTCGACGAGTTCGAGTGGACAAATAATGGACAAATAAGGTTCGACATCGGCTCACAAGCCGCTTTGGGAGTGTCACTGGGTCTGTCCCGCGAGTCGGTCGTGCGCGCACTCAAACTCCTCAGAGATGAGGACGTCATCGCCACCGATCGCGGCGTGATCACGGTCAACGACGTCGCCGAGTTGCGCGCCCGAGTCACTCGATGAGCGCTAGTAGTGC
>NZ_JYJG01000245.1 GCF_000955955.1 Lentzea aerocolonigenes
TCGATGAAGGTTCCGTTCATGGACGGACACCGGGGCATGACGGAACCCTGCAATTCGCCAACAAAGTCCTTGCAGACGCCCGAACCGCTACCGCGACGGGTCGAGCACCAGCTTGCCCGCGGTCTTGCGCGAACGAAGGTCCTCGTGCGCCTGCCGGATGTCGCCCATCCCGTACTCACCACCGGGAACGGCCTTCAGCTTCCCGTCCACGACGAGCTGGAACAGCTCCGCCATCGCCCGGTGGGCCAACGTGCCGTGCTCGGCGTCGCGCACCCTCAGGGCGTGCGGCAGCCACATACCCGCAACGGTCGTGGAGTGCACGAGCAGCGCTCCAAGATCGACCGGCTTCGGCCTTTCGCGCGAGGCCATGCCATAAAACGCAAGGCGTCCGAACGGAGCCAGCGCAACCAGCGACTGATCAGTGGTAGCACCCCCGGTCATGTCCAGCACGACGTCCACGCGCCGGCCGTTGTTCGCCTCGATCAACGCCGCGGTCATGTCCTCGGCGCGCGAGTCGATCGCGACGTCGGCACCGAGATCGAGCGCCAGCTTCCGCTTGTCATCGGAAGAAGCGGTGGCGATCACCCGACCGGCACCCCACAACTTGGCCAGCTGCACCGCGATCGTGCCGACGCCACCGGCAGCCGCGTGCACGACAACCGACTCACCGGGCTCCTGGTGAGTCGACTTCCGCAGCAGCAGCCACGCGGTGGCGCCCTGCACGATCAACGACAGGGCGGTGAGGTCGTCCACACCGTCCGGCACGTCGAACGTCGTGAGCACGGGAGCGACGGCCTTCTCCGCGTACCCGCCGGAGTTCTTCGTCAGCGCGACGACCCGGCGTCCATCCTCAGTCGTGCCAACGACTTCACCACCGGGAACCAACGGCAGCGTCATCTTCGCCAGGTAGGAGTTCTCCGCCTGGTGCGTGTCCGCGTAGTTGAGACCGGCGCGCGAGACGCTGATCAGCACCTCGCCCTCGGCCGGCACCGGGTCGGGCAGCTCCACCTGCTGGAGCACCTCGGGTCCACCGAACTCGGTGATCTGAATAGCACGCACGTCAGCTCTCCTTGAGCGCGATGGAAATGGGGTCCTTCTTGGCGGCCTCGAGGCGCGACCCGTCGGCGGCGCGCGGCCCGGGCGGGTTCCGGAAACCGAACGGCTCCGACTCGCGCCCGGACTGCACGAACCAGGCCTCGCCGGTTCCCGAACCCTCCACAATGGACATGAACGTGTCCACCACAGCGGACACCGGCAGGATCGGCATCCCGATCTCGTCGAGCGTCGACCGCAGCGGCGTGATGATGTTGGTGTCGGCGAACGCGGGGCACAGCGCGTTCACCCGGACGTCCGAGTACGCGCCGCCCAGAGCGCGTACCAGCGCGACGACGGCGGCCTTGTTCGCGCCGTACACAGGATCCCCTGGCATCGGCATGAGGCCTGCCATCGAGGCCGTCGCGACGATCTGACCACCTCGTTCGCGCACCGCGGGCAGTGCGTAATGCATACCGTATACAACACCGTCGAGGTTGATGGCCATCGCGCGGCGGTACGTCTCGACGTCGAAGTCGTCGCCCAGCGAGCACCCGGTGCCGATACCGGCGTTCAGGAACGCGATGTCCAGCCCACCGAACTCGCGCACCGCGACCGCAACAGCCTCGGCGGAGTCCGCGGGCTGGGTCACGTCGCAGCGCACGAACACGCCACCAACCTCATCGGCAACGAGTTTGCCCTGCTCAACGTCCACGTCCGCCACCACGACACGCGCGCCGAGCGAAGCCAGGCGACGGGCGGACGCGGCACCGATGCCGTTCGACCCACCCGTGATGAGTGCGACTTTGCCGGTGAGTTCCACGGGCACCTGCCTCCATCTTTCGCGACATTCCGACCAGTCGGTATGGTCGTCCGCACAGCGCTGGACGTCAAGCGGACTGATAGGTACGTTACTAAGCGCTTGCTTAGCTCGCTATCCCCAGAACTCCAACGAAGGAGGACCCGTGGCCGACAGGGTTGCGATCGTCACCGGCGCGGCTCGTGGCATCGGTGCCGCGGTTGCGCAGCGTCTCGCCGCGGACGGCCTGGCCGTCGCGTTGCTCGACCTCGACGAGCAGGGTGTGCTCGACGGCGCCGACAAGATCGTCGCGGGCGGTGGGCGCGCCATCGGCCTCAAGGTCGACGTGTCCGACGAGGAGCAGGTCAACGCCGCGGTCGCGAAGGTCGCCGAGCAGCTCGGCGCACCGACCGTGCTGATCAACAACGCCGGCGTGCTGCGCGACAACCTGCTGTTCAAGATGACCGCGAGCGACTGGGACACGGTCATGAACGTGCACCTGCGCGGCGCGTTCCTGATGAGCAAGGCCGTCCAGGCCTACCAGACGAAGGAAGGCTTCGGCCGGATCGTCAACCTGTCGAGCACGAGTGCGCTCGGCAACCGCGGCCAGGCCAACTACTCCGCCGCCAAGGCCGGTCTGCAGGGCTTCACCAAGACCCTCGCGATCGAGCTCGGCAAGTTCGGCGTCACGGTCAACGCGATCGCGCCCGGCTTCATCGCCACCGAGATGACCAAGGCGACCGCCGAGCGCATGAAGATCTCGTTCGAGGACCTGCTCGCCGGTGCGGCGCAGACGATCCCGGTCGCGCGAGTCGGCCAGCCCGAGGACATCGCGCACACCGCGTCGTTCCTCGTCAGCGAGGGTGCCGGATTCGTGTCCGGCCAGGTCATCTACGTCGCCGGCGGACCGAAGGACTGATCGATGCGCGTATTCGAAGGTGTTGACGAGCTCGTCGCGGCGAAGGGCGAGCACCTCGGTTTCGGCGAGTGGCACGAGGTCACGCAGGAGCAGGTCAACCTGTTCGCCGACGCGACGCTGGACCACCAGTGGATCCACATCGACGTCGAGAAGGCGAAGAAGGGCCCGTTCGGCGGCCCGGTCGCACACGGCTACCTGACGCTGTCGCTCGTCCCGTTCCTGGTGCGCGACATCTACACCGTCAAGAACATCAAGATGGGCGTCAACTACGGCAGCAACAAGGTCCGCTTCCCGCAGCCGGTGCTCGTCGGCGCCAGGGTCCGGGCTTCGGTCGAACTGCTGGACATCTCGGACATCTCGCTGGGCAAGCAGCTCGTGACCAAGGTCGTCATCGAGATCGAGGGCAACGACAAGCCCGCCTGCGTGGCCGAGATCGTCAGCGTCATTGTTCCTTGATCGAGTGGATCAGCAGATCCGCGTAGTGCTCTGCCAGCCGCCCGGCCGGGATCTCCCCGTCCGGGCGGTACCACGTACCCAGGTGGTGCAACGACCCGAAGAAGTAGTGCGTCGCGAGATCCGCGGGGACATCAGCGCGGAACACCCCGTCCCGCTGCCCTTCCTCGACCAGACCGCGGAACTTCTCGTGGTAGCGCCGCCGTTCCGCCCGCACTTCCTTCTGCTTCTCGGCGGACAGATGATCGATCGACCGGAAGAACACCTTGGCGGCGTCGAAGTTCTCGACACTCGTCACGATCACGTCGATGGCCGCCTCGCGCAGCCGGTCGGTGATCGCTCCGGCACCTTCCGCGATCTTGTCGAGTCGTTCGGTCTGCATCCGCAGCAACCGCCCGTAGATCTCGTGCAAAAGGTCGTCCTTCGACCCGAAGTAGTGGTACATAGCGCCTTTGGTGACACCGGCGCGCTCCACGATCTCCTGCACGGCGACGCGTTCGTACCCCTTGTCCGCGAACAGGCGGGTGGCGGCGTCGATCAGTCTTTCAGGCACGGTCACGACCGGAGCGTACCTCCCGACCAAGGAGAATCCTGGCAATGATCAGTCGCTGGACCGTCGTCGTGGACCGCGACGACCTCACCAAAACCGAAGTCCTGCACGACGAACTCTCCCCCGAGCTGGGCGACTGCGAGGTGCTGCTGAAGGTCAGCCACGTCGGCCTCACCGCCAACAACGTCACCTACGGCGTGATCGGCGACCTCATCGGCTACTGGAAGTTCTTCCCGGTTGCCGCGGAAGGCCGTGGCGTCATCCCGTTGTGGGGCTTCGCCGACGTCGTCGACTCCACAGTGGACTCCCTCCCCGCCGGCACCCGCGTCTACGGCTACCTGCCGATGTCGAGCCACCTGGTCGTGCGCGCCAAGCTCACCTCGTCCGGCTTCGTCGACACGGCCGACCACCGCGCCGAGCTCCCTGCGGTCTACAACGGCTACCTCGTCACTTCTCAGGACGCCGCCTACGACCCGCGGCAGGAAGACATCCAGGTCCTGTTCCGGCCGTTGTTCATGACGTCGTTCCTGCTCGCCGACCAGCTGGCGGACAACGACTTCTACGGCGCCCGCACGGTCGTGATCTCCTCGGCGTCCAGCAAGACCGCGTTCGGCACCGCGCAATGCCTTCGCGGCCAGGGCGTGCGGCTCGTCGGCCTCACGTCGCCGCGCAACGTCGAGTTCACCGAGAGCCTCGGCCTCTACGACACGGTGCTCCCCTACGACGCTCAGGTGGACGTCGAACCCAGCGTGTACCTCGACTTCAGCGGCTCAGCCGACGTCCGCTCAACGCTGCACGACCGCCTCGGCGACTCGCTGGTCAAGGACATCTCGATCGGCCTCACCCAGCAGAAGCCGTCGTCGGACTCGCGCTCGCAGTTCTTCTTCGCACCGGAGCAGCTCCGCAAGCGCTCTGCCGACTGGGGCCCTGAGGGGCTCGCTGAGCGCTTCGGCGCGGCCTGGCACGCCTTCACCGCTCAGGCGGGCGGCTGGGTCGGCATCGCGCGGCACAGCGGCCCGGACGAGCTCGCCGAGGTGTGGCAGTCGGTGCTCGCCGGCAAGGCCAACCCGAACACGGCCGACGTCATCACCTTCTGAACAGGTCGCCCTTGACGGTGTCGAGGAACACAGCCCAGGCGGGCGCCGCGACCGTGGCGTCCGCCAGGCCCTTCGGCGCCTAGCTTTCTGCAGCCAGCTTCTCGATCCACTCAACCGACTCGGCCGTGGTCAGCGCCAGCTTCGAGAGCCGCTTGAAGAGCCCCTTGCTGACATTGACCTGCTCAGCGTCCTCGACGCTGCGCCACCGAGTATCTGGCGCGGGTG
Source organism: Lentzea aerocolonigenes (assembly GCF_000955955.1). GTDB lineage: Bacteria > Actinomycetota > Actinomycetes > Mycobacteriales > Pseudonocardiaceae > Lentzea > Lentzea aerocolonigenes_A. The sequence continues at coordinate 5,076 of NZ_JYJG01000245.1, forward strand.
TCAGCGGCGGCGGGCACGTTCGCGATCAGCGTGTGGCGGGACTCAACCCGCGTCTGCACGGTCGGCGTCGACTGGAGTCCTCCGAACAGGTGAAATCAGTTCGGCCAGCAGTCCGGCGATGTTGTAGGCGTCGTCGTGGCCGCGGTGGTGGGTGCCGTCGAGCTTGCGGCCGGCGATGCGCATCGCTTCAGCCATCCCGACTTCGCGCTTCAACGCGTGCGAGAGCACGAAAAGCGTCTTGACGTTCACGTGACGAGGCCCGAACGGATACCCCACGCCAAAGGCCGCGCATTGCCGTTCGAACATCTTGCGGTCGTAGTCGCCGTACGACGCCCACACCCGCCGATCCGACCGGAACTCCTTGCGCAGCAACGCACACGCCTCAGCGAACGTCACGCCGTCAGCAACCTGCTCGGCAGTCAGCGTCGTCAGCCGAGTGCAGAACGCACTGACGGAAGACCGCGAAGGCCGCACGAGCACACTGCGCCGCTCGCCACGCACGCCAGTGGAAACCTCGAGCGGGCAGAGACCGATCTCGATGATCTCCGAGATCTGACCGGGCGGCGGCGATCCTTCCCAACACGTCGACTCCACGTCGACGACCAGTACCTGATCCAGTGATATCACGTGCTGATCGTCCCCGACGTGTCCACCGACTTACTTGGACGGATTCCAAGCGGTACCAATGAACTCGTGCACGAACAGCTCGTCCAGGCCGGCATCAGGTTCCGGCAGTGGATGCTCGGCAACCTCGCCCACGCCGCCGGGCACTTCGGGCTCGCCCTCATCGGTCCGCCCGAGTTCGGCTGGCTGGACCGGTCGATCGGCGCGCCTGTCGAAGGAACGCGCTGGCTCCGGGTCGTGTCCGAGGAAGAGCAGTGGGTCGGCGACGCCTGCTGGACCGGCAATCTCGCCGCCAACGTGTTCGACGCCCTGCGAAAACCGTACGTTCTCGATGTCTGCGAGTGGGACGACTGGCGGCGGGTGCGGGCCGAACTGATGACCCTGATGCCAGGCGAACCGTGTTCGCCCGCCGAAGCCTTACGCCTGCCGGACGAGTGGTGGATCGACCTCCGCAAGACGACGGACGCGATCGCGGCGATGCCCACCGATCGCTTCAGCACGGACCAGGCCGAAGTCGCCGGCCGGATCCAGCAGCACTACGGGAACTCGGTGAACCCGGCAGTGCGGCACTGGGAGACGGCGCACGGCGATCTGCGCTGGGCGAACCTGAGAGGACCGGACTTCGGGTTGCTGGACTGGAAGCAGTGGGGCCGCGCCCCCGTCGGGATGGACGCGGCCACACTGCTCTGCGACAGCTTCGCAGTGCCCGAGCTGGCCGAGCGAGTGCGTGACGTGTTCGCCGATGTGCTCGACGCCGGACGACTCGCTCAGCTCTACGTCGAGGCCAGGGTCAGACGATGACCGCGCCACCGTCGACGACGAGCGTCTCGCCCGTCACGTAACCACCGGCGGCAGAAGCCAGGAAGACGACCGCCGCGGCCAGCTCCTCCGGGTCGCCGATGCGCCCGGCGGGCAAAGCTGCCTGCATCTTCTCCAGGTAGCCGGGCGGGTACTGGTCGGTCATCTCCGACGCGAAGAAGCCGGGGCAGATCGCGTTGACCCGAATCCCCTTGCGCCCGGTCCACTGCTGCGCCAAATCGCGCGTCAGCCCCAGCAGACCGGCCTTCGACGCCGAGTAAGCGGCCTGCGGGATGCCACCGGTCACCAGCCCCAGCACGCTGGAGATGTTGATGATCGAGCCGCCGGACTTCATGACGGCAGCAGCGGCCTGAGCCATCCAGTACGCGCCGTTGAGGTTCACGTCCATGACGCCGAGGAACTCCTCCGGCGTCTCCCGCGAAGCCGGCACCGCCGACGCGACACCAGCGTTGTTCACGAGCACCGCGACAGTGCCGAACTCGGCAGCCGCACGAGCGACCTCACGGCAGTCGTCAGGCTGCGAAACGTCAGCCTGCACAACGAGGGCACGCCGACCGACGGACTCGACGAGAGCCGCCGTGTCCTTCAGCTTGTCCGCACGACGAGCCGCGAGCACGACATCCGCGCCGGCCTCAGCGAGACCCTTGGCGAACGCCACGCCGAGACCCGAGGACGCGCCCGTGACGATCGCGACCTTCCCGTCGAGCCGGAACTTGTCCAGGATGCCCACTACGAAAGCCTTTCCAGGATGATCGCCATGCCCTGACCGCCACCGACGCACATCGTCTCAAGACCGAACTGCGCGTCACGGGCCTGCATGCCGTTGATCAGCGTCGTCATGATCCGCGCACCGGTCGAGCCGAACGGGTGCCCAAGAGCGATCGCGCCACCGTGCACGTTCAACCGATCGATGTCGATGCCGAGAGCACGCTGGCTCCCGATCACCTGCACCGCGAACGCCTCGTTGATCTCCACCAGGTCGATATCCGAAATGGACAGACCGGCGTGACCGAGGGCCTGACGGGTGGCGTCGACCGGTCCAAGCCCCATGATCTCCGGCGAAAGCCCGGACACACCGGTGGAAACGATGCGCGCCAACGGCGTGAGCCCGAGCTCCTTCGCCCGCGTGGAGCTCATGATCACCACAGCGGCAGCGCCGTCGTTCAACGGACAGCAGTTGCCGGCGGTGATCGTGCCCTCTGGCCGGAACGACGGCTTCAGCGAAGACACGGCCTCGTACGTGACACCGGCACGCGGGCCGTCGTCCGCATCGACGACCGTGCCATCAGCGAGCACGACCGGAGTGATCTCGCGGGCGAAGAACCCGTCCGCGATCGCCTTCTCCGCGAGGTTCTGCGACCGCACGCCGAACTCGTCCTGGTCGTGCCGCGAGATCCCCATCTGCGTGGCGACGTTCTCGGCCGTCTGCCCCATCGAGATGTAGTAGTCCGGCAGCTTGCCTTCGAGCCGCGGGTCGGTCCACGAAGCGTTCGACGCGGCCGTGTCGAGAGTCCGCTGCTGCGCCTCGTCGAACAACGGGTTGAACGACGGCACACCCGAGTGCATGTAACGGGAAACGCACTCGACACCGGCCGAGATGAACCCGTGCCCCTCCCCCGCCTTGATCGCGTGGAAGGCCATCCGCGCGGTCTGCACCGAAGAGGCGCAGAACCGGTTCACGGTCGTGCCGGGCAGGTTGTCGTACCCGAGTTGCACGGCGATGCGGCGGGCGATGTTCTGCCCGTGCTCGTCCTGCGGCTCGGCACATCCGAGGTGCAGATCCGTGATCTCGGACGCCGGAATGTCGCCCAGCGCAGCCGAAATCACCTGCGCGGCCAGGTCGTCCGGCCGCATGGAGACGAGAGAACCCTTGCGCGCACGGCCAATGGGCGAACGCGCGGTGGAAACGATGACTGCTTCAGCCACAAGACACCCCTTACAGGCCCAGGTCGCGGCCGATGAGTTCCTTCATGATCTCGTTGGAACCCGCCCAGATCTTCGTGACGCGGGCGTCCATCCACGCGCGGGCGACGCGGTACTCGGTCATGTAGCCGTAGCCGCCGTGCAGCTGCACGCAGGCGTCGATGACCTCGTTCTCGATGTCGGCGCTCCAGTACTTCGCCTGCGCCGCCTCGACCGCGGTCAGCTCGCCGCGCACGTGCTGCATCGTCAGACCGTCGATGAACGCCTGCGAGACGTCCAGCTTGGTGCGCAGCTCGGCGAGCAGGAACTTGTTGTGCTGGAACTTGCCGATCGCCTGCCCGAACGCCTTGCGCTCCTTGACGTACTCGAGCGTCTCCTCGAAGACGCCCTGCGCGTGCGCCAGGTTCGAGATCGCGCCGCCGATCCGCTCCTGCGGCAGGCGTTCCATCATGTAGATGAAGCCCTGGCCCTCTTCGCCGATCACGTGCTCTTGAGACAAACGCACGTCGGAGAAGAACAGCTCCGCGGTGTCGGACGGGTGCTGGCCGACCTTGTCGAGCTTGCGGCCGCGCTCGAAGCCGGGCATGCCGGTCTCGACGGCGAACAGCGTGATGCCACGCGCGCCCTTCGAGGGGTCGGTCCGCGCCGCGACGACGATCATGTCCGCGGTGTAGCCGTTGGTGATGAACGTCTTGGAGCCGTTGAGGATCCAGTCGTCACCATCACGCACGGCGTTGGTCTTCAGCGCCGCCAGGTCCGAACCACCGGAGGGCTCGGTCATCGCGATGCCGGTCTTGATCTCGCCGGTGCACATGCCGGGCAGCCAGCGCTGCTTCTGCTCCTCGGTGCACAGGTCGACGAGGTAGGGCGCCACGACGTCGCCGTGGATGCCCAGGGAGGACGCGACCGCCGCGTTCACCCGGCACAGCTCCTCGGCGAACACCGTGTTGAACCGGTAGTCGTTCGCGCCGCTGCCGCCGTACTCCTCGGGGATCTCCAGGCCGAGCAGGCCCTGACGTCCGGCTTCCAGCCACACGTCCCTGTCGATCACGCGCTGCTCGATGAACTTCTCGACGTTCGGCGTGATCGTGCGCTCGACGAACGCTTTCGCCGACTCCCGGAACGCGGCGTGATCCTCGTTGAACAGCGTCCGCTGCACGACTACCTCCATACTAAGCGGTTGCTTAGCGCTAAGCGCCCGCTTAGCGTGCAGTACGATTCATCACCTGTCAACACGCGAGGAGCGGGCCCATGACGACGACCGGACTGGACGAGTTCGCGCTGCTCGACGAGACGTGGCGCACCGTCACCCCGGACGCCGCCCGCCGCATGCTCATCGCAGCCGCGCACGCGTTCGCAGGCAAGGGATACCACGCCACGACGACCCGTGACATCGCCTCCCTGGCCGGAATGTCGCCTGCAGCCGTCTACATCCACTACCGGTCCAAAGAGGAGCTGCTCTTCAACATCTCCCGCGTGGGCCACGAGCTGTCGCTCACCGCACTGTCGTCCATCGAGGGCAGTGACGCGACGGAACGGCTGCACAACGCGGTGAAGTCGTTCGCGAGCTGGCACGCGGAGTTCCACACGACGGCGCGGGTGGTGCAGTACGAGCTCGGCGCGCTCTCCCCGGAACACCACGCGGAGGTGGCGTTGCTGCGCCGGCAGATCGACCAGACGATGCGCTCGTTCATCGAGGACGGCGTCTCGGAGGGCACGTTCGACGTGCCGGATCTGAAAGGCGCGACGCTGGCCGTGCTGTCGCTGTGCATCGACGTCGCGCGCTGGTACCAGCCGGGCGGGAAGCGGACCCCGGACGAGATCGGCGCTCTCTACGCCGACCTGGTCCTGCGCATGGTCCGCCCCACCTGATCAAACGATGAAGGGAACCT